>NZ_JABBJJ010000197.1 GCF_012933655.1 Pyxidicoccus fallax | reverse complement strand
GGGCAGGCGAGGGCGCTCGTGGGAATAGCGTTGAGAGGGGGTGGCGCGGTACCCTTCGCGGCACCGGATTCGCGTGTTCCACCTGATAAGGAGTTCATCACCCATGCGCGCCAGGCCGACCCTGCTGAGCGCCCTTGCGTTCGGCGCCACCGTGAGCGCCCTCGCCGGGGCCTGTCAGACCTATGACTTCGAAGAGGTGGACCCGCTCCTCCTCGCGCAGACGACCATCGAGGAGACCGTCCACGCGCGCAATCGCAAGCCCAACATCATGCTGCTGGTGGACACCTCCGCCTCCATGATGCTGCCGGTCAACGAGGCGGACACCGACTGCCGGACGACCTACCAGAATCAGCAGATTACGTGCGGCAGCGTCGCGGACGTCTCCGCGGCCTGCAACCCGCAGGTCTGCCCCACGCGCTGGACGGAGCTGCAGGCCGCCGTGCCGAAGTTCCTCGCCGACACCGGCCCGCACGTGCGCTTCGCGCTCACGACCTACCCCGAGACGCGCGGCGAGACGGGCCTGAACGCGTTCTGCCGGGCCGCCTCCACGGAGAGCGCCAGCGTGCGCCAGGGCATGCCGACGGCGGACGATGATGCCTCGCTGCTGGCCCACGCCAACAAGATCAACGACATCCTCCAGGGCATCCCCAACTCGGGGGTCGGCCAGCCCGTGGGCGGTACGCCGACGAGCCAGAGCCTGACCTTCGTGGGGAACCTGGCGGCCCTCCAGGACACCGACCGCGAGCAGTTCGTGGTGCTCCTCACCGACGGTCTGCCCAACTGCAACGAGAACAACATCTACAGCGGGGAAGACGCCCAGTGCCGCTGCACCACGGCGAACTGCGCCCCGAACCAGACGGGCCGGCGCGGCTGCCTGGACCTGGACGCCTCCGCGGCGGCCGTGAAGGCGCTGGCCGACAAGAAGATCAAGACCATCGTCATCGGCTTCGGCGCGGAGACGGCGGCGGGCAACGGCCCCCTCGTGCTGGACGCCATGGCCCGGGCCGGCGGCTTCGCCCGCACCTGCGAGGCCGGGCAGACGTCCTGCGGCCCCAATGACCCGTGCAACCCCGACACGCGCCTGTGCCAGCGCGGCTTCTACCAGGCGGCCAACCAGGAGGAGCTGGCGGACGCCCTGGAGAAGATCAGCAAGGCCGTCCTCCCGGGCGAGCCCTGCCTCATCAAGCTGGACCCGTCGCAGCGTCCCTCGGACCCGTCGCTGGTGGTCGTCTACATCGACGGCGAGCGCACCACCGCCGGTAACGGCACCTGGAACGTGGTGGAGGAGGGCGTCCTCTTCAACGGCGCCATGTGCGACCGCATCCTCGCGTCCACGCCGGACAACCCCGTGGACATCGAGGTCCGCGCCATCCGCCAGCGCTAGCCGGCGGTCCGCTGTCTCCAGGCCCGGAGGAGGTGGTCCACCACCTCGTCCAGGCCCACGCCCTTCGTCACCTGGGTGAAGACGAAGGGCCCCTCGCCGCGCATCTTCCGGGCGTCACGCTCCATGACGCCCAGGTCCGCGCCCACGTGCGGCGCCAGGTCCGTCTTGTTGATGATGAGCAGGTCGGACTGGGTGATGCCGGGGCCTCCCTTGCGCGGCACCTTGTCCCCGCCGGCCACGTCGATGACGTAGACGGTGTAGTCGGCCAGCTCGCGGCTGTACTGCGCCGCCAGGTTGTCGCCGCCGCTCTCCACGATGAGCAGCTCGGGGTTCAGCTCCTCCATGAGCTGCTCCAGCGCCATCAGGTTGTGGCTGATGTCCTCGCGGATGGCCGCGTGGGGGCAGCCGCCCGTCTCCACCGCCTTGATGCGCTCGGGGGACAGGGCCTGGTTGCGCACCAGGAACTCGGCGTCCTCCTTGGTGAAGATGTCGTTGGTCACCACGCCCAGGCGCACACGCTCGCGCAGCTTGCGGCACAGCGCCAGCACCAGCGCCGTCTTCCCGCTGCCCACCGGCCCGCCGATGCCGATGGTGAAGGCGCGGGCTTTGTAGTCGCGCTTCTTCGGCTCCTCGCGCTCGTGGAAGTGACCGGGGTGGTCCCACTCCTCGTGCTCGTGGTCGTGGTCATCGTCATGGCCGTGGCCGCGGTGGTCGTCGTGCATGTGCGCTTCACCTCAGGACAGGAAGAGCCTCGAATAGAGACGGTCGTGCGTGGAGCCGAGCAAGTCGAGCAGGGGCGAGGGCTGCGCCAGCGCGTCCACGCCCAGCCCGGCGCACGCCTCCAGGACGGCGGCCAAGAGCGGCGTGGCCTGGTGCTGGAGCTGGTGGGACTCGTGCGTGCCGACGATGCCCAGCCGCACCGCCGCGGACAGCGTGCCCCGCAGCGTCAGGGACAGGAACAGCCGCTGCGCGTCCGTCACGTCCACGTCCAGCGCGCGCAGCACCGCGCCGAACACGGGGGCATGGTGGAAGCGCAGCCCTTGCGCGCGGGCCTGCTCGCGCAGCGGCGCCACCGGGGAAGGGAAGATGCGCGCGCAGGTGTCCAGGAAGGCCCGGCCCTGCGTGCGGCTGGCGCGGTTGGCCACGTGGTTGGTGAGGAATGCCTCCGCGCGCGCGTCCAGCGCGGGCAGCGTCGCGGGCTCCCCGTGCGCCGCGCTGACGAGGGGCAGCCCGCCATGGCCCGCCTGCCACAGCAGCTCGCGCACGAAGCGCCGCAGCTCCGGCGCCCCGCGCACCTCGCCCTGCTGCACGGCGGCCTCCAGGCCTCCCGAGTGCGCGAAGCCCCCGGTGGGAAAGCCCGAGTCCCCGAGCTGTAGCAGCCTCCAGATGGAGCCGGAGCCCATGCGCGGCCCCCTAGAACAGCGAGTAGAGCTGGGCCAGCGGCAGCCTGCGGGCGGGCTCGCAGCGCAGGAGCTCGCCGTCGGCGCGCACCTCGTAGGTCTCCGGGTCCACGGTGATGGCGGGCATGGCGTCGTTGAGCTGCATGTCCCGCTTGCCCAGGCCCCGGCAGCGGCTCACCGCGGACAGGCGCTTGGTGAGGCCCAGGTCGCGGGTGGTGCCCTCCGCCAGCGCGCGGGCGGAGACGAAGGCCACGCTGGTGGCGCCGCGCGCGCGGCCCCGCGCCCCGAACATGGGCCGCATGAGGTACGGCTGTGGGGTGGGAATGGACGCGTTGGCGTCGCCCATCTGCGCCCACGCGATGAAGCCGCCCTTGAGTACCAGCTCCGGCTTGAGGCCGAAGAAGGCCGGCCGCCACAGCACCAGGTCCGCCAGCTTGCCGACCTCGACGGAGCCCACCTCGTGGGACAGCCCGTGGGCGATGGCGGGGTTGATGGTGTACTTCGCCACGTAGCGGCGGATGCGGAGGTTGTCGTTGTCGCCGCGCTCTCCGGACAGCCGGCCGCGCTGCTCGCGCATCTTGTGGGCCGTCTGCCAGGTGCGGCAGATGACCTCGCCCACGCGGCCCATGGCCTGACTGTCCGAGGCCATCATGCTGATGGCGCCCATGTCGTGGAGGATGTCCTCCGCGGCGATGGTCTCCCCGCGGATGCGGCTCTCCGCGAAGGCGACGTCCTCGGGAATCTCGCGGTCCAGGTGGTGACACACCATGAGCATGTCGAGGTGCTCGTCGAGCGTGTTCACCGTGTACGGCCGCGTGGGGTTGGTGGAGCTGGGCAGCACGTTGGGCGCGCCGCACACGCGGATGATGTCCGGGGCGTGCCCGCCGCCCGCGCCCTCGGAGTGGTAGGTGTGGATGGTGCGGCCCTTGAAGGCGGCCAGCGAGTCATCCACGTAGCCGGACTCGTTGAGGGTGTCGGTGTGGATGGTGACCTGGATGTCCTCGTCCTCGGCGACGGAGAGGCACGTGTCGATGGCGGCGGGCGTGGTGCCCCAGTCCTCGTGCAGCTTGAGGCCGATGGCGCCCGCGCGAATCTGGTCCACCAGCCCGTGGGGCAGGGAGGTGTTGCCCTTGCCGGTGAGGCCGATGTTGAGCGGAAGCGTGTCCGTGGCCTGGAGCATCCGCTGGAGGTTCCACGCGCCCGGGGTGCAGGTGGTGGCGTTGGTGCCGGTGGCGGGCCCGGTGCCGCCGCCCACCCACGTGGTGATGCCGCTGGCGAGCGCCTCGTGGGCCTGCTGGGGGCAGATGAAGTGGATGTGCGTGTCCAGGCCGCCCGCGGTGACGATGAGGCCCTCTCCGGCGATGGCCTCGGTGGTGACGCCCACCACCATGCCCGGGGTGACGCCGGCCATGACGTCCGGGTTGCCCGCCTTGCCGATGCCGGCGATGCGGCCGTGTTTGATGCCGATGTCCGCCTTGTAGATGCCCGTCCAGTCGAGGATGAGGGCGTTGGTGATGACGCAGTCGAGCGCCTCGGCGTCGCCGACGCCAGCCTGCTGGCCCATGCCCTCGCGGAGCACCTTGCCGCCGCCGAACTTGCACTCGTCGCCGTAGACGGTGGCGTCGCGCTCCACCTCGGCCCACAGGCCCGTGTCGCCCAGCCGCACCCGGTCACCCGTGGTGGGGCCGAACATGTCCGCGTAGTGGCGGCGGTCCATCTTCCGGCTCATTCGCCCTCCTCCTGGTGACCGAAGCCCTGCTGTCTCACCGCCTCCATGGCGCGCTCACGGCCCTCGGCGGAGACCTTCCCGCTGCCCAGCGCGTTGCCGCCGCGCACCACCGCGTTGCCGGCGATGGCCACGAGCCGCACCGTCTTCGTCTCGCCCGGCTCGAAGCGCACGGCCGTGCCCGCGGGGATGTCCAGGCGGCGGCCGTAGGCCTTCGCCCGGTCGAAGACGAGGGCGCGATTGGTTTCGAAGAAGGGGTAGTGGCTGCCCACCTGGATGGGGCGGTCTCCCTGGTGGGTGACGCGCAGGGAGATGGCGTCGCGGCCCTCGTTGAGCACCAGCTCGCCGGGCTGCACGCGCACCTCGCCCGGGGGGCCGTCCTGGGACGGAGTCGCGGGCACGGTGAAGCGCTCACGCGGGGGCACGGGCAGGAAGCTGCCGTAGAGGGCCAGCTCCAGGTCGCCGTGCTCGGCGACGACGGGGTGGTGCACGGTGACGAGCTTCGTGCCGTCCGGGAAGGTGCCCTCCACCTGCACCTCGGCGATGAGCTCCGGCACACCGTCCATGACGTTGGCGCGGCCGAGGAAGCGGCGGCCCAGGTCCATCAGCTCGGCCACGCCGCGGCCATCGCGGATGAACTCGAGCAGCTGGGTGGCGATGAGCGCCACGGCCTCCGGGTAGTTGAGCCGGACACCTCGCGCGAGGCGCTTCTGCGCGAGGAAGCCGGCCTGATGCAGCAGCAGCTTGTCGACATCGCGAGGGGAGAGGTGCACGCCCGCAGGCTAGCGCGCCGCGTTAACGACTTCCAGGGTGGGCCTGGATTCATTCTCGGGTGTGTCAGGCCGGAGTCGAAAACTCCAGGCTATATGCAATTCATTGGCATGAGTTGTTTGGCTGTCATTGCTTCGTTAGTTTCACGGCTCCCCTTACCGGAGAGGTGCCATGAAGCATCTGGTTGCCGGAGTCATCACTGTCGCAGCGCTGACGGGGTCGTTCGTTGCTCGAGCCGAAGACGCGTCCGAGGTTCAGGGTCTGAACGTGTCCTGGGCGCAGGGGGGGTGTTACGTCGACACCTCCGCGTTCGATGTTCCCAGCGCGGGGAGCTGTTTCGGCATGGGTCCGAGGTCGGGACGGGCCGTCTTCGTCGTCATGGGGCTCGACCAGACGGGTGGCCGTTACACGGTGCAGTGGCTGGACGGCACCTGCAATTACATTGGCTACAGCGTGCAGGAGGGCTCGTACTGCACTCGTAACATCTACTGGGGTGTGACGCAGCAGCGGGTCCAGGTCATCGACAACTGGACTGGCGCCGTGTCGCCGATTCTCACCGCCTACGCCGAGTACGAGACCGACATGTAACGGCTCGCGCCACTGGGCGCGCCGGGGTTACACCCGCCGCGCCCACGGGTCGTCGCCGAGCAGCGGCGGGAGGAAGGACAGCCACTGCCGGGTGGTGCACAGCAGCTCCTCCACGGAGACCGCGGCGGCCCGCAGCAGCAGCCCCTCCGTACCGAGCGGACTGGCGGAGGGGATGATTGCCGCGCGGGACGACACGGGCAGCGCCGACACATGCGCGGCCAGCGCCTCGCGCGCGGAGGCCAGCACCGGGCCCACCAGCAGCACGGACGCCATCGCGTTGAAGCGCCCCAGGCGCTCCGCCAACGGCCCATGCGTGGGGTCCAGCAACCAGCGCTCGTCCACCAGCGCGCGCTCACCCACGCGGACGCGCAGGGCGGAGGTGTAGTGCGCGAAGGCCCAGCGCTCCCCACTGGCGTCCCGTCCGGAGGTGACGACATCCGCGAGCACGAGCGAGGCCCCCGCCGCCAGCCGCACGTCCAGCGTCTGCGCGTACCGCGCCCCCGTGAAGCACACCGTCGGGTCCGGCACCACCGCGAGCAACGCCCCTTCCTCCACCCGCGCCGTCAAATCACTCCGGCAGCCCCGGGGCGAGCGGTAGACGCGGTTCGCCCCCTGTGTGGACAAGAACGCGGTGGCACCCGACGCCACGTCCACCTCCAGCGCGAGGTGGTCTCCGTCCACCAGCCCCCCGCCGAACGAGCTCGTATAGGCCCAGGCCGCATGGCCGTGGTTGCGCGGGGTGAGCAGCCGCAGCGGGCTGTGCGCCAGCGCCGTGCGCACCACGGTACGGGAGCCCGAGCGCTCGAAGGCGAGCCGGGCGGAACCGGCGCGTCCTGGACGAAGGTGCGATTCCGTGGGCGCGAGCGCATGCATGGACGCGAGCCTGCGGCGCCCGGCCGCTCCCTGTCCAGGCCCGGGGAGGGGCGAGCACTCCCGGCCCCGCCGCGCCCGGGAGCGCCTCCACAGTGCTTAGCGTGAGCCCTGGACGGAGCACGCTCCACGCCTCGAGGAGGGCGCCATTCCTGCCATCAGCGGAAACACCCTGGGACTCAAGCCGAGCCAACTGAAGCACCTGGAGGCCACATGGCGGCTGCGCGTCAGGCCCGATGAGGTGACGAGCCCCGAGCTCGCCCACCACCTCACCACCATCTCCCGCGAGACGGGCCGGCAGGTGGGCGTCCTCCTCGACCGGCGCGGTGAAGTCGAGCACGTCATCGTCGGCGACGCCTTCAAGCTGGAGCTCCCCGAAATCGGCCGCCTCCGCGCGGGCGACATCCGCCTGCGTGGCCTGCGCCTCGTCCACACCCACCTGAAGGACGAGCCGCTCACCCCCGACGACGTCACCGACCTCGCCCTGCTCCGGCTGGACCTCGTCTGCGCCATCATCGCGGGCCCTGACGGCGTCCCGGGCCGCGTCTACCTCGGCCACCTGGACCCGGAGGTCACCGAGCAGCGGGGGCGGTTCTGGAAGACGGAGACCGTGGAGAGCGTCGAGCAGCTCCACCTCGACCCCGTGGCCCTGGCCGAGGAGCTGGAGGCGGCCTTCGCCCGCTCCACCGCCGGCCGCGAGGCGGCGCCCCAGGGCCGCGCCATCCTCGTCGGCGTGACGCTTGGAGACCGCGCGCGGGCCGAGTCCTCCCTGGCCGAGCTGCACGAACTGGCCGCCACCGCGGGCGTGCAGGTCCTCGACGAGCTGCTCCAGACGCGGCCCCGCGTGGACCCGCGCTACATGATTGGCCGGGGCAAGCTGGAGGAACTCAACCTGCGCGCGCGGCAGCTCTTCGCGGACACGCTCATCTTCGACCACGACCTGACGCCCTCGCAGCACCGGCACATCGCGGACCACACGGACCTCAAGGTGCTGGACCGCACGCAGCTCATCCTCGACATCTTCGCCCAGCACGCGCACAGCGCCGAGGGCCGCCTCCAGGTGGAGCTGGCCCAGCTGCGCTACCGCCTGCCCCGGCTCGCCCAGCGGGACGAGGGCCTGTCGCGCCTCATGGGCGGCATCGGCGGACGAGGCCCTGGTGAGACGAAGCTCGAAATCGACCGCCGCCGCGTGCGCGAGCGCATCTCCATCCTGGAGAAGCGCATCGACGCGCTGAGCGCCAGCCGGCAGCTGCGCCGCCAGCAGCGCCGGCGGCACGACGTGCCCATCCTCTCCATCGTCGGCTACACGAACGCGGGCAAGTCCACGCTCCTCAACCGGCTGACGAACTCGGGCGTGCGGGCGGAGAACAAGCTCTTCGCCACGCTGGACCCGAGCAGCCGCCGGCTGCGCTTCCCCCGGGACCGCGAGGTCGTCATCACCGACACGGTGGGCTTCATCCGCGCGCTCCCGCCCATGCTGGTGAGCGCCTTCCGCGCCACCCTCGAGGAACTGGCCGACGCCGACCTGCTCCTGCACGTGGTGGACGCGGCGGACCCGGAGCACCCCCTGCAAATCGAGGCCGTGGAGCGCATCCTCAAGAACCTCGACCTGCACGAGATTCCCCGCCTGCGCGTCTTCAACAAGAGCGACCTCCTGGAGGGCGGCGTGAAGGGAGACCAGGCCCACCTCGCCGCCCAGGCCCACGACGGCATCCCCATCAGCGCGGAGACGGGAGAGGGGCTATCGGACCTCCTCCTGCGCGTGGAGGAGCTGCTCTGGCAGGAGGGCAAGTCGCTGCGGCCCGGCGGCCTCTCCGTGCGCGACGACCTCCATCCGCACTGACGCGCGCTGAAAGCACGGCGCGGCCGGCACACGACGCTGGCCGCACCCGTCGTCCCCAAACCCGGAGCCACAGCCGCTTCGGAAATTTCCGTGCTCTTCGCACAGCTTCACGTCGCGAGAGGGAGCGGGGGAGTGTCATGAAACCCTGATACGTTTGTGACGCATGTCGACGTGTCCGGACGAGACGACGCTGAGCGAGCTGCTCGCGGGGGGACTTCCGGCGGAGCAGCGGCCCCGGGTGCTGACGCACGTCGACGGGTGTACCGACTGCCAGCGCGTGCTGGCGGCGGCGGCCGGGGGCGAATCCTCGCCAGGGGTGGATGGGGCCGGGGCGTCGGCTTCCGTGTCGCTGGAGCGCGGCGCCACGCTGTCGCGGTACGTGGTGCTGGAGCGCATCGGCTCGGGGGCCATGGGCGTGGTGTACGCGGCCTATGACCCGGGGCTGGACCGGCAGGTGGCCCTCAAGGTGCTGCGGCCGGAGGGGCACCACCTGGAGGAATTGCGGCTGAGGCTGCTGCTGGAGGCGCAGGCGCTGGCCCGCCTCTCCCACATCAACGTCGTCACCGTCCACGACGTGGGCACGCATGACGGCCGCGTCTTCCTGGCCATGGAGCTGGTGGACGGCGTCACGCTGGCGGAGTGGCTGAAGCAGCCGCACTCCTGGCAGGAGGTGCTGCGCGTCTTCGACGAGGCCGGGCGCGGGCTGGCGGCGGCGCACGCGGCCGGCCTCGTCCACCGGGACTTCAAGCCCGCCAACGTCCTGCTGGGCCGCGACGGGCGCGTGCGGGTGACGGACTTCGGCATGGCCCGGCCCCTCAACCGCGAGCAGGGCGCGGCGACCCGGGAGGAGTCCGGCGGAGCCGCGTCCACTCCCGAAGTCCTCGCCAGCCCCCTCACGCGGACGGGCGTGGTGCTGGGCACGCCGGCCTACATGGCGCCGGAGCTGTTCGACGGGCGGCGGGCCGACGCGCTCTCCGACCAGTTCAGCTTCTGCGTGGCGCTCCACGAGGCGCTCCACGGCGTGCGCCCCTTCGATGGCGACAGCCTGGAGGCGGTGACCCGCGCCGCGCGCGAGGGCCGGGTGCGCCCGCCGGCGCGTGGCCTGAAGGTGCCGGCCTGGGTGCGGCGCGCGGTGCTGCGCGGGCTGCGGGCGCGTCCCGAGGAGCGCTACCCGTCCATGGAGCCGCTGCTGGCCGCGCTCGCTCCACCGCCCCGGCGCACATGGGCGCGGGTGGCGGCGCTCACCGGCGCGGCGTGCCTGGTGGGCGCGGCGGGGGCCTTCACGGTGGCACAGCGGAGCGAGGCCCGCTGCGCCAGGGAGGCGGAGAAGCTGGACGCGGCGTGGGGCCCCGCGCGACGCGAGCGCGTGCGCGGGGCCTTCCTCGCCACGGCCGCGCCCTACGCCTCCCTGGCCTGGGAGAAGGTCGCGGCGGTGCTGGACGCCCACGCCTTCCAGTGGCGCACGCTGCGCACCGAGGCCTGCATGTCCGCCAGCGAGAGTCCCACCAGCGCGGCGTGGCAGACGGCCGCGTGTCTCGACGCGAAGCTGTGGCAGCTCGCCGCCGTCACCAGCGTGCTGGAGAAGGCGGACGCCCAGACGGTGCGCCATGCCCAGCAGCTCGTCTCGTCGCTGGAGGGACTGGAGGGGTGCCGGGACGCTCCGGCGGTCACCGCCCGCCCCCAGCCGCCCGACGCGCTCCGGCCCCACGTGGACGCGGCCCGCCGCGAGCTGGCGGACGCCGAGGCCCTGCTCAACGCGGGCCGCTACCCGGAGGGACTCGAGCTGACGTCCGCCCTCCTCGAGGACCTCCGCGGGCTGGACTACAAGCCCCTGGAGGGCGAGGTGCTCCTCACGCATGGCCATCTCCTCGCCCGGCATGGCAAGGCGAAGGAGGCGGAGGACATCCTCTACAAGGCGCTGTGGGCCGCCGAGGCCGGCCGCGACGACGAGACGGTGGCGCGCGCGTGGAGCCGGTTGCTGTGGGTGGTGGGCGAGCTGCTCTCGCGCGCCGCGGACGCCGAGCGCATCATCCACCACGCCCGGGCCGCCGTGGAGCGCCTCGGCCGCGAGCGCTTCCCGGCCATCGCCGCGGACTTCCACCTGTGGCACACCTCGCTGCTCCTGCAGCAGGGGAAGTACGCCCAGGCGGAGGCGGAAATCACGCAGGGCCTGGAGCTGGCACGCGGGGTGTTCGAGCCCGAGGGGCTGCGCACGGCGGAGTTCCTCCAGATGCTGGCCCGCGTCCGCTTCCGCATGCGGAAGTACTCGGAGGCGCTCGCGCTACACGGCCAGGCGCTGGAGCTGCGCGAGCGGCACCTGGGGCCCCACCACCCCGAGCTGATTCCCAGCCTCAACGGCGTCGCCGTGGCGAGCAAGTTCCTGGGCCAGATGGAGGACAGCATCGCCGTCCTGCGCCGCGCCATCTCCATCCATGAGGCCTCGGGCGCTCCGGCGAACAGCACCGTCGCCGACCCCCTGCTGAACCTCGGCAACATGCTGCGCGTCCAGGGACAGCTCGACGAGGCGCGTGAGGCCATGGAGCGGGCGCTCACCGCCTATGAGCGCGTGCATGGGTTGGACCACCCCGAGACGGCCCTCGCGCTGGCGAACCTGGGGCTGCTCGCCAGTGAGTCGGACCGCATCGACGAGGCGCTGGAGCTCCACCAGCGCTCGCTCCACCACTTCGAGCGCTCGCTGGGGGCCGACTCCCAGCGCAGCGCCGTGGTGCGGCTCTTCCGCGCCACGGCCTACATCCGGGTGAAGCGCTACGAGGACGCGCGAAGGGACATCCTCCACGCGCGCGCCCTGGTGGACAAGCACCTCGGCCCGGAGAGCGGCATGGCGGCCATGGTGCTCTGGCGGCAGGCGGAGCTGGCCCTGCGCCGGGGCCAGCCAGCGGAGGCGCTCGCGAACTGCCACCGCGCCGCGGAGCTGCACGCGCGCGTCCAGGGCCCCGACGCCATGGACCTGGCGAGGGACCATTCCTGCCTCGCCGAGGCGCACCTGATGCTCGGCGCGCCGGAGAAGGCCGTGCCGCTGGCCGAGCGCGCCCGCGAGCGGCTCAGCGGCTCCTCCGGCGAACGGAGGGACGCGGGGTGGGCCGCCTTCGTGCTGGCCCGGGCGCTGTGGGCGCTGAAGCCCCCGGACCGGGCGCGTGCGGTGGCCCTGGCCGAGGAGGCCCGGACCCGGCTCATGGGCCTCGGGGTCCGGGCACGTCCGGAGCGGGAGCGGGTCGAGGCCTGGTTGCGACAGGAGGGACCGAGATGAGCGAAACACCAGAAGCGCCGGGCTCCCTGGCCGCGCTGCTGCGCGCGTATGTGCCACTGGAGCGGCGCGCGCGCGTGGCGGAGGTGGACGGACTGGAGGCCCTGCTGGCCGGGCACCTCGCGGCGGCCCGGGCCGCGTGGCCCACGGTGCCGCTCACGGTGGAGTCCTTCCTGCGCCACGTGGCCCGGCACCTGCCGGACGAGGTGACGGCGGAGACACTGCGCCAGCTCCACGCCACCGACCTGTACCTCGCGTGCGCCTGCGCGGAAGGGCACCCCCAGGCCCTGCGCGCCTTCGACCAGCACATGCTCCAGCGGGTGCCCGCGAAGCTGGGCGCGCTGCCGGCCGCCACCCTGGACGAGGTGCTCCAGGTGCTCCGCTCGCGGCTGCTGATGAACCGGGGCGAGGCGCCCCCGAAGGTCGCGGACTACTCCGGCCGAGGCCCGCTGCTGGCGTGGGTGCGCATCACCGCCGCGCGCATCGTCGGTGAGCTGGCGAATCGGGACGGACGCCAGGAGCTGTTCGACGAGCCCCCGGAGGCGCTCGCGCGGATGCTCTCCACGGCGGACCCGGAGCACGAGCTGGTGCGCCGCGACTCGCGCGACCTGCTCGCGGACGTGCTCCGCAAGGTGCTGGCATCCATGCCCGAGCGGGAGCGCGCGCTGCTGCGGCTGCACCACCTCCACGGCTTCACGCTGGACCGGCTCGTCACCCTCTACGGCGAGTCCCGCTCCGGCCTGCAGCGCCAGCTCGCGCACGCCCGCGAACGGCTCCTGAAGCTCACCCGCGCGGAGCTGGCCTCGCGCATGAGGATGGAGGGCTCGGAGCTGGAGAGCCTCCTGGGCCTGGTGCGCAGCCGGCTGGACTTGAGCCTCGGCACGCTGCTCGGCTGAAGGGGGCCCGCTACTTCCGGGGCCACGCCTCGCGCATGGCCCCGGCCACCTCCTTCAGCGCGCCGGTGAAGGGCGAGCGCTTGCGCCACACGAGCGCGAGCGTCCGCTTCGGCACCGGCTCCGCGAAGGGGCGCACCTTGAGGTCCGAGCGCTTCACCTCCGTGGCCACCGCGAGCGCGGGCAGCAGGCTGATGCCCGCGCCCGAGGCAATCATCTGCGTGAGCGTGGGGAGGCTCGTCGCGCGGAACTCCAGCTCGTGCGCGCGCGCCCGCGAGCACAGCGCCAGCGCCTGCGTGCGGAAGCAGTGCCCCTCGTCCAGCAGCAGCACGTCCTGGCCCCGCAGCTCCGCGGGCGTCGCCTCGCCCTTCTTCTGGCCGAGCGGGTGGTCCCTGGGCGTCACCAGGAAGAAGGGGTCCTCCGCCAGCACCGCCGACTCCACGTCCCCCACCTCGGCCTCCAGGGCGACGAGCGCGGCGTCCAGCGCGCCCCGGTCCAGGTCGCGCACCAGCACCTCCGTCTTGTCCTCCAGCCAGCGCACCGTCAGCCGGGGGAAGCGCTTGCGCAGCGTGGGCGCCACCGCTGGCAGCAGGTAGGGCGACACGGTGGGAATGACGCCCAGCCGCAGCGTGCCGCTCAGCGGGTCGCCCGCGCGCTTCGCGGCTTCGGTCAGCGCGTCCACCTCCACCAGGAGCCGCCTCGCACGTTCGACCAACTCCAGTCCCACGGGAGTCAACAACACGCGCCGCCGGTCGCGCTCGAACAGTTGCACGCCCAACGCGCCCTCGAGCTGCGCAATCTGCGCGCTCAGCGAGGGTTGCGACACGTGGCACCGTTCCGCCGCCTTCCGGAAGCTGAGCGCCTCCGCGACCGCGACGAAATATTGGAGCTGCCGGAGGGTGAACGGGTGGGGGGCGAGGTTCATAGGGTAAAGCTATCAAGTGCATCGATACGATGTCTTGGAACGCTCAGCCCGCGAGGCGCATCCTTCCCTCATTCGCGGCACGAACCCAGACGAACGCCAGGAGCGTCATGAGCCAGTCGAACGACGGTCAGTCGGGCAAGGGTCCTTCCCTCACCACCCGGCAGGGGCACCCGGTCTACGACAACAACAACAACCGCACGGTGGGAGATCGCGGCCCGACGGTGCTGGAGAACTACCACTTCCTGGAGAAAATCAGCCACTTCGACCGCGAGCGCATCCCGGAGCGCGTGGTGCACGCGCGCGGCGCGGGCGCCCATGGGTACTTCGAGGCCTACGGCACCGTGGGCAACGAGCCCATCAGCAGGTACACGCGCGCCAAGCTCTTCCAGAAGAAGGGCGAGCGCACGCCCATGTTCGCCCGCTTCTCGTCCGTCATCCACGGCGGCCACTCGCCCGAGACGCTGCGAGACCCGCGCGGCTTCGCGCTCAAGTTCTACACGGAGGACGGCAACTGGGACCTGGTGGGCAACAACCTGCAGGTCTTCTTCATCCGTGACGCCATGAAGTTCCCGGACGTGGTGCACGCCTTCAAGCCGGACCCGGTGACGAACCGGCAGGACGCGCGCCGCATCTTCGACTTCATCAGCCTGACGCCGGCGGCGATGCACATGATTACGTGGCTCTTCAGCCCGTGGGGCATCCCCGCCAACTACCGCGAGATGCGCGGCTCCGGCGTCCACGCGTACAAGTGGGTCAACGCCAGGGGCGAGGCGGTGCTGGTGAAGTACCACTTCATCCCCAAGGGCGGTGAGCGCAACCTCACCCAGGAGCAGGCCCAGGCCATCCAGGCCAAGGACTTCAACCACGCCACCGGCGACCTGTACGACGCCATCGCCCGCGGGGACTTCCCCGAGTGGGAGCTGCAGGTCCAGATCATGGAGGACGGCGAGCACCCCGAGCTGGACTTCGACCCGCTCGACGCGACGAAAATCTGGCCGCCGGAGCAGTTCCCGCTGCGCCCCGTGGGCCGCATGGTGCTGGACCGCAATCCCACCAACTACTTCGCGGAAGTGGAGCAGGTGGCCTTCGGCACCGGCGTGCTCGTCGACGGCATGGACTTCTCCGACGACAAGCTCCTGCAGGGCCGCACGTTCTCGTACTCGGACACGCAGCGCTACCGCGTGGGCCCCAACTACCTGCAACTGCCCATCAACCGTCCCCGGACGCGCGTGAGCACCAACCAGCGCGACGGGCAGATGGCGTTCGACAACCAGAACACGGAGCAGGACCAGAACCCGCATGTGAATTACGAGCCCAGCATGCACTCGGCGCCGCGCGAGGCGGCCCGCGATTACCCGGGCCACCACCCGAAGGTGTCCGGCGAGGTCATCCGCAAGGAGATCAGCCGCACCAACAACTACGGGCAGGCCGGCGCGCGCTACCGGGCCTTCCAGCCGTGGGAGCGTGACGAGCTCATCAAGAACCTGGTGGGCGCGCTGAAGCAGTGCGACCGGGCCATCCAGGACCGCATGGTGCACCACCTCACCCAATGCGACGCGGAGTACGGCAAGCGCGTCGCGCAGGGCCTGGGGCTGGCGTAGCGGAGCAGCGAAGACGTCCGGGGGCGGCTACGGCGTGTCCGGGCCGCCCTCGTCGTCGATGAGCACCGTCTTGAGCTGGTCCAGCGTGCCGGCCGCCACGTCGGTGAAGGCCAGGCCCACCTCGTAGCGGGCCACGGCCTTGTCGGGCAGCCGCTTCGTCCACGCCACGCGCGCGTAGCACTGGAGCGAGGTGCCGTCCTTCAGGAACAGGTCCAGCTCCAGCGGGCTGTCCATCTTGTAGTCGTCGTCGGAGTAGATGCGGATGCCGCCGAGGCTGGCGTCCAGCACCTTCTGCTTGTCCACGCGCCGCAGCCTCGCGGGACGCGCGTACAGCGGAGCAGCGAGCCGTGGAAAACGACGGCGGTCGGAAACGGTGTCGTTCGCACTCACGCTGTGTCTCATCCAGCCTTCTCCTGGAAGACTCCCCGGCCCACCCTCCGGGACAGCCGCGATGAGCATAGGGGAGTTCAGTCGAAGACTTCCACGACGGCCCCCAGTACGGCGGCCATGGTCTCGGC
Source organism: Pyxidicoccus fallax (assembly GCF_012933655.1). Taxonomy (GTDB): domain Bacteria; phylum Myxococcota; class Myxococcia; order Myxococcales; family Myxococcaceae; genus Myxococcus; species Myxococcus fallax. The sequence continues at coordinate 8,248 of NZ_JABBJJ010000197.1, read as the reverse complement.
GATTGCCGTACCGACAACAGACGCTCCCTCCACCGCCACCTCGGCGACCGTGCCGGCACCCGACACGAGCAGCTCCAGCGCCCCGTCGGTCACCACCTCCACGGCGACCTCCGCCGCGTCCTCTCCGATGTCCCGGAACGTGGAGGAGGCCGGGCTGGGGCCGGGCGACGCCTGGGCGGCGGCCACGGCGGCGGCGGTGACGGCGGCGACGGCGGCGGCTCCCACCAGGGGCTTGAGCGATTGCCTGGGTGCTCGCCGAAGCAGTTGGAGCTCATCCTTGTCCAGCCAGAGGCCGTGACACCCACCGCACACGTCCACCGCGCAGACGGGCAGGCGCACCTGGGAGAGGTGCTCGTCGCAGGTGGGGCAGCGGGCGGCCGGCGAGCCACACAGCCCGCACTGCTCCCGGGTATGGGGGACATGGTGCTTCGCATGGCGGCAGCGCCGGGGCGCGTTCCGCAGCGCCTCCCACAGCGCGTCCGCCTTCCATGCGGGAGCCAGCCGCTCCAGCTCGCCGTGCTCCAACCAGTGCCCGTTGCAGCGGTCGCAGGTGTCCAGGTGGACGCCGCTCACCTGGATGGTGCGAAGCGAGGCTTGGAGACAGATGGGGCAGGGGCGGCTCATGCCACCCCTTCCTAAACGAGTCCGGGGGTGGCCGAAAGTCAGAGCGCGGCCTGCACCGCGGCCTCCAGCTCGCCGCGGGTGTACCAGTCCACGGGGAGGCGGCCGGTGACGACTTCCAGCGTCCCGTCCGTGAGTGTCACGGAGGCGTGCTTGTCGGTGCGCAGGTGGATGCGCTTCACCTTCTCGCGCAGGGCGGCGCGGCCGAGGTCGTCCTTCACCAGCGCCTCCAGCACCTCGCGCGTGCGCTCCGCGAGGAAGCCGAGCGCCCGCAGCTCGTCGGCGCTGGACGCGTTGACGCCGGACGCGAGGCCCAGGGCGATGGAGGCTTCCGTGGCGGCGCGCACGCGGGACTCCATCTGGGCGAGCTGGCGGCGCAGCTGGAGCACGGAGGGCACCGCCGCCGCGTCACGCTGGAGGGTGCCGAAGGCCGGCACGTCGAGGATGGAGAGGGTCTCGATGATGCCCACGGGGATGAGGGTGGCCTCGTCGTAGGGGATGCCATTCTCCCGGGGCGAGTAGAGGAGCACGGAGCGACCCTCGTGGCGGTCCTCCAGCATCTCCTTCACGAAGCCGGACACGGCGCGCCCGCTGCGCAAGGAGAGCGTCACGCGCGGCAGCAGCAGGGGGATGCCGGCCTGCTGGCGCCCGGCGAGGCGCAGCACCGCGTACAGCGCCGCGTTCACCCCCTTCGCGTTCCAGTCGAGCAGCACGCGCGCCGGGTTCTCGTTCGCGTAGGGATTGGGTGCCTCGGGCGCGGCCTCCAGCGTCTTCTGGATGGCCTCCTGCCGGTCCTTCACGTCGTCCACGTTGGTGAAGGGCTGGTGGTCCAGCGTGAGCACGCCCTCCTTGAAGGTGGCCACGTTGCCGGCGTACGAGGTGTCGTTGGTGTTGCGGATGAGGATGCGCTTGAGCGCGCCCTTCAGGAACTCGCGGCCCAGCTCGTCCTGGCCGATGGCCCGGAGCGCGCCGATGAGCGGCTCGAAGTAGACCTTCGTCCACGCCTCTTCGTAGAGGTGCTCGTAGCCGTCCAGCGCGAGCGTGGCCCAGTCCACCTCCACCGGCACCTCGAAGCCCGCCGCCGCGTCGATGTCCTTCTTGAGCTTCGCGTAGTGCGTCTCCTCGAACTGCTTCGCGGCCTTGCGCTCTGCGATTCCCATCCTGACCCTCCGGGGTTTTGGCGGGCGGCAGTCTCGTCCAGGGGCTGGTGCACCTACAACCCAGGTACACATTGAGCTGGCTTCACGGGTTTGTCATGGTTTCAGCCATGAAGCGTCATCTGCTCCCCTTCCTGGCCCTCGTTGGTTGTGCCACCCCGTCGGGCACCGGACCCGCTCCGGAGGAGGCCCGTCCTCCGGCGTCCACCGCGCCCGCGCTGCCCCAGGAGGTGCGCCTGGCCGACCTGCGCCAGCTCACCTTCGGCGGGGAGAACGCGGAGGCCTACTGGTCCTTCGACGGCAAGCAGTTGTCGCTCCAGGCCCGGCTGGAGGGCATGGGGTGTGACCGCATCTTCCGCATGGCCATGGACCCGGGGAGCGCGGCGCCCGCGCTGACGCCCGTGTCGAGCGGCAGGGGCGCGACGACGTGCGCGCACTTCCTGCCGGGGGACCAGGAGCTCATCTACGCCTCCACGCACCTGGGCGGCGAGGCCTGCCCGCCGCGCCCGGACCACTCCATGGGCTACGTCTGGGCCCTCTACGACACGTACGACATCTTCCTGTCGCGCGCGGACGGGAGCGGCGAGGTGACGCGGCTGACGGAGACGCCGGGCTACGACGCGGAGGGCACCGTCTGCGCGAAGGACGGCTCCATCCTCTTCACGTCGGTGCGGGATGGCGATTTGGAGCTGTACCGCATGGACCGGGACGGGAAGAACGTGCGGCGGCTGACGCACACGCCCGGCTATGACGGCGGCGCGTTCTTCAACGCGGACTGCTCGAAGATTGTCTGGCGCGCCTCGCGGCCCCGGCCCGGCAAGGAGCTGGAGGACTACCAGGCGCTGCTGGCCCGGGGGCTGGTGCGGCCCACGAAGCTGGAGCTGTACGTGGCCAACGCGGACGGCTCCGAGGCGCGGCAGGTGACGTGGCTCAACGCCGCCGCCTTCGCGCCCTTCTTCCACCCCAACGGCCGGCGCATCCTCTTCTCGTCCAACCACGGCGACCCGAAGGGCCGCGAGTTCGACATCTGGGCGGTGGACCTCGACGGCGCGAACCTGGAGCGCATCACCCACGCGCCGGGCTTCGACGGCTTCCCCATGTTCTCCCCGGACGGGAAGTGGCTCGTGTTCTCCAGCAACCGCGCCACGGCGCCCGGCCGCAACGACACCAACGTCTTCCTCGCGCGCTGGGTGGACGACGCCACGCCCGCCAGCGTCGCGGAGACGGCCACCGAGCGCATCAAGCGGGACGTCGCCTTCCTCGCGGCCCCGGAGCGCGAGGGGCGCGGCATCGGCACCGCGGGGCTGGAGGCGGCGGGCCGGCACATCGAGGCGCGCTTCCAGGAGCTGGGCCTGAAGCCCGCGGGGGACGCGGGCTCCTTCCGTCAGGTGTTCCCGGTGACCACGGCGGTGAAGCCCGGCGCGGGGACGGAGGTGAAGCTCGGCGGCACGGTGCTGCCGGGGGACGCGTACACGGTGCTGGGGTTCTCCGCGCAGGCGGTGGCGCAGGGGCCGCTGGTGCTCGCGGGGTACGGCATCGTCGAGCCCTCGCTGAAGGTGGATGACTACGCGAAGCGCTCCGTGAAGGGGAAGATTGCGGTGGTGCGGCGCTTCGTGCCGGACACGGCGGCCTTCTCGGACACGGACAAGCAGCGGCGCTTCGGAGACCTCCGCTACAAGGCCTGGGCCGCGGCGCAGCGGGGCGCGAAGGCGCTCCTCGTCGTGGACTGGCCCGAAGCGCCCACGCCTCCGGTGAAGGACTGGACGCCGCCGCCCGAGGCGTCGCTGCCCGGCCTGTCTCCGGAAGGGCCCGGGGACGCGGGCATCCCCGTGGTGGTGGTGAAGCGCGCGGCGCTGGAGCCGCTGATGGCGGCGCTGGAGAAGGGCCAGCGGGTGGACGCGCGCGTGGACGTGCGGCTCGACTTCGAGAAGCGCGACGCCTTCAACGTGGCGGCGCTGCTGGAGGCGGGCGAGGGGAAGCTGCCGGGCGCCATCGTGATTGGCGCCCACTATGACCATCTGGGCCTGGGCGGGCGCTACTCGCTCACGCCGGACCGGAGCGAGCCGCACGGTGGGGCGGACGACAACGCGTCGGGCGTGGCGGGGCTGCTGGAAATCGCGCGCACCCTCGCGGGGCAGCGCGAGCGGCTGAAGCGCGACGTGCTCTTCGTCGCCTTCTCCGGCGAGGAGACGGGCGTGCTCGGCTCCACGTACTTCACGCGGCAGCGGGGCGACGCGGGCATGAAGGGCATCGCCGCCATGCTGAACCTGGACATGGTGGGCCGGCTGCGCGCCGGAGGACTGACGGTGCTGGGCGCAGAGTCCGCCGCCGAGTGGGGGCCGCTCATCACCGCCGCCTGCGAGAAGGCCCGCGTCCCGTGCACCTCCAGCGGCGACGGGTACGGCCCGAGCGACCATTCACCGTTCTACGCGGCCGGCGTCCCCGTGCTGCACTTCTTCACGGGGACGCACTCGGACTACCACAAGCCGTCGGACACGGTGGAGACGCTCAACGTGGCGGGCACGGCGCGGGTGGCGGACATCGTCTCGGCCGTGGCGCTGGCGCTGGACGGGCAGACGGCGCTCACCTACCGCAAGGTGCCCTCACCGGCGCCGCGCGGGGACTTGCGCAGCTTCAACGCGTCGCTGGGCACGGTGCCGGACTACGCGGGCCCGCCGGACGGGCGGAAGGGCATGCTGCTGGCGGGCGTGCGCGCCGGGGGCGCGGCGGAGCATGCGGGCATGAAGCGCGGCGACGTCCTCGTGCGGCTCGGCAAGCACGTGATTGGCGGCGTCGAGGACCTGATGTTCGTGCTCAACGCCTCGAAGCCCGGCGAGACGGTGACCGCGGTGGTCGTCCGTGATGGGAAGGAAGTGCCGCTGGAGGTGACCTTCCAGGAGAGCCGGCGGCCCCGCTGACGCTCGGGGCTTCGAGGGTGCACGCCGCCAGCCGCTCGGGGATGCGCGCGACGAGCGCGTCGATGGCGGCGCGCACCTTCGAGGGCAGGTGCTTGTTCTGCGGCCACACGGCGAACACCTCGTTGCTGTAGCGGCGCTCCTGCTCCAGCACCACCACGAGCCGCCCGTCGCGAATCCGCTCCGCGACGAGCCAGGACGGCAGCCACCCCAGTCCGGCGCCCTCGGTCGTGGCGTCGGCGACGGTCTCCACGTCGTCGAAGAGCAGGCGCGAGCGGATGGGCACCACCTTCTCGCCGCCCTGGCCATCCGGGAACCGCCAGGGCTTGCCCACGCCGTTGCGGCCGTAGGCGACGACCTCGTGGTGCTCGACGTCCGCGAGCGTCTCGGGACGGCCATGTCTCGCGAGGTACTCCGGTGAGGCGCAGACCACCATCTCCTGGACGCCGAGCCGGCGGGCCGTGAGGCCGGCATGGTCCGTCAGGGGCGCGACGCGGACGGCCAGGTCGTAGCCGTCCTCGATGAGGTCCACCACGCGGTCGCTGAAGGCGATTTCCAGCTCCAGCCCGGGATGCTGGCGCGCCAATTCCCAGAGCACCGGCGCCGCGCAGCACCGGCCTATCATCACCGGCGCGCTCACGCGCAGGCGCCCGGTGGGAGCGCGGCGGCCCGAGTCCAGCACCGCCTCGGCGGCCTCCAACTCCGACAGCGCGCGCACGCAGCGCTCGTAGAAGGCCTGACCGTCATCGGTGAGGCTCTGATTGCGCGTGGTGCGCACGAACAGGCGCGTCCCGAGCCGCTCTTCCAGGCGGGCGATGCTCTTGCCCACCGCCGAGCGCGACAGGCCCATGCGCTCGGCGGCGAGCGCGAAGCTGCCGGCGTCGGCGGCCTGGACGAAGGAGAGGACTCCGCTGAGGCGATTCATCATGGCGCGGCTCCGATTGGTGCCTGGATGTCGCCAGTGAGTCGACGAAGTGTCGTCACTGGAGAAATCGGCTCGTCTCTATATCGCTCCTGCGGTGTTCACGCATGACCCCGGAGCGAACGATGGGCGGCACGATGAAGCGTTGGCAGATGCGGCAGTCCGGACGGCAGCACCTGGAGCTGGCGGAAGTGGAGATTCCGAAGCCGGCGCCGGGCGAGGTGCTGGTGCGCGTCTCGGCGGTATCCCTCAACTACCGCGAGAAGCTCGTCATCGACATGGGAGGCTACACGGGAGGTCCCCAGGCGCTGGTCCCCACCTCCGACATGGCGGGCGAGGTCGTCGCCGTCGGAGCGGGCGTGCAGCGGTTCAAGGAGGGCGCGCGCGTCATCGCCAACTTCCAGACGGACTGGGTGGATGGCCCGCCGCCCCGGTCGCCGCGAGCCCTCGGGGGCAGCGTGCCCGGTGTGCTGGCCGAGTACGTGGCTCTGCCCGAGCAGTGGCTGGTGGCCGCCCCCGAGACGCTGGACGGCGTGGGGGCGAGCACGCTTCCGTGCGCCGCGCTCACGGTGTGGACGGCGCTGATGGAGCTGGGCGGGCTGCGGCCGGGGCAGACGGTGGTGACGCAGGGCACGGGTGGCGTGTCGCTGTTCGCGGTGCAGCTCGCGTCGGCCATGGGGGCGCGAGTCATCGTGGTGTCCGGTGACGAGGGCAAGCTCGCGCGCGTCCGGGAACTGGGCGCGGCGCACGGCATCCACCGCCTCCACACCCCAGACTGGGAGAAGACGGTGCTGGAGCTGACGCAGGGGCGGGGCGCCGACCACATCCTGGAGCTGGTCGGGGGAGAGAACCTCGGGCGCTCGGCGCGGGCCATCGCGCCGGGGGGACGCATCTCCCTGATTGGAGTGCTGGAGGGCTTCGAGGCGCGCTTCCAGGTGGTGCCGCTGATACAGACGCAGGCCATCGTCCAGGGCATCTTCGTCGGTCATCGGCGGGGCCTGGAGGAGCTGGTGAGCGCGGTGGACCGGCTCGCGCTGAAGCCGGTCATCGACGCGGTGTACCCCCTCGCCGAGTTCCCGAAGGCGCTGGAGCACCTGGACCGCGGGCCGTTCGGCAAGCTGGTGATTCGCGTCCGCTCCTGAGCCCGCGGGTTGTGAGCGTGCTCACCTCAGGTGTGTGAGGTGCCTCACGGTGCATTCCTTCCCAGGGGCGTAGGAGTGAAGGATGCACCGACCGCTCCGATTGTCTGTGTTTGACGGGCCCTCTGCGTGGCTCCGTGCCCTGGGAATGGCCCTGGTGAGCTGCCTGCTCTTCTCCACGCCCGCCCGGGCGGAGCCGACGGTGCACACGGGTGGCTTCATGCAACGGAGGCTCCTGGAAGTGAGCGGGAGCGCACGCGTGGTGCCCGGCGATTTTCCCGCCTACCAGTTCCAGGGCGGGGTGCTGGCGGGGCAGGGGGCCTGGAGGACCTTCCTGGGCGCGGGGACCACGTTGTTCCCCGACCTCGGCCGGTATGGAGCGGGGCCCGTGGTGGGCGGGCGGTTCACGCTGTCGAGCAGGGTCTCGGGCGCGGTGGACCTCGGCGCCGACTACTTCCCCATCGCCGGAGCGCAACGGGAGCGCTTCGCCTTCATGGTGCACGTGGCGGTGATGTTCGACCTGCCCTGGTGACAGGGGCGTGGCTTTCACTGCACCGCCACGGCGCGGCTTCGAATGGAGTTCGACCTGCCCTGGTGAGGCGAGGGGTTGAGCCGCCAATGTGCACGTCGGAACGCCCACGACGAGCGCCTGCGTCGGTCGTGCGATTGATTCAGGACGCCGTAAGGCACTGCGCGGAGAAGGGTTCCGCCCGGCGAAGCTCGAAGCGGATCGGCGCACGGAACAAGGGGAGCGAGCATGCTGTCGAGCTGGAGGGCATGTCCCGCTCCGGCGGAAGCTGTCACCTCGACGCAAGCTCGTCGCTCCGAGCGCTTCTGTCCCAGAGTCGCGGGCAGTTGAAGCGTCCTGGGGCACCCGATCCGGTAGCGGAGTCCCCACGCTGCCTGCACCCGAGTCTTCCGCTCCGAACGCGTCCAGCGCCGCGGCGCCCGGATGCAACGCGCTTACCAGCGGAGGAGTCCCCGCACCTTCTGCCTCGGCGCCTTCGGTGCCAACGCCCTCCAGCGGAGGCGTTCGCCCGCCTCCGGCACCGCGGTCCTCTTCCGCCGCCAGCGCCTTCCAGAGCACCCGTCCCATGGGACGGACGTTCTCCAGCGCGCTCTGCTCGTCCCCTCGCGCCACCGCCCGCACCAGCTCCGCCAGCGCTCCCCAGATGAGCCCCTCGCCCACCTGCACGCTTCCAGGCGCCAGCGCCCCCTCGCGCTCACCGTGCGCCAGCACCTCCCTCACCACCTCCCGCGCCTGACTGCCCAACGCCTCCGGCTCCAGCGAGTCCGGATGCCAATGCATGAAGGTGAAGTGGAACAGCTCCGGCTTTCTCGTCGCGCACCACGCCAGGTCCTCCCAGAAGCTGTCGAAGACCTCGCGAAAGCCGCCCTCCGGCCGCGCCAGCTCGAAGTCCACGCGTGCGATGCGGCAGAGTTCGGTCTCGGCCCACTGGCGCACCTCCCGCGCGAAGCCCGCCTTGCTGCCAT
>NZ_JABBJJ010000196.1 GCF_012933655.1 Pyxidicoccus fallax | reverse complement strand
GTGGCCGCGCCGCCCCGGCCCATGGGGCCCCCGCCGCGCCGGCCCTTCGGTCCTCCACTGCCGCCGCGGCCTTCGAGCGCGCCGCCCGCGCCCCCTCCACCGGTGAACGACGCGGAGTCCGAGGCCCGCCGCGCCGAGCGGCAGGCCCGCCTCGCGCGGCACCCGTACCTGGCGCGCACCGGGAAGCTGACGGAGCTGATTGCCCGGGGCAAGGCGGCCATCGCCCGGGGCGAGTGGGAGCGGGCGTACCAGGACTTCCACCAGGTGCAGACCCTGGACCCGAAGAACCGCGAGGTGGCGGTGCTGCTCGTGGAGGCGCGCCGCAAGCACGACGAGCAGCGGGCCCTCAAGGAGCTGGAGCGCGGCCGCGAGCTGGAGAAGCACGGAGACGCCAGCGGCGCCCACGCGGCGTACCGGCTGGCCGCCTCCCTGGACGAGCGCAGCGGCGAAGCGGCGTACCGGGCGGCGCGCCTGGGCTACCAGCTCGCGCAGGAGGTGGGAGAGGTCCGCGCCCTGGCGCAGCGCGCCGCGGACCTGCAACCCCAGCGCGTGGAGCACCATGTGCTGCTCGGAAAGGTGCTCATGGACGCCGGATCGAAGAAGCTCGCCAAGCGGGCTTTCGAGGAGGCGGCGAAGTTGGATCCGGAAAACGCCGAGGCGAAGGCGGCGCTCAAGAAGCTGCGCTGGACGTTCTAGGCTCTAGGATGCGCACGGTTCCCCATGGCTGAGTCCGAACCTCTCATTGGAATCGACCTGGGGACGACGAACAGCATCGTCGCCACCGTCCAGGACGGCCAGCCCGTCGTCATCAAGAACCGCACCGGCGTGGCGCTCACGCCGTCGGTGGTGGCGGTGTCGAAGAACGCCAAGCGGCTGGTGGGCAGCATCGCCAAGCGCCAGGCCATCACCAACCCGCAGGAGACGGTGTACGCCGCCAAGCGGCTCATCGGCCGGAAGTTCTCGTCCCACGAGGTGCAGGACGCGCTGCGCTCGCTGCCCTACGCGGTGGTGGCGGGGCAGCATGATGACTTGCGCATCCGCATGGGCGGCAGGGACCTGTCCGTCCCCGAAATCAGCGCCATGATTCTGCAGGAGCTGAAGGCGGACGCGGAGGCGCACTTCGGCAGGCCCGTCACCAAGGCGGTCGTCACCGTGCCGGCGTACTTCAACGACGCCCAGCGGCAGGCCACCAAGGACGCGGGGCGCATCGCCGGGCTGGAGGTGCTGCGCATCATCAACGAGCCCACGGCGGCGGCGCTGGCCTACGGCTTCGGGCGCACGGTGAACGGGCGCGTGGCGGTGCTGGATTTGGGCGGCGGCACGTTCGACGTGTCGGTGCTGGAAATCAGCCAGGGCGTCTTCGACGTGGTGGCCACCGGCGGCGACACGTACCTGGGCGGTGAGGACTGGGACAACCGCATCATCGAGTGGCTGGTGTTCGGCTTCGCCAAGGAGCACGGGCTCGACTTGCGCAAGGACCGCATGGCGCTGCAGCGGCTCAAGGACGCCGCGGAGAAGGCCAAGGTGGAGCTGTCCAGCGTGCGCGAGTCGCACGTCAACCTGCCCTTCATCTGCACGCCTCCCGGCGGCGGCGCGGCGCTGCACCTGCAGGCCACGCTCACCCGCGACAAGCTGGAGGACCTGACGTCGGACCTGGCCGAGCGCGTGGTGGGCATCACCACCGAGGTGCTGGGCGAGGCGGGCGTGCGTCCCTCGGAGCTGAAGGAGGTCATCCTCGTCGGCGGCATGACGCGCATGCCGAAGATTGTCGAGGCCGTGCGCGGCTACTTCCGCCGGGAGCCCTGCAAGGGCGTGCACCCGGAGGAGGTGGTGGCGCTGGGCGCCGCCATCCAGGCCCACGCGCTGGCGGGGCAGGACAGTGAATTGCTGCTGCTGGACGTCACGCCACAGAGCCTGGGCGTGGCGATTGCCGGCGGCTACGTGCGCCGCGTCATCCCGAAGAACACCACGGTGCCCACGTCCGCCACGGAGGTCTTCGCCACGTCGAAGGACTTCCAGCGCACGGTGAAGATCATGGTGCTCCAGGGCGAGCACGAGATGGCGCAGGCGAACGAGCTGCTCGGCGAGTTCGCCCTCACCGGCCTGCGCGAGGCGCCGCGCGGGCAGGTGGAAATCGAAGTGACGTTCGACATCAACGCCGAGGGCATCGTCTCCGTGTCCGCGAAGGACCGGGGGACGGGGCTGCGCCAGTCCATCACCGTCACCGCGTCCAGCGGCCTGACGGAGGAAGAGCTCAAGCGCATCATCGAAGAGCAGCGCGAGTACCTCCTGGCCGCGCGCCTGTCCGAGGAGCTGAAGACAAAGCGCGTGGAGCTGGACTCGCTGGCGCGTGACGTGGTGGACGCGCTCACGCGGGCGCGGCTGTTGCCGGGAGGCGGCGGGCTGGCGGCGGACGCGATGCCCCGGGCCGAGCAGGCGCTGGAGCACGCGCGGCGGGTGCGCGACGCGGAGGACGTGGCGGCGCTCACCCGGGCCTGCGAGCTGTTGTCGGGCTGTCTCACCCAACTCCGAGGCTCCGCCCAGAGCGGGGCGAGGCGATAGATGAGCTCCGAGCGCGCCAACCAGCTCGTCGAGGCGGGACTGTGGCTGCGGATGAGCGGCGACCACGTGGGCGCGCAGCGCCTGTTCGAGCGCGCGCTGGAGCTGGACCCCGGCAACGCGCGGGCCCGCCAGTACCTGGAGGGCGGCGCGGCCTCGGGTGGGAACGGCGCGCCCTTCGTGGTGCCGCCTCCCGCGCAGGTGCTCGGGCGGATGACGCCGGTGGCTCCCGCGCTGGAGGGAGACTGGGGCGCATGGGCGGAAGGGAAGGGCGGACTGGAGGAGGCCGACTCCCGGAAGACGCCCGCGCCGGTGTACCTGCCGGTGGAGGGTGGCAACAACGGCCGGGTGGACGCGCTGGCGCTGCTCGCGCGGGAAGAGGACGCGCCGGAGCCGGAGGTGTTCAGCTTCCCCGAGGGAGATACGCAGGAGTTCGGCGTCCCGTCGTCCGGCGGTGACACGCAGGAGTACGGCGTGCCCACGGGGGACAGCGAGCTGGACCTGCTGTTGCGCGGGGCCGAGGACCTGCTGGAGCTGGATGACCACTCGGGGGCGGTGGACCTGCTGTTCAAGGCGCAGGAGCTGGCTCCCGGGGACGCGCGCGTGGAAGCGCTGCGGCAGCGCAGCGAGCAGATGCTGATGGCGATGCTGGAGTCCAAGCTGGGCGACCTGGGGCGGATACCCCGGGTGCGCCTGCAGCCGGACGACATCATCTGGCTGAACCTGGACCACCGGGCCGGCTTCGTGCTGGCGCAGATCGACGGCGCGGTGACCTACGAGGACCTCTTCGCCCTGTCGGGGATGACGCGGCTGGATACCGCGCGCATCCTCGCGCAGCTCCTGGACGAGGGCGTCATCACGGTGGGCTGAAGCCTCAGCCCCGGATGACCGCCGTCCACGTGCCCTTCACCACCGTCTTGCCGTGCTGGTTGCGCGACTCGCTGGAGACGACGAGGAAGGACATGCGGGCCTTGTCGAAGATGTTCTCGATGCGGCCCGTCGTCGTCATCACGTCGCCGGGGCGCATGACGTCGAGGAACTCCAGCTCCTGCTCACCGTGCACGAGCATCAGCATGTTCACCGCCAGCTCCGGGTCCGCGATGGCGGCGCTGAAAGGGCGCACGGCGAAGACGACGGCGAAGCTGGGGAAGGCGATGAGGTCTCCGTACGGGCCGGCCTTCGCCGCCTGCGCGTCGTAGAGCAGGGGGCTGACGTGCGGGGGCGGCTCGCCCGGAGTGCCAGCGCCAGGGCGCGCGCCGCCCACCGCGAGCGCGAACTCGCGCAGCTTCTCCGCGCCAACGGTGTACGAGTAGGGGCCGTACTCACGGCCGATGAAGCGCTTGTCGAGGGCCATGGTGTCCCTATCCGATGGAGGCTTCGACGACGGCGCCCTTGAGGACGTCCTCGCCGCGCTGGTTGGTGGCGGACACTTCCGCCGTGAGCACCCCGTCCTGCACGGAGGTGACCTTGCCCTCGAAGGTGATGGTGTCCTCGGGCCGCACGGGCTTCGAGAAGCGCACCCTCACGCGCCGGATGCGGCCGGGGTCGCCCACGAAGACGGCGACCGCCTCCACGGCCCAGCCCAGGGTGCACAGCCCCTGGAGGATGACGCCCCCGAGGCCAGCCGTCTTGCCGACCTCCGGGTCGATGTGGATGGGGTTGAAGTCCCCGGAAGCACCCGCGTAGTAGATCGGCCGGTACCGGTCGCACTCGCGGACGTGCGTGAAGGTCTCGCCTGGCTGGAAGGTGCGTGACATTCCCAGCGATCTACCACGCACCGCCGGCCAGCGCGCCCGTTACCGGGCGGTGGCGTCGCGCTCCTCACGCTCGTCCGGGGGCGCTCCCTGGTCAAGCGGGTCGTCCACCTCCGAGCCCTCGCGGCGCTTGCGGTACTGCTCGCGCACGTACCCCACGAGCTGGTCCAGGTAGGCGGAGAGGGGAGGGCACCGCACGCCCGTGCCGTCCAGCAGCTCCAGCGTGTTGTGGCAGTTGTAGATGGCCAGGTGATTCACGTAGCTGATGGCCGCGCGCTGGGGCCGGGCCAGCTTCTCCAGCACGGGCAGCCGCAGCATGACGTCCGCGGCGCGCGCGGAGAGGTTGAAGCGCGGCAGCTTCTTGTTGGCCTTCTCCGCGATGAGCTCGTACACGCGGCGGGCGCTCATGGGGTTGGGGTCCACCAGGTGGAAGGTGCGCCCCGCGGCGCGCGCGTCCTTCGACAGGTGCCACACCGCCTCCACCACGTAGTCCACCGGCACCACGTTGAGCGGCGCCACGCCGTTGCCCGGCAGGGGCAGCGGCACCACCAGCGGCGACGTCACCAGCAGGATGCCCAGGTAGTAGGGGCCCTCGAACTTGTCGATTTCCCCCGTGCGCGAGTCGCCCACCACGCTGGAGGGCCGGAACACGGTGATGGGCAGGGTGGCCCCGGCGCGCTGCACCAGCCGCTCCGCCTGGAACTTCGTCTCCTCGTAGGAGTTGCGGAAGGCCTGGCCCCGGTCCAGCTCGTCCTCGGCGATGACGCCCACCCGGTCACCGGACACGTAGCAGGTGGAGAAGTGGTTGAAGCGCGCCAGGCGCGAGCAGTCGCGCGCCAGCTCCAGCATGTTGCGGGCGCCGTCCACGTTCACCCGCCACGCCGTCTCCTTGGGCAGGCTCAGCTGGGCCACCGCGGCGAGGTGGAAGATGTCCGTCACCCGCTCGCACAGGCGCTGGTACTCCTCGCCGGACAGGCCCAGGTGCATGTCCACCACGTCGCCGGTGAGCAGCTCCACGGGGGCGCCCTTCACCTTCGCCGCGTGCTTCTGCGCCTCCTTGAGGTGCTTGGGCTGCACCAGCGCGTAGATGTGCCCCTTCGGGTCCTCCCGCGCGATGTGCTCCACCAGCCGCTTGCCGATGAACCCCGGGTAGCCGGTGATGAAGTACGTCCCGGCGCCGCCACCCTTCTTGCGCGTCTCGCTCATACGACGCGCAGCATACCCGCCCGTCAGCCGCGCGCGAGCATGGCGCGCCACACCGACTCCACCTGGGCCCGTGTGGCCGCCAGGTCACCGCTGTTGTCGATGACCCAGGTGGCGTGGGCCCGCTTCTCGTCCAGCGGAAGCTGGGCGGCCAGCCGGGCCTCCGCCCCCGCCGCGTCCAGCCCGTCCCGCGCCATCAGCCGGGCCTTCTGCACGTCCCGGGGCACCCACGCCACCACCACGCCCTCCATCCAGCCGTGCATGCCGCTCTCGATGAGCAGGGGCACGTCGTAGATGACGCGGTCGACGCCCTGGGCCTCCAGCGCCTGGACCTTCTGGGCGAAGGCGTCGCGCACCAGCGGGTGGACGATGGCGTTGAGCGCGGCGCGCTCGTTCGCGTCCGAGAAGACACGGGCCCCCAGCTTCACCCGGTCCAGCCGGCCGTCGGCGCCCACCACGCCGGGGAAGCGCTCGGCCACGGCGGCCAGCCCCGGCGTTCCGGGCTCCACCACCTCGCGGGCGAGCACATCCGCGTCCAGCACATGGGCGCCCAGCTCGCGCAACATCCGCGTCACCGTGCTCTTGCCGGAGGCGATGCCGCCCGTCAGCCCGTAGACGTGCACGAAAGGTCCTCTGTGCCTACTTCGCGGCCTTCTGCGTGGTGAACGTGAACGACTGCACCGTCTTGCCGTCCTCGTTGAGGAAGACGGCCAGCCCCAGCTTGGGGTAGAGGAAGTAGGTGCGGAAGTCGTCCGTCAGCTTGCGCAGGTAGCAGGGGCTGGCGGGCACCGGGCCGGACGGGCAGGCCGGGCCGTAGCTGTTCTCGATGGTCTCCTTGTCGATGACCGGCCCCGGGAAGACGTTGATCTGCTCCACCGTCTGCGAGCCCGGATCCACCCGGAACTGGGCCTGGGTGGTGCCCTTGATGGCCTCCTTGCCCAGGTAGACGAGGACCTCCTTGCCGTCCTGGGGAACGGTGCGCGAGGGCTCGCCGAACTTCTTGACGACTTCCTCCTTCTTGGAGACGCCCGGCTCGACTCCCTGCCACGGCTTGGCGGCGGCGGGGAGCGCGAAGGCGAGCACGGCGAGCATGGTCAGGGTCCGCATGACGACTCCTCCCTAACGGATCGGGCAGGCAGGGCTCAAGAAAACCACGGTCTTTCAACGGTTACCGCTGGCTGGCATTCAATCACGAGACGCCTTGCCCCGTCCGGGGGGGTCTGCTAGTCCGACACGCCATGCGTTCTCCTGGCGTCAGGGTCCTCTCCGTCCTCCTGCTGGCCCTCGGCGGCGCGGCGGCGGCCGCCGACTTCGTCGGTCCGGATAGCTGCAAGGGCTGCCACCCCGAGGCCTACGAGGCGTGGATGCAGTCCAAGCACGCCCGGGCCGAGAACTCGCTCTCCGAGCAGCAGCAGAAGGACGGCCGGTGCCTGTCCTGCCACTCGCCGGACCAGGCCGCCCAGGCCACCGCCAGCGTCACCTGCGAGACGTGCCACGGCGGCGGCCAGTACTACTCCCCCGAGTACGTGATGAAGGACTCGGAGCTGTCCCGGCTGGTGGGGCTGGTGGACCCGTCGGAGAAGCAGTGCCGCACCTGTCACGACGCCTCCTCGCCCTCCCTGCGGCCGTTCGACTTCAAGGAGTCGCTCAAGGCCATCGACCACTGGTCCGCCGAGCGCGCCCGCCGCGCGGCCCGCGCCGAGGGCTCCACCACCTCCACGCAGGCGCCGCCCCCCGCCAGCGCCAAGAAATAGCCTAGCCGCGTGATCAAGATCCTCGACGCCCGCTTCGTCGTCACCGCCGTGGAGCCCAAGGGCTACCCCACGGACCACTCCGCGGAGGTGGCCTTCGTCGGCCGCTCCAACGTGGGCAAGTCCTCCATGATCAACGCGCTCACCAACCGCAAGAAGCTGGTGCGCGTGTCGAACACCCCCGGACGCACCCGCACCCTCAACTTCTTCGACGTGGACCTGGAGCGCAACGGCCAGCGCCACACGGTGCGCCTGTGTGACTTGCCCGGCTACGGCTTCGCCAAGGCCAGCAAGGCGGACAAGGCCCAGTGGGAGGAGATGATCACCACCTACCTGGAGAAGCGGCACCGCCTGGAGGCCGTCGTCAGCATCATCGACGCCGAGGTGGGCCCCACGCCGGACGACCTGTCCACGCTGGACTACCTCCAGGCGCACAACCGCCGCATCCTCGTGGTGGCCACGAAGATCGACCGGCTCAACAAGGCCCGCCGCAAGCCGCGCCTCGTGGAGCTGTCCAAGGCCATGGACCTGCCCCTGGAGGTGATTCTTCCGTTCTCCTCGACGGAGCGGATTGGCGTGGACGAGGTCTGGGGCGCGCTCCTGGGGACGTTCGGGAAGTCCACCCGCGTCTGACGCTCCATCCGGTAGTCGCCGCTCGGGGTGGCGTTGTGCTCCTCCCGGCAGGGGCGCTGTGGTAGGCACGCCGCCGTGTCCGAGAACGGCAAGGGAAATGGCAGGGATGCGCAGCTCGCCCCGCGCGAGCTGCGTCAGCGGTTGATGCGTCTGTCCCCGCGGCAGCGGGCGGACGCCCTGTTGGAGGTCCCCGAGGCGCGGGCGCTGGTGCGCTCGCTGCCCCCGGAGGACCTCTACGTCACCATCCAGGAAATCGGGCTGGCGGACGCGACGGAGCTGGTGCAGCTCGCGTCGCCCGGGCAGTTCCGTGCCTTCGTGGACCTGGGTGGCTGGCAGCGCGACAAGATTGATCCGCACTCGGTGCTCACCTGGCTGCGCGCGGCGCGCGGCGGCATCGAAGACACGGAGGAGTTCCTCCGCAAGCTGCACGCGGTGGACCTGGAGGTGCTGGAGTACCTCCTGCGCGAGTTCACCGTGGTGCACGATTTGGAGGAGAACCCGGACGTCAACCCGCCCGGCGTGACGATGGAGACGCCCGAGGGGCGCTACCTCGTCGAAATCAAGGTCGAGGGCGTGGAGATGGCCGCGGTGCGCTCGCTCCTCAACGACCTCATCGCGGAGAACCCCTTCGAGGCGGTGCGGCTGCTGGAGGCCGTGCGCTGGGAGATTCCCAGCGAGATGGAGGAGACGGCCTACCAGTTCCGCCGCGCGCGGCTGGCCGACCTGGGCTTCCCCTCGCTGGAGGAGGCGGCGTCCCTCTTCAGCCGCGTGGACCTTCCGCCCCGGCCCGCTGGACCGGGGCCGGGCCCCGCGCTCACCGCCACCGGTGGGCACGTGGACTACCTGGAGGCGGCCTTCCGCGGCCTGACGATGCTGGAGCGGGAGAACGCCGAGGACGAGCTGCGGGACGTGGCCAACGCCGCGCTGGTGGCGGACCTGGCGGACCCGGGGGATTTGGACGCCGCGCGCCGGGCGGCGGAGACGGTGCGCGACTACCTGTCGCTGGGGCTGGAGCACCTGACGGGCTCGGACCCGGGGCGCGCCACGGACGTGCTCCAGGAGACGCCGCTGCGGCGCATCTTCCAGGTGGGCTTCACGCTGACGCTCCAGCTCAAGTTCCGCGCGGACCGGCTGGTGCGCGCGCCCGGGGCCATGATGGAGGGCGTGCTGATGGTGCTGCCGGAGGAGGCCGCCGCCATCGAGGCGCTGCGCCGCAAGCGCCCGCGTCGGGCCCTGCGGGTGGAGGGCGCGGAGCCGGTGCCGTTCCGCTCGCTGCGCGAGGTGGCCGCCAGCGAGGCGCTGCTGGACCGCGCGGAGGCGCAGGTGAAGGTGTTCCGCGGTGTGCTGGGCGGCACCGCCGAGTCCACACGCCAGGCGCTGGCCCGCTTCGGCGTGCCGCTGGAGACGCTGGGCCTGGAGCGCCTGCTGGCCGCGGTGGTGGCCATGGCGGTGCTGGAGGGCCGGGCGGACGCGCGGCCGGTGCCGCTGGGGCGCGTGGTGGAGCTGGGCCAGCGCCTCTTCGAGGGCCCCCCGGACGCGCCGCGCCTGCGGGCCACCGCCGCCGAGCGGGCCGTGGCCGGGCTGGAGGGCGCGGTGCCGCCCGAGGCCCGCGACGAGCTGCGCCGCGTGTTGGGGCTGACGCTGGAGCGGCTCCGGGACGAGCTGGGCACCGCGTGGCTCCAGGAGGGCCGGCTGGACGCCATCGCCTCCGCCGTGCTCCCCATGGAGAGCCATCCGGTGCCGTAGGTTTTGCGGCGGCGCCCCCCAGGGCCGTCGTTTTTTCAGTCCGGAGGCCCCCCGCGCCACGGGGGCGTCTCCCAATCCGAGAAGATCCAGGGCTTTGCCCGGAGGGGCGGCTGGCATGTCCTCTGCTACCGGCAGGGCACGCGTGATTGTGCGCGAGGCAACTGCCGGAGGTGGAGGGAATGGTGCCGGGCGAGCAGGGGCAGCGCCGTGACTTGTGGGCCTTCTATGCGCTGACCGCGTTCGCGGCGGTGATGTACGCGGTGCCGGGTGAGTGGATTCCGGCGCTCGAGTCAGCGCGACTGGCGCTGGTGACGTCGGGGCTGGCGGCGGGGTTGATGGTGATGCGCCGGCTGGGCCGCGCGGAGCCGATGTACGTGGATGGCGCGCGAGGCATGGCGCTCATCGGGTTCTCGACGCTGGCGGTGGCGTCCGTCTCCTGGTCGGTGAACCCGGAGGTGACGCAGTACACGGGCATCGAGCTTCTGAAGCTCACCGCCATCTACCTCACCATCGTCAACGTCATCACCACGGCGCGCAGGCTGGCGGTGGTGTGCGGGGCCATGGTGCTGGCCTCGGTGGTGACGTCCATCGGCGTCATCGACTGGTACAACACGGGTGTGGACCTGGTGGAGGGCTTCCGCGCGCGCTGGGTGGGCGTGTACGCGGACCCGAACCACATGGCCATGAACCTGGGGCTGGTGGTGCCGCTGGCGGTGGCCTTCCTGGCGCGCAAGGGCAGCCCGTGGGTGTGGCGGCTGGCGTGCCTCGCCGCGGCGGGGCTGGCGGTGACGGCCATCGTCCTGTCGCACTCGCGCGGTGGCTTCATCGGCCTGTCGGTGGCGATGGGGCTGTGGGCCATCCGCGAGAAGCGCCGCATCCAGGCGGTGGTGCTGGGCACGGTCTTCGTGCTGGGCCTGCTGGTGTTCGCGCCCCAGAGCTTCTGGCAGCGCAACGAGACGGTGACCTCGTTCCACGAGGACGAGTCCGCCATGGGCCGCGTGTACGCGTGGCAGGTGGCCAGCCGCATGAGCCTGGACAAGCCGCTCCTGGGCGTGGGCGCGGGCGGCTTCCGCTACGCGTGGCCCGTGTACGCGCCGCCCGAGGCGCGCCGCGCGTACGTGGCGCACAACATCTTCCTGGACGTGATTGGCGAGCTGGGCTGGGTGGGGCTCGCCTTCTTCCTGGTGTTCGCGGGAGGAGCGGCGGGCGGCGCCTTCGAGGCGTCGAGGGACAAGGAGATGGGCTGGCTGGCACGGGCGCTCTCGGCGTCCATGGTGGGCTACCTCATCTGTGACTTGTTCTCCGGCTACATCCTCTCCGCGCACTGCTACGTGCTCTTCGGCCTGGCGGCGGCGGCGCAGCGGATTGCCCACGCGTCGGCGGTGGCGTCCTCGGTGGGTATCCAGAAGGTCCCGGCTCCGACGGAGCCGGCGGTGGCGACGTGGGAGGGGTCCGGACATGCGGCGTGAGGAGGTGCGGATGGGGCGGGAGCCCCTCCGCCTGGTTCAATTCACCCGGTCGTTCCACATTGGTGGCACGGAGGTGCAGGTGCTGGAGCTGCTGCGGGGCCTGCCCCCCAGCTACCGGCTCCAGGTCTCCGTGCTGGAGGACGCCGGGCCCCTGATGGGCTCGCTCTGGAAGCTGGGCCACGCGCCGGAGGCGTTCCCCCTCAAGGGCTCCGTGGCGCAGCCCAACACGCTGTACCAGGTGTACCGGATGGCGCGCTGGCTGCGCGCGCACCGCGTGGAGTTGGTGCACGTGCACGACTTCTACTCCACGCTCATCGCCGTGCCCGCGGCGAAGCTGGCCGGGGCCAAGGTCATCGTCGGGCGGCTGGACTTGTCCCACTGGCAGGGCCGGGCGCGGCGCGCGGTGCACGCCCAGCTCACGCGCATGGCGGACCACGTCATCGCCAACGCGGAGGCCATCCGCCGCATGCTGGTGGAGGAAGAGGGCCTGCCCGCCACGCGCGTGTCCGTCATCCACAACGGCCTGGACCTGCAGCGCTTCGACGCCCGCGTCCGCGAGGGCCTCAAGGGCCCGCTGCCGGACACGAACGGCGCGCCGGTGGTGGTGCACGTGGCCAACATGAACCACCCCGTGAAGCGGCAGGAGGACCTGCTGCTCGCGCTGGCCATGCTGCGCCACGGCGGCACGCGGCTGCACGCCTACCTCGTGGGTGACGGCCCGCGCCGGCCGGAGCTGGAGAAGCTGGCCGGGGAGCTGGGCGTGGCAGACACCGTCCACTTCCTCCGCCACCGCACGGACGTGCCCGCCATCTACAAGCGCGCCACCTTCGGCGTGCTCTGCTCCAACGCCGAGGGCATGTCCAACGCCGTCATGGAGGGCATGGCCGCGGGCCTGCCCATGGTGGTGACCCGGGTGGGCGGCAATCCCGACCTCATCCGCGACGGCGAGCGCGGCCTCATCGTGAGACCCGAGCAGCCCGCCCAGCTCGCCCAGGCCTTTACCCAGATGCTCTCGAATCCCGAGAAAGCGAGAGCCATGGGGCGGGCCGCGCGGGAGTTCGTGGCTCGGGAGCTGTCGCTGGAGAAGCTGGTCCGCCAGCACGACGCCCTGTACCAGCGGGTGGCCCGGGGCTCCGGCACCTGAGGGCATGTCAGAGGGGCATGCATACTGCCGTCCGGTTGGCGCAATGACCGGACGGTTTCCCCGTAGGAAACGTTGCGACGGACAACCTTCCTGATCGTCCTTTCAATGGGGATGGTATGGCGCGGGGAGATCGAGTAGACGGGAATAGCGTGGTAATCGGGGTGGTTGGGGAAGGCCAGAAGTAGTCGGGAACAAAACCCGGGCGGTGGCCGTCCAAACTTTCGAGGGCGACGGGTGTTGGCACTCCGTCGGGTCGTGAGTATCTCCTGAGCACGACTGAGGGTGGAATTCCGACCCGTCAGGGGACGTTGCAACGAATAGCTTTCGAGGCCCGTCAAGCACTGGGCCCGGGGCGCTCGCCGGTGAAACTCCAAGGCGCCGGCGAGCGCTCATTTTTTTGTCGTACGAAGTGGTGCCCCCGGAGCCGGTGGGCCCCCTGGCCCCCACGAGAGCGGCCGGGGCCCTACAGGTGCTTGGGGGCACCCACCCCAGAGGCTGACGGAGGCACGGGTGCGCGGTGCTCGGCGCCAATGGCGTCCTGGACGCGGGTGTACCCGTCCCGGGCGAGCAGGGCGGCCAGGGCGGGGAGGATGCGTCCCACCATGCCGGGGCCCTCGTAGATGAAGCCCGTGTAGACCTGCACCACGGAGGCGCCGGCGCGCAGCTTCTCGTAGACGTCCTGGGCGGTGAAGACGCCGCCCACGCCGATGAGGGGCAGGGCGCCGCCGCTGCGCAGGTACGCGCGGCGGATGACGGCGTTGGCCGGCTCGCGCACGGGCGCTCCGGACAGGCCGCCGGCCTCCTTCGCCAGCGGGTGCTCGAAGGGGCGGGCGATGGTGGTGTTGGTGGCGATGAGGCCCGCGAGGCCGCACGCGCGCGCCACGTCCACGACTTCGTCCACGGCCTCCGGGGTGAGGTCCGGGGCAATCTTCAGGAACAGCGGCTTGCCCGGGGCCACCGAGGCCAGCCGCTCCTGCACGGCGCGCAGGAGGAGGGTGAGCTGCTCGGGCTCCTGCAGCTTGCGCAGGCCGGGCGTGTTGGGCGACGAGGCGTTGACCACCACGTAGTCGCCCAGCGGCGCAAGCGCGTCCACGCAGGCCACGTAGTCGTCCACCGCCTTCTCCAGCGGCGTGTCCTTGTTCTTGCCGATGTTGACGCCCAGCGGGCCGGGCTTCCACGTGCGCGCGCGCAGCCGCGTGGCGGCCTCCTGGGCGCCGTGGTTGTTGAAGCCCATGCGGTTGATGACGGCGCGGTGCTCCGGGAGGCGGAACAGGCGCGGCGTCGGGTTGCCGGGCTGGGGCCGGGGCGTGAGGGTGCCAATCTCCACCGCGGAGAAGCCGCAGGCGAAGAGGCCGTCCACGGCCTCGGCGTCCTTGTCCAGGCCCGCGGCCAGCGCCACCGGGTGGGCGAAGCGCAGGCCGGCCACCTCCACGGCCATGCCCGGGGTGACGCCCTCGAGCGCGTTCTCCCGCAGGGACTCGCACAAGTCACGCGAGTGCCCCAGCTGGCGGAGCCCGGCGATGCCGAGCCGGTGCGCGCGCTCCGCGTCGAGTCGGAAGAGGAGCGAGCGGGTGAGTCCGTACATGTGCACGTGGCCTTACGCGGGGATGAAGGAGGCCTGGCGGGCCCAGGCGAGCGTCTGGTCCACCTGCTCCGGCGTGAGGATGCCGTTCTGCTCGATGATTTCGATTTCCCGGCGCATGTCCGTTTCGAGCAGGTAGGGGCCGTCGGTGTTGATGGTGAACTTCACCTTGCGGTCCCAGAGGGTGCGGATGATGTGGCGCAGCTCCTCCACGCCCTCCACCGCCTTGGTGTGGAGGTTGGACGTGGGGCACAGCTCCAGGACGATGTCGTTCTCCCGGAGCACCTTCATGGCGTGCTCGTCGTAGGCGGCGCGGATGCCGTGGCCGATGCGGTGCGGCTTGAGCTTCTCCACCACGGACATGACGCCCTCGGCGCCGGTGCCGCGCGTCTCGCCGGTGTGCACGGTGCACTTGAGGCCGGCCTTGCGGGCGCGCGCGAAGAGGTCCTCGTACTCGGCCACGCGCTCCGCCTTGAGCTCCATGGCGTTGGTCTCCGTGCCGGCCAGGTCGATGCCGTACACGCCGCGGCTGCGGTACTTGATGGCCTTGTCCACGATGATGCTGTTGAGCTTGTGGTCGAACTCACGCGCGAGGCAGAAGATGAGGCCCATCTTCACGCCGTACTCCAGCACCGCGCGGTCCATGCCGCGCAGCGCGGCGTGGATGATGTGGTCCAGGTCCAGCTCGGAGTTGAGGTTGCGCTTCATGGGGTTGAAGCGCAGCTCCATCTGCGTCACCCGGCTGCCGCGGTACTCCTTGCCGATGACCTCGTAGACGGAGCGCTCAATCGCGCTGGGCGAGGACTGAATCTTCTCCGTCCAGGTGTGCAGAATCTTCAGGTAGTCGTCGAGGCTCCCGACCTTGCCGGGGCGGGAGGTGATGAGCTCCACGAAGTCGAAGTAGTTCTTGACCGGGAGCTTGAAGCCCTGCTGGTGGGCGATGGACCAGAGGATGTGGGGCGCCACGGCGCCACCCACGTGGATGTGCAGGTCGATCAGATCGCGTGCCATGGCGGCATGTATGCACAGTGCCGGGCGCGCGTAAAGGTTACCGCCGGAGCAGCACGTACACGGCTCCCGCTCCTCCGTCCTGCGGACGTGCGGTGGCGAACGCCAGCACCATGTTCCCGATGCGCTTCTGTGACAGCCACGACTTGAGCCCGTCCTTGAGCACCGGAATCTGATCCTTTGAGTTCAAGCCACGGCCGTGGACGATGAGGACGCACCGCTGCTTCGCGCGACGGCTGTCCGACAGGAAACGCTCCACGGCGTCGCGGGCCTGGGCCTGTGTCATTCCGTGCAGATCCAGCCGGGCCTGGACGGAGAAGTCGCCGCGGCGCAGGGCGCGCAGGAGGTTCCGGTCGATGCCGGGGCTGGCGCCCTCGATGTACTCGTCGCCACCGGAGAAGTCGAAGTCGCCCTGGCCGGCGACGAGCTCGGACAGCTGCGCGAGCGCCTCGGCGTTCTCATCGATGATGGCGGGCAGGCGCGGGTTGGGCGCGGGGGCCTCGCCGCGGTTGGTGATCTGCTGCACCCCGTCCATGGCGGAGTAGAAGAGGGTGGCCTCGTCCGCCTCGCTCATCTGGGCGGCCTTCTTCGCCTTGGACGGCGGAGGCGGGGCGGCCGCCTTGCGCTTCGCGGTGGCGGCAGCCTCGGCGGCGGCGGCCTTCTCCTGGGCTTCCTTCTTCTCCTGGTCCTGGATGGCCTTGATGGCGGACTTGAAGGGGTTGTTGTGGAAGGCTTCTTCCTTCTTCTTCGGGGGGCCGCTGCGCTGCTTGCTCATGGCGGGGAGTATCCTCGTCGTGGGCGTTTCCTGGATGTAACCCGGCGCTACAGTCCTCGCAGGCGCCGTATCTCCTCGTAGGCGTCCCGCACTTCCTGGAAACGACGGGCGGCCTGCTCGGCGGCCTGACGTCCCAGATGGGAGACCTTGTCGGGATGGTACTCGGCGGCGAGCCGGCGGAAGGCCTTCTTCACGTCGGCGTCGGTGGCATCCGGGGTGAGGCCGAGCACGGCGTAGTGGTCATCCGCCTCGCCCAGGTGCTGGACGGCGATGGCCTGCTCGTCCTCCTCGGAGATGCCCAGGCCCCGGGCCGCGCGCCGGAGGGCCTCCCGCTCGGAGCGCTGGAGGTCTCCGTCCACGAGCGCCAGCTCGAACAGGGTGTCGAGCAGCCGGTAGCGCTCGGCGGAGGGGAGCTGCTCTCCGCAGGCGCGCGCGGCGGCGTCCAGGTCGGGCGGGCGGGCGAGGAATTCCTTCAGGTGTCCCCGGACGACCCGGAGGGACTCGGGGCCGTAGCCGAGGACGCTCTCGAAGTAGTTGCGCACCTCGCGCACCTCCTCGCGGCGGACGTCTCCGTCGGCATGGGCCACCTCGATGAAGAGGGCGCAGATGTCGCGAGCGAGCTCCTCGTACGGCTCTTCCCGGCGGGAGGGCTGTGGCGCCTCCGGGTCGCCGGGGTGCTCGTCGAAGGAGCGGGGGAGGGGCGGGCCGAAGTCGGCGAGCACTTCCGGGTCCGTGAAGGCGGCGTGCTGCTCGTCGAAGAAGTGATGACCGGCGAACCCTCCGGCCGCGGCGAGGAGGATGATGGCGAGCGGGTGGCCGATGAGCAGCCCCACCCCCAGCCCGACAATCGCCCCGAGAACTTTTCCGGCGCCCATGTCCGAGGTTTCGCTCCCTTCCTGGCGGGGAGTTTCGCATAGAGTGCGCCGCGTTATGGCCCAGTTGATTGATGGCAAGGCAGTGGCGGCACGGGTGCGGGCGGAGGTGAAGGCGGAGGTCGAGCGGCTCAAGAAGGAGCGCGGCCTCGTCCCGGGGCTCGCCGTGGTGCGCGTGGGCGAGGACCCCGCGTCGAAGGTGTACGTCACCGGAAAGAAGAAGGCCGCCGAGGAGGTGGGCTTCAACTCCTGGGAGCACCACCACGACGCGAGCATCACCCAGGAAGCGCTGCTGGAGGTGGTGCGCAAGCTCAACGATGACCCGGCGGTGCACGGCATCCTGGTGCAGCTGCCGTTGCCGAAGCACATCGACGCGGACGCCATCATCTCCGCGGTGAAGCCGGAGAAGGACGCGGACGGCTTCCATCCGCTCAACGCGGGCAACCTGCTCTTGGGGCGGCCGGCGACGCGGGCGTGCACGCCCTACGGCATCATGCGGCTGCTGGAGGAGATTGGCTGCGACCCCGCCGGCAAGCGCGCGGTGGTGGTGGGCCGCAGCAACATCGTCGGCAAGCCGATGGCGCTGATGCTGCTCCAGAAGAACGCCACGGTGACCATCGCCCACAGCAAGAGTGACGTGCGCCGCGAGGTGCAGGACGCGGACATCGTCGTGGTGGCGGTGGGCGTGGCGGAGCTGGTGAAGGGCGAGTGGATCAAGCCCGGCGCGGTCGTCATCGACGTGGGCATGAACCGCAAGCCGGACGGCAAGCTCGTGGGCGACGTGGAGTTCGCCAAGGCCTCCGAGCGCGCCGGGTACATCACCCCGGTGCCGGGCGGCGTGGGGCCGATGACCATCGCCATGCTCATCCGCAACACGCTGGAAGCGGCCGAGCGCGGCGTGAAGTGAGCTTCACGGGCCCGGGGCCTCGATGGGCGCCCCGGGCTCATGGCCCCACACGGCCTGTGAAACGCGGGACATCCGAAGCAACCCGGACCGGCATCCATCGATAATGGGACAAGGCTCTTTTCCCAACGGGGGATTCCATGTCCATGAACGTCCGCGGCGGTGATTCGGTCACCAAGATCCTTCAGCGCGTGAGCAACGCCGTGAAGGACATCGCGAAGCCGGCTCCGGCGCCGCAGGCCGCGAGCACGGGCCAGTCCGGGCAGGCGCAGACGCGCGTGCCGGGCTGGGACGGCACCAGCTCCTTCCAGGCCGGCCCCGCGCGGGGAGCCAACCCCGCGACGCCGGCGCCCACGGCGTCCCGTCCCGACCTCGGCCAGATTCAGCGCGACTACCAGGTCAAGGACGACGAGACGACGAAGTGGAGCCCGAAGGGCCTGGGCTTCATCCCCATCCCGTTCGCCCCGGAGGCCGAGGTCACCAAGACCGAGGCCAAGATGCTGGACCAGCTCTCGGTGTCCCAGGGCCTCTACGGCCTGAAGAAGCTCAACGACATCAAGGAGAAGGCCTTCGCGGAGGCCGACCGGCTGTACCCCACGCCCGGCAGCGTCCCCGGCAACATCCCGGAGGACCGGCGGGGTGAGTGGGTGGGCAACGACGGCCACCGCGACGCCTTCCGCCACGCGTACTGGAACGCGCTGATGACGCGCGAGTTCGGCGCCGACTGGACGAAGCAGTTCGCCACCGCGCACGAGGCCCTGCCGGGCAACCCCGCCACCCGCGAGGCGATGGACCTCTACAACAACGAGGTCGGCCGGCAGATTGCCATCGACAACCCCAACGCTTCCCCCGAGGAGCTGGCCACGCTGGTGCAGCAGGCGGTGACGGACGGGAAGACGGTGGTGCTGGACTCGAGCGGGCAGCTGCAGTGGAGCGACCGCGTGGCGTACGGCCAGCACGGCCTGACGGATGGCACGCCGGGCAATGGCGGCCAGGACGTGCCGGACGGCAGCGCGAGCGCCCGCTAGCATCGGATAGATGAGCCAGGGCGGGACGGACACGCGTAGGATGGGACGGACGCGACGCGGGCTGTGGCTCGGCGTCGCGTTGGTCCTGCTCGCGGGTCTGGGAGGGTATCTCGTGTCCACGTCACAGAAGAGCGGCTTCGACGCGGAGCAGTGGAAGGCGCAGCGGGGCAGCACCGCGCGCAACAATCCGCGCATCGGCATGGTGGTGGAGTTGAAGGAGAAGCACCTCCGCAACGGCATGAGCCGCGAGGAGGTGCAGAAGCTCCTCGGCGAGCCCGACCAGCGGCGAGGCACCAGCGAGGTGTACGCGCTGGGCACGTCTCCCTTTGGCCCCTCCTACGAGTACTTCATCATCGACTACGACGGCACGGGCCTGGTGACCGGGTTCCGTATCTCCCGGAGCTGAGGCGGCGTAGGCTCACTCCCCGCCCTCGCGAGAGGGCAGGGGAGGAGTCGACGCATGCCGACGCGCGAGGAACGCATCACCGGTGGGCTGTACGGGCTGCTGATTGGCGATGCGCTCGGCGTGCCGTACGAGTTCCACGACCCGGGCGAGATTCCCGCGCCCGAGGCCATCGACTTCCAGCCTCCCGCGGGCTTCGACCGCTCGCATGGCGGTGTTCCGCCGGGCACCTGGTCCGACGACGGCTCCCATGCGCTGTGCCTGCTGGACTCGCTGCTCTACAACGGCCAGTTGGACCTGGAGGACCTCGGGCGCCGGCTGGTGAACTGGCTGGAGTGGGGCTACCTCGCGGTGGACGGCGAGGTGTTCGACGTGGGCATCCAGACGCGCAAGGCCCTGGCGTCCCTCCGCTCCGGAGCGCCCGCGCTGATGGCGGGACCGAAGAGCGAGCGGGACAACGGCAACGGCGCGTTGATGCGCGTGCTGCCGCTGGTGCTCTGGCACCGGGGCGACGACGCGAAGCTGGCCTCGGACGCGATGGCGCAGTCGCGGGTGACGCACGGGCACATGCGCTCGCAGGTGTGCTGCGCGGTGTATTGCCTGTGGGCCCGGCGCGTCCTGGACGGCGCGGCGGACCCGTGGGCGGACGCGCTGGCCACGTTCCGTGTGCTGTACCCGGAGGGCTTCGAGGCACGCACCGAGCTGGACACGAACGTCGCGCGGCCGGACGCGGAGGAGCCGCCGGGGACGGGCTCGGGGTACGTGGTGGACTGTCTGCGCTCGGCACGGCAATGCGTGGCGACGGGCCGCGACTACGAGGGCGTGGTGAAGGCCGCGGTGCGGCTGGGGCGCGACACGGACACCACGGCGGCGGTGGCCGGCGGCATCGCCGGGCTCATGTACGGGGTGCAGGAGATTCCGGAGCGGTGGCGCTCCGCGCTGCGTGGACAGGAATTGCTGAAGCCGCTGCTCGACAAGCTGTTGGCCCACGCGCGGGGCTGAAGCGCTCCCAAGGCGCGGCTCAGCTCCCGCCGCGCAGCCAGCGCTCCAACTGGTCGCGCTTCTTCCCGCGCAGGCTCGTGGTCAGGCTCATCCCGTCGAAGTTCCACCGGATGCGGAACCGCTCGGCCGCGGCGGCGAGCCAGGTGGCGAACGCGGCGGGCTGGCACGTGCCCAGCCCCAGGTCGTCGCGGTTCACCTTCTCGCTGTTGAAGGACGTGCTTTGCGATTGAAGGATGTCCCTCGGTCCGGTGTCGGAAAGGGAGATGGAGAACCACGTCGCCGCGCGGCTGTCGACGGAGATGTGCCCCTGGTACCGGTAGGCGGGCACTCCGTCGGAAACGGCGCACGAGAAGTGGGCCCGGAACCAGAAGGCCTCGGGCTCACCGAAGCCCAATTCCTGCGCGAGGGCGAGCGCGGGTGAGCGGGCCCGCCGCGCGGTGAGCAGCGCCTCCATGCGCGAGAACAGGTCGTCCATCACCGGCGTGGAGCGCGCGTGCGTCCGCAGGTCCTGGAGCCGGTCCAGCTCCCAGTTCTGTTGGGTCACCGCCCGCTCGACGTGGGGGATGAGCGCGTCGAGCGACGCCTCCGACGCGTCCACGGCCAACACGGCGAGCAGGTCCAGCGACACCTGCTCGCACGCCACAGCGGCCGCCTGCAGCGCCTGGAGGACGCGCGGCCTTCCCGCCAGCGCCTGGAACTTCGCCTTCTTCTGCTTCGAGCCCCAGGCGTACGTCGTCTGCAGGTCGAGCAGCACCTGCATCGCCTCGTCCCAGTCGGTGACGAGCACGTCCTCGCCCGCGTCGCGGCGGACGTACTCACGCACGATGAAGGAGTGGGGCCGGCGGTCGGCTTCCAGCCGCTCCATGACGGCGTGGATGACGGGCACGGGCAGTCGCCGGCAGGTCTTCGCGAAGAGCCAGGCCGGGTGGTAGCCCTGCCCGATGAGGCCCACCGCGGCCCCGGCCGCGAGGGCAGGGTCCACGTCCTCTGGCAGGTTCTTGAGGACGTCCACCACGCGCGGTGCCCGGTCGTGGTACGGCGTCCGGAGGGCGGTTTCGACTTCCTGGCGGGTGAGGCGAGCGGGCATGAGCACGTCCTGGCGGGAATCCACGTCCACGCCTGACGCGACTTGTACCCATTCCTCCCGGTGCTTGGAAACGGCCGTCGTGAAGAGCGGCCGGGCCCGACTCAGCGGGTGCCACCGCTCATGCTGCCGCCACCCGTGAGCGAGCTGCCACCCGAGTATGAGTTGCCACCCATGCGGCTGCCTCCGAGGCTGGAGCCATTGCCAGCGCCCCGGTGAGGGTCAGCCCCCGATGCGCTCATGCTTCCGCCCTGCCTGCTCGAGCCGCCCGTGCCGGTGCCGTGTGCCGTGCTCACGCGGGTGCTCGTGCCGCTGCTCCCTTGCGTGCCGCCAGTGTTCGGGGACGCGCCTCGTGAGCAGCCACTCGCCATGAGTGAGACGGACAGCAGTGCCCCCACCCAGAACGCGTCCTTGACGTTCTTCCTCGCCATGACCGCTCCCCCCTGAACGCCTCGCGGGCCCGTGGAAGGGTGGGGCGCACGCTTCGGGGGCGGTATCGTTCTCGGGGGCCGGGACTTGACGCTCGCGTTGACAGCAAGGCCTAGCCGCGCAGCCACCGTGCGAGCAATTCGCGGCCCTTGTTCCCACGCACGCTCGTCTTGATTTGCGCCCCGTCATGGTTCCACTGGACCCGGAACTTCTTCGCGGCCCGCGCAATCCAGGCGGGGAACCCGGCTGGCTCGCACGTCCCCAGCCCGAGGTGGTCTCGGTGGATGAGCTTGTTGTTGAAGTTGAGGTCCACGTTGTGGAGGAGGTTGCCGCGCTCCTTCTCGGCGGCGGCGATGGTGAACCATTGGTCCGAGTCGCTGCTGACGTGCAGCCAGGCCCAGTACCAGTAGGCCTTCGCGCCCGCGCGAGTGGAGGACTCCAGCTCGATGGTGAGTTCGAAGGTGTCGAGCTCCCCGAAGCCCAGCTCCCGGGCGAACTGGAGCGCGGGGGACGCGGCCTGACGCGCATCGAGCTGGGCCTGGATGCGCTGGAAGAAGTCGTCCATCACCGGCGTGGCGCGCGCGTGGGTCCGCAGCTCCTGGAGCCGGTCCAGCGTCTGGTCCCGCCGCTTCACGGCGCGCTCGACATGCGGGATGAGCGCATCGAGCGAGGCCTCCGAGGCATCGGTGACGAGCACGGCCAGCATGTCCATCGACACCTGCTCGCACGCCACGGCCGCGGTCTGGATGGCCTGGAGGGTGCGCGGGTTGCCGGCAAGTCCCCGGAGCTTCGCCTTCCTGCGCGGGGTGGCCCAGCCGTAGGGCGACTCCAGGTCGAGCAACGCCTGCATGGCCGAGGCCCATGCGGTGGAGACCTCGCGCTTCTTCCCGTCGCGTGGGACGTACTCGCGCAGGAAGAACGAATGGGGCCGCCGGTCGGTCTCCAGCAGGTCCAGGAGCGCGCGGATGACGGGCACGGGCAACGTCTTGCACGCCCGCGCGAAGATGCGCATGGGGTGGACGTGGTCCGCGCGGATGAGGCACAGCGCGGCCCGAGCCGCCGGAACGGGGTCCACGTCTTCCGGCAGGGAGGTGATGACGTTCCGCAACCCGGCCTGCGAGCGGCGCTCGGGGGCTTGGAGGACGCTGTCGAGTTGCCTGGACGTGAGGGGCTTCTTCGGCATGACCGCATCATGCCCCAGGGGAACCAGAGGCTCAGTGGAGGATGTTCCGCATCCGTGGCCGCGTATCCACGGGCGTCGCTCTCAGCGAGGGGGTCTTCTTCTTCGTCGCGGGGGAGGGTGGGGCGCTCGCCAGTCCGAAGATGAAGCTGAAGTCGGACGCCCAGCCGGAGCCGCCCGCGATGGAGGCGTTCTCGTGGCAGGCGATGCAGTTGCTCACCTGCTGCGGATTCTTCGAGTCGGGGCCTTTGACCTGGAGATAGGTCTCCATCGTCGTGTTCGCGATGGGGGTGTTGGCGGAAGGCGCCGCCCCGCTGAACGGCAGTGGCTTCTTCACGGGCCGGGTCGGGTCCGGGCTGGGATTCGTGGACCAGAGCGTATTCACCAGCATGTAGCTCCCCCAGACCGAGCCCGGGTAGGCCTGCCCGATTTGCTGCTGCATGACCTGGTTCACGGACTGGGCCGTGGCGTCGATGGGCGTCAGGCGCGTCACCTGGATGGGGAGCGGCTCCGGACAGCCTCCCCCGATGTAGTAGGGCGGTGGCACGTTCGGCGTGCAGCCCACGGTGACCTCGGTGGCGCCGCCATCCGTGGAGCAGTGGGCCGCGAGCTGGACGCGCTTCGGCTGGCACTGCGCGCTGTAGAAGTTCCAGTTCGTCGTCCCCGCGTCCGTGCCTTCGTCAGGCGCGTTGTTCACGTGCTCGAAGGTCGTCCACACGAAGCCGGGCTGGCCCGCCGTCTTGTGGATGATGTGCAGGCCCACCAGGGCCACCGTGGTCACCCGGCACTTCTGGGTCTCCGGGTCCGCGACCACCGCGGGCGCCAGCTTGTAGCTGTTCCACTTCGCGTCTCGCGCATCGGGCGCCTCCATCCAGGCGCTCTTCAATTCGATGGAGCCGACATTCGTGCTGAACGAGCCCGCGGGCAGGAGGAGGGGGCTGCCCGCCCCTCCGTCCACCATCGCCACCTGGTTGTTCGCGTTGTAGAGCCCCGCGTCCACGACGTAGTCGTACTCGGGTTGGCTGACGCGCACGTCGTACCAGACGTTGGTGCCATTCTGGGCGCCCAGCCACGAGGGGCCACTGAACGGGAAGGCCTGGTTCTGGCTGTTCCCACTGAACTGCTCGGTGAACTTCGAGGACTGCATCAGCGGAAGCAGCCGCTTCGCCTGCGCGGCGGTGACGTTCGCCTCGGCCAGACAGTCCGCGGAAATCTCGGGCTGGGTTCCCCAGGGAGGCGGCATCCCGCCGTCGGGTGGGAACAGCAGCGCCGTGCTCATGTACGTCTGCCATTGGACCGGGCTCAGGTCACCCGCCGTGCCGAAGCCGGCGTCGGGGCTGCCTCCGTCCAGGTTCGAGGCCGGCCAGTTGAGCGCGATGAATTGCCTCCAGGCAAAGCAGTTCGCGTCGGTCTGACTGAAGACCTGGCTCATGTCCGGAGGGATGTAGGGGCCGAACGTGAGGTTCTTGCTGCTGCCGCACGAATAGCTCGGGGGCGCGGCCGCCGCCGTCGCGCTGGCGGCCAGGGTGGCGGCTG
>NZ_JABBJJ010000195.1 GCF_012933655.1 Pyxidicoccus fallax | reverse complement strand
GGGGGACGCTGGGCGGGTGGCAGCTCGCGGTGAACGCGCACGTGTCACCGGAGCGGCGGAGGCTGGCGGCGAAGCTGATCGCGCACCTGACGTCGCCGGAGGCGAACCTGGTGCTGGCGCAGCACTACGCGCGCAACCCGCCGAGGCCGGCGGTGTACGAGGACCCGCGCCTGCGCGAGGCGGACCCGTTCATCGCGGACCTGAAGCGGATGGTGGAGCGCGCACGGCCGCGTCCGGTGTCGCCGTACTACAACCTCATCTCGGACGTGCTGCAGAGCGAGTTCTCCGCGGCGGTGGCGGGGCTGCGCACGCCCGAGGAGTCGCTGAAGCGGGCGCAGCGGCAGGTGGACCACTTGACGGGGGTGCGCGAGTGAAGGGCGGCGGCTCGCTGGAGCGGGAGCGGCGGCAGGCGTACCTGCTGGTGGCGCCGGCGGTGCTGGTGCTGTTGGGCGTGGCGCTGTACCCCATCCTCGCGGCGGTGTGGCTGAGCCTGCACCGCTTCATCCTCGTCTTCGGTGAGCGGCGGCTCACGGGTCTGGACAACTACGCATTCCTGCTGAGCGACGCGCGCTTCTGGGCGGCGCTGGGGAACACGGCGTACTTCACGCTGGTGGCGGTGACGGTGGAGGTGCTGCTGGCGGTGCCGCTGGCGCTGCTGCTCAACCGGGCCTTCCCGGGGCGCGGGCTCTTGCGCGCCTCCGTGCTGGTGCCGTGGGCCATTCCCACGGTGGTCAGCGCGAGGCTGTGGGCGTGGATGTTCAATCCGGAGTACGGCGTCATCAACCGGCTGCTGCCCGGCAATGACATCAATTGGCTGGGCGCTCCGGGCTATGCGCTGCACGCCGCCATCCTGGTGGACGTGTGGAAGACGACGCCCTTCGTGGCGCTGCTGGTGCTCGCGGGGCTGCAAGGCATTCCCGAGGACCTCTACAAGGCGGCCCGGGTGGACGGCGCGTCGGCGTGGCGGGCGTTCCGGTCCATCACCCTGCCGCTGCTGAAGCCGGCGCTGTTGCTGGCGCTGCTGTTCCGCTCGCTGGATGCGTTCCGCGTGTTCGACGCCATCTATGTGCTGACGGAAGGCGGGCCCGCGAACACGACGGAGACGCTGAGCATCTACGCATACAAGACACTGATGCGCTCGGGGGACTTCGGGTACGGCAGCGCGCTGTCGGTGGCGACGTTCTTGTGTGTGGTGTTGCTGGCGGTGGTGTGGCTGCGATTGCTGGGGCGTGAGGAGGGCGCGCGATGAAGCGGCCGGGACTGGGCACGGCGCTGGCGGTGGTGGCGTTCCTCACGTTCTTCCTGGGCCCGTTCTTCTGGCAGGTGCTGACGAGCCTGTGGCCGGACGGCGAATTGACGCGGCCGTGGCCCTCGCACCTGACGGTGGAGAACTACGCGAGCGTGCTGTGGGGCCGGCCCTTCCTGCGGGTGGTGGCGAACTCGTTGCTGGTGGCGGCTCTGACGACGCTGTTCTGTCTCACCATGGGCGCGGCGGCGGCCTTCGCGCTGGCGAAGCTGGAGTTCCGGGGGAGGGGCCTGCTGTTGAGCGCGGCGCTGGCGGTGAGCATGTTTCCGCCGATCGCCACGGTGAGCCCGCTGTACCTCATCCTGCGCGCGGTGGGGTTGCGGGACAGCCTGATTGGATTGGCCTTGCCCTATGCGACGTTCGCCCTGCCACTGACGCTGTGGGTGCTGACGTCGTTCTTCCGGCAACTGCCAGACGAGCTGTACCGCGCGGCGAGGGTGGACGGGTGCACGCCGTTCCAGGCGTTCCGGCGGGTGCTGCTGCCGCTGGCGGCGCCGGGGCTGGCGACGACGGCGATTCTCGTCTTCATCTTCGCGTGGAACGAGTTCCTCTACGCGCTGACGTTCCTCTCCACGCCGGAGAAGCGCACGGTGCCGGTGGCCATCAGCCTGTTCGCCAGCGAGTACCGCGAGCCCTGGGGAGAGATTGCCGCTGCCTCCGTGGTGGCCACGCTGCCGCTGGTGGTGCTCACCGTGTTGTTCCAGCGGCGGATTGTGTCCGGGCTCACGGCGGGGGCGGTGAAGGAGTAGTCCAGGGGCAGATGGGAGTCTGCACGTCGGTTTCGCCCGCTGTAATGACGCGAGGCGGTGGGCCCTGTCCCGCCTCGACTGACTACTGTGCCGGGTCGTCGAGCACCGCCGAGAGGGTGGTGGCGTTCAGGGACTTGTCGAACCACCGTTCCAGCGTGGCCATGTCCGTGCAGGTGAGGATGCGCTGGCGGGCCTCCTCGTGCACGTGCACGCCCCGCGCGGCGAGTATCCGCAGGATGTCCTCGGCACGTCCTCGGAGCATTCCCTGCGCCAGACCCCGCTCCAGACCCTGCGCCATGCCCCGCTCCAGGCCCTGCTGGAGTCCCTTCTCGATGAGCTCCTCTCCCCAGCCACGCATGAGTTCCTCCGTTCGCTGCTGACCCAGCATCGAATTTAACATCCGTCCGGTCGCTTCACGCGCCGCCTCGTTCCCCACCAGCAGAAGGTAGCGGATGACCACAATCAGTTGCTCGGCGCCCTGAGAGCCTGCCTGCACCTGGGCGAAGAGCGCCGCCCACTCCGGCAGTTTCAAGGCCAGTTCACTGCTCCGTCCGTAACGCAAAGTCAGCCACGCCAACCGGGCCAGCGGTGGACCGGGCCGCGCCTTCAGCGCCTCCTCGCGCTCGGCCGTCAAGTCGTCGACCAGGTACTCGAAGCGCGGCACCAGCGCGCGCCACCGCTCCGGGTCGTGCTCAGGCAGCCAGAAGAGCTCCTCCACCCGGCGCGGCGCCGTCCAGGTCCCTTCCGGCCCGTGGTACATGACCAGCGGGATGATGAGCGGGAGCACGGTGCTATCCGGGTGCTCCTGACGCCAGCGCTCCAATTGGCGCACCACGTAGCGCAGCATGCGCAGCGCCATCCACGGGTCCACCGTGGACTGGTGCTCCAGCAGCACGTACAGCAACACCGGGTGACCCGAGTGCAGGCGCGCGATGAAGAGCAGGTCGCTCTCGGTTCCCCGGAGTTCCGGGTCCACGACGCTGCCGGACTCCCTGCGCAGAGACGCCCAGTCCACTTCCGAGACGACGTACGCGGGCAGCACGGCGCGCAGCTCGGCCGCGGCGCGCTCGGGGTGGCCGAAGGTGTAGCGAACGAAGAGGTCATGCGGTCCCGACATGGTGAGCCGGGCCCAAAGCACGCGCCGGGCCACAGGCAGGGCCGGGGTGGACCCCCGGCGGGAACTACCGCACCTGCTCATACGCCACGGGCTTGTAGTTGTACCGCGGGCTCGCGTTCGGGCTGATGGCGAGCACGCGTCCTCCGAAGTAGCGCTCGTCCCACGTCCGCTTTCGCGACATGCTCAGCACGCGAGTCTCTCCGTGCCTGTCCCTCATGACGGCGAGATGCCCGGACCGCGTGAAGACAGCCTCGCTGCCGTCCGGAGACAGGGCCGAGGCCGTGATTGCAGGGCCGGTTCGTCGTCCTCGGGCTCCAGGGTGGCGAGGGCCCCCTGCTCCAGCGCGGCCCAGTCGGTCTCGAGCTGCTCGAGGTACTTCCCCCCTACTTCTTCTTCACTCGCGCGGCCTTGGCCTGTTCAATCTCGTCCGTCGTCAGCCGCCGGTTCTGCTCGGGACGCTTGAAGTTGTAGAACTTGAAGTCGTCCTTCTCCTGGCCGAGGACCTTGGAGGTGATTTCGACCAGCTCCTTCTTCCCACCCTTGTCCTGGTCGACGAAGGCCGGAATGTCGCTCTTGTACTTCTCGGGGTCCTTCTTACGCAGCGCCTTCTGCGCTTCCGGGCTGTAGAAGAAGACCACGTCCCAGCAGTTGTCTGCGGCCATGCGCATGTAGATGGGCGTCACGATGGAGAGGAGCTTCGCCATCTGGTTCCGGTACGTCAGTGAGCCGTTCATGGGCGACTTCAGGTATGCGCGGGCGGTTTCGGCGTTCGGGTGATTCCAGCCGTTGAAGCCCGTTCTCTTGATGATCTCCGTCGGCGTGAGGCACTCCTCCCAGATCTCGTACTTGCGCGCCACGCGGTTCATGATGGTGTGCGCCACGCCTCGCCACGAGGCCTCGCTCTCGCCGATGGCCTCGCCGCAGATGGTGCTCACGAACAGCTCGAACTCCTCCTGCAGCTCGGGCGGCACGACGGGCATGGGGGAGACGAGCCGGGCCACCGTGCCCGACAGGTCCACCGTGTTATCCGTGCTGACCCCCGTGGCGAACACCCGGGACACGAACGAGCCCCCTTCGAAGGCCGGGAAGCCGGTGGTCCCCTTGGGCTCGCTCGCCTCGTAGTCCGCGAGCGCCCAGAAGGGCACCTCCCGCGTGCCGGAGACCGGCGTGGGCTTCATCGTCGCGAGCACCTGCAGCCCCTCGGCCTGCTTGAGCACCTGCACGTAGTGCGGTGGCAGCCGCTTCAGGTCGAACAGCTCCCGCTCGAAGGCGCCCTTCTCCAGCGACACCGACACCGTCTCGAACTCCGCCAGCAGAATCAAGACATCCTCTGGCAGGCAGACGTTGACGGCCGCGAACTGCTTCTCCGTGTGCTGCAGGGTGTAGCTCGCCTGCTTGCGGCTGTTCTCCAGGAGGTTGCGGAAGTGGTCATCCATCTCCTCCACCCGCCACCCCTCTTCGCCCTGGGCCACACGGACGTAGGGCTTCACCGTCAGGTCGAGCACGACGGAGTCACTGAAGTTCTCGAACCCGCCCCGGACCATCAGCTTGCTGTCCTCGAGCCCCACCGAGAAGGTCTTCAGGCGCGGCCGGGGCACGGTGAGCGCGTGCCGCGGGTCCGCGTTCATCCGCTCCACGGGAGGCGCCGGGGGCGGCGGCGGTGGCTTCTTGTTGCCCTTCTTGCCCTGCGGCGCGGGCGGTGGGGCCGGCGCGGCCGGGGGCTTCTTGGAGAGGCGCAGGTTGTACTGGAAGGACAGCGTCTCGGAGGACTCCATGGCCCCGATGGCCGCGGGCCGGTTGGCCAGCACCTCGTCCTGCCCGCCCTTGACCGCCAGGTAACCAATCCGCCAGAGCAGCTTCGGCGGCGACTCGGGGTGGCCAATCTCCCACTCGATGCGCACCGTCGCGTTCTTGTCGGGCTGCAGCCCCTCGAGGGGCGTGGGGTAGATGTCCAGCGTGGCATCGAGCCCGTTGAAGAGGGGGCTGAAGTCCGGCTTGAGCTGGATGACCGAGCCCACCAGCTGGCTGCGGACGTTCCGCTCGATGAAGTCCGGCAGCCAGCTGTACGTCAGCTCCGCGGGCGCGAGCCCGAAGCCGATGCGCGCCACCAGGTCGAAGGGAATGGACGCGTCCTCCCCGGGCTTCACCTCGAAGGGCTGATTGCCGAACAGCAGCGGCTCCACCCGGAAGCCCAGGCTGCCCGTACCCATCAGCCCCAGCTCGAAGACGGACACCTTCAGCGGCCCGTCCTTCTCGCGCACCTGGAAGCTCTTGCCAGCGGGCACGAGGAACGTCTCCCTCCGGTGCGACACCCGCTTCTCTGCGAAGCTGTCGCTGCGGACGAGCCACTCGAGCCGGCAGGGCACGTTGCCCGCCAGGTTCTCGCAGGTGCCGCCCACCTGCACCTGCCAGTCGCTCAGGCCCATCAGGATGGGTTGTTGCTGCGGCCTGGGCGTGAGCACCAGGTGCGGCGCCGCGCGGATGCGCACGACGCCGTCGTAGCCGAGCGGGAACTGACAGTCGCCGTGTGACTCCGGCGCGGGAGTGTCTTGGGTCTGTTCCATGTCTGTCTATTCCGCGGGGTGCAGGCGGGGTCTCGGGGAGGTCTCCGGTTCGAGCGGCGGCTGCTCCATCACATGCGTGAAGGTCACGCTCAGCTCGGGCATCACCGTCTCCCGCACGGGCAGCTTGTCCGCGCGCCGGAGGGTGAACGTGTACGGCACATCCGGCTTGAGCGCATAGACGTCCACGGTGGCGACGAAGTCGCCCTGCGTGTCGCAGCCGCCGCGCTTCGGCTTGTGCGACGGGGTGGCGTACAGGATGTGGTCCGACAGCTTCGGCTTGATGCTCCACAGGTGCGAGCCCACCTCGTCCGGGGTGACGACCAGCTCGAACTCGCGAGCGACGTTCCAGGCGGCCTTGGTCGTCAGGCCCGGGACGGGCACCTCGACTCCCTCGGCGTGGCAGCTCAGCACCAGGGTGTTTCCCTTCTGCTCCACCTTCAGGTCGCCCACCCACCGTGGCTTGAAGTCGTAGGCGCCCGTCACCTCCAGATGCCGGGGCTCGCAGTCCGAGCCCGCGGTGGCGACCAGCTCCAGCTTGAACTCCGTCTCGCCGTCGACGGGCTTCGCCGGGTAGGGCACGCGCGCGGCGAGCAGCCAGTCCGCCGCCGTGCCGTCCCCCTGGACCTCGAGCTTCTCCGGCCGCAGCTTCGTGAAGCCCTTGAGGGGCTCCCACTTCTTGGACTTGGGGGCCTTCCGCGAGAAGGTGGCCGTGTACCGGCTCAGGTCCTCCGGCGCGCCGCGGGCCACGACGGAGATCTCCAGCTCGCAGCTGCCCGTCCTCGGCGCGGGCAGGAAGGTGAGGGCGCCCTGGAGGGCCACCTTCCGGTACCGGCCGGGCCCCTCGTGGGTGGCGTGAAGGGGCTCGGACGTCTTCGCCTTCAGCGCCTCGAACTCCGCCAGCGTGAGCGCGCCGTCCCCCTCGCCGCTGTTCTCTCCGGGGCTGCGGTAGAGGAAGGGCTGGCCGTTGAGGGCCACGAAGTCGAACCAGTAGAAGAGGTCGACGCCCGGCTCCAGGTCGCCCTGGGCGACGCTCTCGAAGAGGCGGCCCGGGTGGAACGTGGTCACCACCGAGGTCTCCGCGGAGGGATTCACGGTGAGCCGCAGGCGGGACTTCCGCGCCGGGTCCGCCTCCGTCACCTCGAAGCCTCCAGTCGCCGCGGCCGCGCGCACCTTGCCCGCCGCGCCCTTCGCGGAGGCGTCGATGATGCAGCTCAGGCCCGAGGCGTCGATTCGCTCGATGATGAGGCCGGGCTTCGGCGTGAGCGCCTTCTCGACGTGCCACATCGCCGCGGCGAGCCCCTGGTGCAGCTTCACGCCATGGCCCTCGCGGTACGCCTTCTGGTACGCGGCGTACTTCAGCGGGCCGAGCAGGTTTTCTCTCGCCGTGATGCTGCTGTTGAGGAGGGTCTGTCGCTGCTCGTCGAAGACCCACGAGGCGAGCGCCTTCGACTCGTTGCAGACGACCGGGTCGAACACCAGCTCCACGAGGCCGATGGAGCTCACGCCCAGCTTCTTCGCCCCCGCGGCCTCGTAGCGCTTGAGCTCCGCCGTGGGCTTGAGCGAGCAGGAGTGCCCGTCCTCGCCCAGGGACGCCAGCTTGACGTCGACCCCCTTCGCCTTGAGCCGGGCCAGCCCCTTCACGAGCCCCCAGCCCAGCCGGATGTCCATGGCCTTGAAGCAATCGCGGTACCGGACATGCCCATCGACGAGGAACAGCTTCGCGTCGGTCTTGTAGAGCTGATGGCCCTCCGGCGTCAGGTTGACGATGAAGTCCTTCTGGCCGTCCCGCTCGTCGAAGAGGAAGTGCAATCTGTCGATGGCGGGCGCCTTCACGCCCACCAGCGAGCGCGCCGTGACGGGCAGCACCCGCTCCGGGTGGGGAAGCCCGGGGCCCGCCTCGCTCGTGGCGGTCCGCAGCAGGATGAACCCGGAGAGCTCCCGGGGCGCGGGTGTCGCGAACTGGAGCCGCCAGCGCCAGCTCCCGTCGGCCAGTCGTTGGGGGCGCTCGGCGGTGACGGGCTCGCCCACCGCCTGCTCGCCCTGGAGCTTCGGCCGGGGGACGGTAATCGTCCGCGTGAGGAAGGGGGGCTGGGCCTTGGGCTCCAGGGGCTGGGGCGGCGTGGCGGTATCGGCGACCACCAGGTCCCAGGCTCCCCAGAAGGCGGTCTGCACCGGCTGGATGAGGTTCCCGCCCGGACCGAACTCCCGGCCCTCGGCCAGCACGAGCTCATGCGGGTCCTGCCTGGCGAGCAGCGTGACGCGGTTCTGCGCGTCGTAGCCGAAGTCCTCGTCGATGATGACCGCGGTGGCGGTGTCCCCCACGCTCCGCGCGTCCTGCTTCGCCACCCACCCGGCGCACAGCGGGCGCGGGTCCTCCTGCCGGAACGAGGGAACGGCCCACTCGTCCCGGACCCAGGCCCGCTTCTGCTTGTCCAGCACGTTGAGCAGCCACACTCCCGTCACCGGGTGCAGGTTCTCCAGCTTGCTGGCCGGCGCGAGCCAGCCTCCGGCCTCGAAGAGCTTTGCCTTCGGCGCGTCGGGCGCCTTGTCGCTCAGCGGAGGGATGCGCGCGATGTGCGCCTCCTTCGTCGGGTCACACCAGGCAATCTCGGCCACCGTCTTCTGGGCCGCCTCGTCGGTTTCGATTCCGAGCGCCTTGTTCACCTTCTCCAGCACCGTCTGGACGTTGTCGGACGTCCACTCGTTCTTCTGGACGAGGCGCACGTTGCGCCAGCGCCGGGTGATGCCCTGCGCGAGCAGCTGGCCATCCGCGCCGAGGAGCGAGACGGACTGCTCGATGAAGAAGCCGGCCTTCGCCTTGAGCGTCATCCGCTCCGCCATGGCGGGCACCTTCAGCAAGAGCGGGATGATGCCGTCCCGTGCGGAGGCGAGCTTGTTCGCGTCCAGCTCGAGGATGGCGGGCTTGCACACCTTGCGGCCCAGCGCATCGGTGCCGCCGCAGCCGCCGCGGGGGCATTCCATGCGCACCCACGCGTTGTCCACCTCCTGCTCGAAGCACAGCTCCAGCTCGTAGCGCCCCCCGGTGACCATCGTGTTCTGCTCGGGCTTGGGCAGGTACATCGCCTGCACTTCCAGCTTCATGGGATAGGCGAAGCGGCAGCAGGGGGAGCTCCAGTCGGGCTTCTCCACCTTCGGAGCGAACGAGGTGTGCTGGTCGAGCATCGACGCGAGCAGCGCCCCGTAGTTCCTGCTGCTGCGCTGGATGGTGCTGGCCGCCTTGAAGATGTCCGCGGTCGCCTCGCCGAAGGGGCCCTGGTCCTCCTTCGGCAGCGACGTCTTGAGCTTCGTCTCGATTTCGGGCACCTCCAGGAAGTTGTCCTCCTGGTCCTCCTTCACCTCGACGAACGTGGCCGGCTCACCCTCGAC
The DNA here is from genome assembly GCF_012933655.1 of Pyxidicoccus fallax. GTDB lineage: Bacteria > Myxococcota > Myxococcia > Myxococcales > Myxococcaceae > Myxococcus > Myxococcus fallax. The sequence goes on along the minus strand of NZ_JABBJJ010000195.1, from coordinate 15,128 downwards.
GAGCTTGAGCTTCTGCACCAGCTCGCTGAGCAGCCGGATGCCGTTCTCCTTCTCCTCCTGCGGGCAGAAGAGCTGGAAGTGGAGGAAGCCCGAGCGCAGGCTGAACTGCTTGCGCCTGCCGGGCACCTCCGGGTCGGCGGGAATCGGGAAGCTCACCTGGGACGTCGCCTGCTGGCCGGGGAGGGGACCCGCGTAGCCGAGCAGGTCGCCGGTCTTCACCGGGAAGAAGGGCTCGTCGAAGGTGACCACCTTGCCGGTGGTCATGGCCTTCATCGCCGCCTGGAGGTTGCCGGGAGGCGGCTTGTAGATCCAGTTCGCCTGACCGTTACCGGTGCGCACGGTGATGGTGGCGATGGCGCCCTTGTCCCCATGCACCTTGTGCTCCTGGACGCTCGCCGTGGCGCCCGCCTCCGTGAGCTTGTTCTTGCCAGCGTCGACGGGACGCGCGGCCCACCGCACCGTGCCCGGCGGGGCTTCCTTGTCCTCCTCCGAGAGGCTGACCCAGGCGCCAAAGCGCTGCTGGTACAGCTTCTGGAACCAGGGCACGTTCTTGAAGTACGCGTCGAGCTCCTCCTCCCGGGCCTCCTGCTCCAGGGCGTCGGCCGCCGGGTACTTCGGGGAGCGCAGGTGCATGTAGAGCGTGTAGAACGCCCCCTGCTTGCCGGTGGGCTTCCCGTCCTCCGGAGTGCGCTCCTCCAGCTCGTGGCGGAGGAGCACGAAGCCCGGCCAGTTGCCGAGCGCCTCGGCGACGCCAGCCACGAGGCTCGGGGAGTGCTCACCCGGGAGCCGGGCCGCCACGACATAGCCCGGCGCCACGGCGCTGACGGGCGCGAGGCTCAGGTGCGGAGGCGGGAAGAGGTGGACGCCGCCGTGCAGGTTCCGCTGGAGGCCGAGCACGTAGTAGCCACCGATGCCCGTGTCGAGCGACTCGTTGTTGTAATAGCACTGCCACGGGTGGCTCGACGTGGCGCTGCCGCGCAGCGGGAAGCTGTACCTCGGCTTGCTGAAGCTGCTGTCCACCACCTCGGCGGGGACCTCGGTCTTCGTGGCGCGGTAGAGGTAGCGGCCGCCGCGGGTGGCCGAGTGGTCCAGGTACCGGTCGTAGGGCGTGTCCAGCGCGTCGGGGTTCTTCCCGAAGAAGGCCGTGGCGCGCACCAGGTTGAAGGAGGCGAAGCCCTTCATCTTGAGCGCCTCGTTCAGCATGCCGGAGCGCATCCGGAAGAGCGCGTGGTGGGACTCGAGCTTCGCGCCCAGGTCCACGTAGGACTCGCTCTTGGGCGCGAGGAGCCGTGTCTTCGCCAGCTCGACCTTGGTGGAAGGGTCCGCGGTCACCAGCCAGAGCGTTCGCTCGCCGCCCAGCTCCAGGATGCAGTAGCCGCTGATGACGATGATGTGGCGGGGGTTGACCTTGTGCCGCTGGCTCCGGAAGCCGATGCCCGTGTAGATGACGACCGGGTTGTTGGCCCGCAGGCATTCGATGATATGCGCGAAGCGCTCCTGGGCGCGCTCCTCGCTGTTCTTGATGGCGTCCGCTTCCGACCGCATGCTGTCCGGCAGCAGGTGCCCGAGCTCCTCTCCGTCCCCGGGGTTCTCGTAGCGCAGGATGCGGCCCACGCCTGTCGGGCGCGGGCCTTGCGCGGGGAAGATTTCGTTGAGGGGGAGGGGAATCGGGCCGTTCTCCGCGCCCCTGGGCAGCTTGCCGGACTGGATTTCGTACGTGTTCGACGACGGAAAGGCCGTCCATCCCCGCTTCGGAAGGTTGTCATCGTAGGGCGGCCCGAGGAAGGCCCGCTCCCCGCCGGGATACCGGAGGTCCAGATGGCACTCCGGGTCCCCCGCCCGCGAGTGGGTGATGTAGTGCTGGCGCGGGTCTCCGCCCTTGATGAGCTGGAAGTAGTTGTAGACCATCGAGGCGGAGGTCCGCCCGCACCAGTCCGGCTCCTGCTCTTCCTTGATGAGCTGCTGCCCCAGCAGCGGCACCTTGAGGACGTGCCACTCCCGGGCCCTGTCTTTGACTTCCTGGGGGAACTCGTAGTTGTCGACCGGAAAGACGCGGAGGAGCTTCCCGTCCTTCTCCTCGATGATGTTCTGGCGGTGGCCGACACCCTTGTCTTCGTCCAGGTGGAACTGACGCTTGATGCCCATGAAACCCGACTCCCCCTCTGATGCACGACCGCTGCCGCGCTACTCCAGCCGACACCCGGTGTTCACGACCCGGACGTTCCGGGAGTTCGCGACGGCGTAATATTTTGTCTCGTTGGGCGGACCCAGGTCCCAGCGGGCCATGTTGGCCACGCTCGTGGGCCAGCTGAGTGTGAGGGTTTTCTGGAACCCGCTCCGGTAGCGCAGCTGGAGCTGATACCCACCCGGCGTCTTGGAGACACCCACGACGCGTATGACTGACTCGGTGGCCTCCCCACCGCCCTGGAAGCGCCGCCACCAGATGCTCGCCCGCCGGTGGAGGTCCATGCGGAGGTCGACGCCCCAGAGCCCGCAGCTCGTGTCGAGAATGTACTCACCGCTGTCCGACTCCGAGAGCGTGTACCAGCGCGAGGGCAGCGAGAGATAGTGCCGGAGCGACTCCCCGCTCAGCGCGGGCATGTCGGGTGACTCCTGATGGGTGGCGGAATACTTCTCCTCATCCGGGGTGGGCGTGCGCGCGCCCTGCCGCAGCGCGCGCTGCAGGACCTCCGACACCGGTGTGCTGCTCCGAGACTGGATGACGACGCGGAACTCCTCGTCCCGGTCCTCCAGCTCGAGCTTGTACAGGCTCGTCGCGGAGGAGAAGGCGCCGGCGTAGACGGCGAGCGCGCCGCCCCGGTACATGGCGCTGACGAAGGCATTGCCGCGGAACTCGATGCGGTGCCAGTCGTACTCGATCTTCTCCAACTCCCGGGTGACACCCTCCGGGCCGGACTCCCGCTTCACGACGGGGACGTCCTGAAGAACCCGGCGCATCACCAGGGACGCCTCACGGAGGCCGCCCTTGAGCTGGTCCTTCTGGAGCTGCTCGAAGCTGGCGTCGAAGAAGCGCTCCGAGAGCAGCTTCAGCGCCTGCTCGTTCTCCGGAGCGAGCGTCGCCGCGCGCACGGCCGCGTCCAGGCGCGCCCGGGCGTCCAGGGAGGCGTCCTGGGCCTGGGCGAGGAGCGGCTCGACGGTGGGCTTCTCCGCGCCCACGAGCGACTTGAGCGTGAAGCCCTCCACGTCACCGCACCGGATGCGCACCCATTGTTTCGGCGCGGCCTTCACGTGCTGGCACTCGGTGGCGATGGCGACCTTGCCCACCACCTTCGCGGTGGTGGCGGGCTTTTCGCGCAGGTTCACCTCGGAGCCCTGGATGAAGACGGACCCGCCCGCCTGGTGGGCCTGCTGGGCCCAGGTCGGCGTGGCGCCCAGGGCCAGCAGACAGACGGACCAGAGGGAGAGCCGGCGGAGTGTCTGCTTCATCGTCCGTTCCTTCGAAGCGCGTGGGAAGGCGAGAGGGCGCCGCGCGGGCCCGGGGAGTATGGGCGCCCTCCCTGACACGGAGGGCCGCGTCGCCATCGCGAACTCGGAGCCTGATGGAGGCTCCGTTCTTGCGTCAAGGACGGCTCCGCTTGCTCGGCTATTCATGCCCAGCGGAGCGCGACAGCCCCGCATCTCCAGGTTCCACGACTTCGCTCAGGGTATGGGGCGGCAGGCAGCCGGAGTGGTGAGGTTCATCGTCCTCTTCGTATTCGCAACGAGGTGATTTTTCGGGTTGCCGAGCCAGCTTCCCGCGAGGCACCTCGTGTCACTGCGCGCTGCAATGCTCCCTGATGTCGATACCCCGAGCGGCTCCCGCGGCGTAGGGGCTCCCCTCGGAGCCAGGACCGCTGTCATTCCAGATACCCACGCCCGGTGTTCCGGTGGGCCACGAGAGTGCCCGCGTGTACTCCTCGCCCGAGATGGGGCGTATCCGGAAGGTGTAGGTCGAGCCGCTCCGGCTGATGTCCGTGATGCGACTGACGCCTGATTGCTCGAAGCTGCCAGGGCGCACCAGGTCGCCATCGCCCGACTCCATGATGGCCCTCCGGTGCAGGTCGAAGCGAAGCTCCCGCGTCTGCGCCCAGCCACAGGTGGACCGGATGAAGTGTGCTCCTACCTCCTCGCTCAGCAGGTGCCAGCGAGGGGGCAGGGCCCGTAGCAGCCGGAAGGCCTCGGGACGGAGGATGGCCATGCCCGGGTACTCCGCATAAAAGGAGGTGTACTTCTCCGTGTCCGCCCGCGGAGGGCGAGCGCCCTGACCCAGCGCGAGCTTCAGCACGTCCGACACCGCCGAGCTGCTGCGCGACTCGATGGTGACGCGGAACTCCGACTGGTCCTCCTCGAGCTTGAACATCCCATCCAGCGACTCGTAGTCGCCGGTGTACACGACGAGGGCGCCATCGCGGTACATGGCGCTGACGAAGTCATTGCGGCGAAGCTGGAAGCGGTGCCAGTCGTACTCAATCTTCTCCAGCTCGCGCAGGAGCCCCTCCTCACCCGTCTCCTTGCGCTTCGGGTCCTCCAGCTCCCGCCGCTTCACGATGAAGGCCTCGTGAAGGCCGCCCTTCTTGCGGTCCTTCAGCAGTTGCTCGAAGTTGACGTCGAAGAACAGGTCCGCGAGCAGCTTCAGCGCCTGCTCGTTCTTCGAGTCGAGCGTCGCCGCGCGCATGGCGGCGTCCAGCCGCGCCGTCGCCGGCTGGGGGGTGTCCTGGGCCTGGGCCAGGAGCGCCTCGGCCGTGGGCTTCTGTGCGCCCACGAGCGACTTGAGCGTGAAGCCCTCCACTTCACCGCACTTGATGCGCACCCACTGCTTGGGTGCGTCCTTCACGTGCTGGCACTCGGTGGCGATGGTGACCTTGCCCACCACCTTGGCGGTGGTGCTGGCCTTGTCGCGCAGGTTCACCTCGGAACCCTGGATGTAGACGGACCCGCCCGCCTGGGCCTGCTGGGCCCACGTCGGCGTGGAGCCCAGCGCCAGCAGACAGGCGGACCAGAGGGAGAGCCGGCGGATCATCTGCTTCATCGTCTGTTCCTTCGACGCACGAGGGCTGGAGCATTTCACCGGGGTTTCCTCGGAAGCTTCACCACTTCCTCGACGTCATCCCAGCGTCGGTCGGGGTACTTCAGCCGCACCCGGTTGCCCTGGAAGGTGACCTCCGCGCCCTGGGAGAGCTCCGTCGCGTCGCCCGCGGGCCGGCGGATGACCATCCACTCCTGCTCGTCGAACATGCCGACGATGCGGATGGGCATCTTCCCCTCGGTGGAGAGCGCGACGCGCTCTCCGCGGGCATCCACTCCCAGGGGCAACCAGAAGGCAGGGGAGACGCGCCCACCCTTCACGTCCACGAAGGTGGAGTAGCCGCAGGGATTGCCGCAGCCGCACTGGGCCACATACAGGCCGGGCTTCAGCTCCTCCGCCTTGTGCCACGTGCAGGCCGCCAACGTGCCGCGCACCTCCGCTGGCAGGGCGCGCTCCGCCTCCGACCACTCCTGCTCCGGAACCTCCCCCTCTTCTTCCTGGGAGGGCGATGGGTCGCCGGACGGGGAGTCACGCACGTTCTTCGCCGGGATGTAGGGGTTGCCCTTTCCTTCCTGGTCGCCGCGCGCCAGGTAGCCCTTGGGCTCGGACTTCGGTTTCCAGTAGAGCCGGTGATGCGGCCCCAGGTGGTAGGTGTTCCACCGCTTCGTCACCTGGGGGAGTGGCTCGAAGCGGCCATCCTGCTCGGACCAGGAAAGCCAGGCCATCCGGAGCTCGGGCTCCTTGAGGATGTACCAGTGGTCCCGGTTTCCCGGCACTCCCTTGTGCACCCTGTCCCCGTTGTCACTGGAGTAGAGCCCGACCCAGGCGTCCGGCAGCGCGTCCACCAGGGCGAACGCCTCCGGGTCCAGGGGCTCGAAGCGGATGCCCCAGACGACGTCGCCGTCCTTCAGGTCTGGCGCCACCGCCCGCCGTCCGAGTGCGGTGCCCACGGCGTCCGAGACCTTGAACAGCTTCCGGGAGACGAGGTCGAGTTTGACTGGTGCGCCCGGCTCCGACACGAGCCTGCCGTGAAACACGACCAATTCGTTGCCTGACTCCGTATCCTCTTCATGGTCGGAGCGGGCGTGGAAGACGAGCAGCAGCACCGCCGTGTCGCGCACCTCGGCCCGCGTCCACGTGCTGTCGTAGCGCCCGCCAATGCGCCGGGCGATGCAGTCCTCCACGGAGAGGTCCGGGCAACCTCCGAAGTCCAGCGGCGCCGCCTCGCGGTCGAGGTCCTTCAGTTCCTCGTCCAGGGCCCGGAACTCGGCGTCGAGCCACGCGCGCTCCAGGTCGTCCTGGGCGGCCGAGCTGTAGGGCCGCTTCGCCAATTCCTGCCGGGTGGCCTCCAGCCGTCCGGTCGGGTCCTCGGGTGCGGGACGGGAGACAGCGGAGGTCTGCTGCGCTCCACCACAGCCCTGGCCGTCGTTGCCAGAGCAAGCAGCAATCACAAACAAAGCCGACAGACCGGCAAGGCTTCCTCGTTTTGCAATCACCCGCGCGCACCCCTCTGGCACCGTCCTACCGGAAATCCTGTCTCGCGGGCAGGGGTGCGGCGTGACTCGCGCATGAGTCGTTTCATGCGTCATCGACCTTTGTCAGACGGGCGTGCCAGAGTCTGTCTCCAGTCTCTCTCATCATGAATCTTCGTCATCGTCTGCGAGATGGCCTGCGCGAGTATGTGATTCTCGAGATGCAGGACCCGGTTCCCGAAAACCATGAGCTCGTGAATGTGGGGCGGGGGTGGTCGCTCGAAAGCCGCCTGCTCCAGTGGGCCCGGGAGGACCGGAACCTGCGCGTGCTGCGGGACCTGGTCTACTCGCATGGGCACCTGACGGCGCGGCCCTTCACGTCGCTGAGCGCGGAGGAGATTGCCCGGCAGGCGGGCGCGCTGTTCTCGTTCGGCCTGCTCCGGCTGGCGCGGGCGCCGCTGCCAGAGCGGACCGTGGCGCCGCACTTCGGGGAGGTGCCCGAGGTGGCGCCGCCCGTCGTGGACACGGAGCCGCTGTGGCTGCGGCTGCAGGTGGTGGACGACGTCACGGACGTGCCCATCTCCGGCATCAAGCTGCGCATCCAGCTCGGGGACGAGTCCGAGCAGCAGGCCACCACGGACTCGGAGGGCCGTATCGACCTGAAGGACGTGCCCCAGGGCGCGGCCAACGTGCTGTCCGTGCTGGACGGCGCCACGCTGGACAACACCCTGGCGCTGGTGCGCACGGGCGGTCCCTGGTCGCAGCAGAAGCCCTCGAAGGCGGGCAGCAAGGGCAAGGAGTCCTCGTCCACGCGGGTGCTGGCGCGCATCGCCGAGCACCAGGTCTCCGACGGCGAGACGCTGGAGAGCGTCGCGGAGATGTATGGCCTCACCGTGGACGCGCTCGCGAAGTTCAACTGGGGGACCACGGACCCGAAGCAGCTCCAGTACCACCTGCTGCTGGAGGTGGGCTGCACACGCAAGGACGCGCAGGGCCGGTATGTCTTCTCCAGCGAGGACGTGCCCGGCGTCCTCCGCGTCCCCCGGCCCGTGGCGGTGCCGCGCATGGCCGTGGAGCAGAGCCACATCCTTCGCGTGAAGCGGGTCCCCGAGGCGCAGCCGTACATGTTCTCGCTCTAGCCCCGCGGGGCATGTAGCGCGCTGTGGAGAAGCCGGTGCCCCTCCACGCGGGGGACGGCGGTTCGCACTCCCGGCCACTGCCCTGTCGAAGAACGGACAGGGTATAGGTGACGGTCGACCCCATACCCAGGAGTCCCGTCATGGAAACACCCTCCCTGGAGTTGGAGCTGTCACCCGAGGTACACGCGGGCCAGGCCGTGTACACGCGGTGGACGCTGCGGCTGCTCTATGACGTGGGCGTGCTGGGTTACTCCAACCGCTTCGTCTGGAAGTGCCCCACGTCGACGCAGCTCGATTGGTACAACACGAACGTGTCCGACAACCACCTCGACGTGGGCGTGGGCACTGGCTACTACATCACGAACTGCCGCTATCCGTCGCCCTCGCCGCGTCTGGCATTGATGGACCTCAATTCCAACAGCCTGGAGCACGCGGCGAACCGCGCCGCGCGCTACGCGCCGGAGATGTACCGGCGCAACGTGCTGGACCCCATCGACTTCGACGGGGCGCGCTTCGACTCCATCGGGCTGAACTGCCTGCTGCACTGCCTGCCCGGCTCCATGGACGAGAAGTCCGTCGTCTTCGACAACCTCCGGCCCCTGCTCAACCCGGGCGGCTGTCTCTTCGGCTCCACCCTCCTGCAGGGGGACGTGCCCCGGAGCGCGCAGGCGCGCCTCCTGATGCGGGCGTACAACCGCCGGGGCATCTTCTCCAACCAGAAGGACACGCGGGAGTCGCTGGAGCGTGCGCTCCGCACGCGCTTCGACGAGTGGCAGGTCGCGGTGCACGGGTGCGTGGCCCTGTTCCGGGCGCGCGTCTGAGCGCGGGTGTCTTCACGGGGGTGACGAGGGAGGCTCGGTCCGGCTGGAGCGCCCGTCGGTGGTATGAGGCGTCCGTGCGAGGTGCTCGTTGAAAGGTCGCAAGTGGGTGAGCCTGGGGGCCGTCGGCACGCTGGTGACGTGTCTGGGGTGCTCAGGAGTGCTCTGGAGCGTGTTCTCGTCCGGCTTCCTGGGGACGGACAAGGACACGGACGACTTCACGCCCCAGCAGCAGCGGCGGCTCCTGGACAAGCACTTCCCCGTGCAGGTGCCTCCGAGCGCCACGGACTTGCGGATCCGCTACCAGGCCTTCCAGGACTGGCGCCTGGACATCTCCTTCACGCTGCCGCCCGGGGACTTCGAGGCCTACGTGGCCGAGCTCCCGCTGCATCCGCAGGAGCCCGGGAGCTACGCGGGGCGGCTGGTGCTCGGAGACGGGGGCTTCGTCGCGGACGCCAGCACCATCACCGTGGACCCGGAGGCGCGGCGCGTGAAGCTCCACGCCTTCACGTGGTGAGGCGAGGCGGTGACGCTCCCGCCGCCGTCACATCCCCGCCGCGCTGACCTCGGCCCAGAGGCTGTCCCCCTCCAGTACCGCGCCGAGCGGCGCGCGCTGCTCGGAGACGCGCAGCAGGACGGCGGCGAGCTGCTCGATGCGGATGGGCCGCATCCCGCGCAGCAGCGGCAGGCGGGTGAGGGTGCGCAGGAAGGGAATCGGCTTGTGGTACTCGCCCTCGAAGGCGGGCGGGCGCACCACGGTGTAGGGGATGCCGCTGTCTCGCACCAGGCGCTCCGCCTCGGCCTTGGCCTTGAGGTACGCGCCCACCGGGCGGCCCGCGCCCACCGAGCTGAGCAGCACGAGGTGGTCCACGCCCGCGCGCTTCGCCGCCTCCACGAGCTGCCGCGTGGTGCCGATGTCGCTCGTCTCGTACGTGTCGCCCGCGGCGAAGCGCTTGCGCATGGTGCCGATGAGCTGCAGCACCGTGGTGTGCCCGCGCAGCGCCTCCGCCAGCGTGTCGCCGTCGGTCAGCTCCACCACCGCCTTGTGGGGCCAGTCCCGCGCAAGCTCGCTGCTCGCGCTCTTCGGCCGCAGGTGCGCCGTGACGTGCACCCCGCGCGCGAGCCCCTGGCGCACCACGTTGCGGCCGGTGGCGCCGGTGGCTCCGGCGACGAAGAGGCGGCGGGTCGATGTCTCCATGCTGTGCTCCCGGGGGGATGAAGGCTCGCGGCCTCTTCAGCACAGCGGCGCGGCCCTGCCCAGCACCGTGAGGGCCGGAGGCGTCCGACTGTTCAGCGCGCGGCCTGCTCGGCGCGGACCTCGCGCGCGTGCGACAGGTCCTCCAGGAAGAACGCCTCCATGCTCCGGGCGGCCTCGTCGTCCTCCAGCACCAGCGAGCCCTCCTCCAGCAGGTTGAAGGAGAGCGGGTCGTAGTTGATGGAGCCCACCAGCACGAGCCGGTCGTCCACCAGCATCGTCTTCGCGTGCATCATCGACGGCTGGTACTCCCAGATGCGCACGCCCGCTTCCAGCAGCGTGTCGTACGAGGCGCGCTGGGCCAGGGTGATGACCTTCTGGTCGTTGAAGTCTCCCGGCGCCAGCACCCGCACGTCCACGCCCGCGCGGGCCCGCTCCACGAGCTGCTTCGTCAGGGCCTCGTTGGGGGTGAAGTACGACTGGGCAATCCACAGCCGCTTCTGCGCCGCGCGCACCATGAGCTGCGTGAGGCGCTCGGCCCGCGTCACCTCGGGGTTGGCCGTGCTGCCCACGAAGGCCGCCCAGCCCTCGCCCGCGCCGTCCATGCCGGGCACCGGCTGCGCGAGCGTGGGGAAGTCCGTCTCCGGCAGCAGCTCGCCGCTGGCCTCCTGCCAGTTCTCCGCGAAGGCCTGCTGCATCTGCGCCACCACCGGACCCACCACCCGCACGTTGGTGTCGCGCCACTGCTTCTCGCTCAGGCCATTGCCCAGCCACTCGTCCTGGATGGCCAGCCCGCCCGTCACCGCCACCCGGCCGTCCACGATGACCAGCTTGCGGTGGTTGCGCGCCAGGTTCTCATCCGCGGGCAGCGGACGGAACAGGTGCGCGCGGCAGCCGGCCGCCTCCAGCTTCGGCTTCACCTCCGCCTCGAAGTTGGGGCTGCCCAGCGGGTCCACCAGCACGCGGCACGCCACCCCGTCCCGGGCGCGCTCGGTGAGCGCCGCCAGCACCTGGTCCGACGCGCGCCCCGGCCGCCAGATGAACATCACCACATTGATGGAGGAGCGGGCCTTCTTCATCTCCGCGGCGATGGTGTCGAAGACGGCGCCGTTGTTGGCCCACTGGATGTGATTGCTCGGCACCATCCGCACGCCCACCGTCTGGTAGAGCGCCACCGCGAGCCCCGGGCCATGTGAGCCCACCGGCCCCTTGAGCTGGAACGGCTTCGGCCGCTCCTTCGTGCAGGCGGCCGCGCAGCCCGTCATCACCGCCGCCACCAACGCCCAGGCCAGCCATCGCCGCATATCGCCCCCCTGGACACTGGGAGGTAGGCACCCCGGCCGGTGGCGCCACCCTGTGGGACGAGGACTCTGTCCACCGGTGAGCACCCCCGTGACGCCCGGGTGACGGCTACCTGTCCGATTGAGGCCCAAAGACCCTCCGGGTAGCCTGCCGGGGCTTGGAAAATCCCGAACCCCTTGTATTCCAGCAGAGCTTCGAAGGTCTCATCCGTGCCCTGGGAGAGCGGCTCGACGACCGCTGCGTGGGGCGGCTGAAGCGGGTGGGCGTGGACGCGCGGGGCTCGCTCGCGCCGGCATACCCGCTGGACGTGTGGGTGGGGGCGCTGCGGGTAGCCGCGGACACGCTGGCGCCGGAGGCGCCGCTGGACGAGGGCGCCGCGGTGGTGGGGCGCCGCTTCGTGCAGGGCTTCAGCTCCACGCTCATCGGCAACGCGCTGCTGGCCACGGTGCGCCTGCTGGGCCCGGAGCGGATGCTGATGCGGATGACGCGCAACCTGCGCACGGGCACCAACTACCTGGAGACGCGCATGGAGCAGCTCGGGCCCACCCGGTATGCGCTCACCTGCCGGCCGGTGGTGGTGGCGGGCTTCTACGTGGGCCTCTTCCTGGCGGGCCTGGAGGCCAGCGGCGCCCGGCAGCCCTCCGTGCGGATTGTCAGGCAAGAGGGGGAGGAGGCCGTGTACGACATCGCGTGGAGCTGAGCGCGGGCCTACAGGCGTGGTAGTCACTGCGCCGCATGTCCACGCCTTCGCCCACCTCGCCCTCGTCCGCCGGCTTCTCGGACGCCCAGACCCAGCTTTCCGCCACGCTCCGCGCCCTGTCCGCGCGGCTGCCCGAGACGCTCACCGTGCGTGAGCTGATGCAGGCGTGTGGGGAGCAGGGCCTGCTGCTCTTCTGCTGCATCCTCACCTTCCCCTTCCTGCTGCCGGTGTCGATTCCGGGCGTGTCCACCGTGTTCGGCGCCCTCATCGTGCTCATCGGCATCGGTGTGACGCTCAACCGCATGCCGTGGGTGCCGCGCAAGCTGCTGGACAAGTCGCTCACGCGCGCCAGCCTTGCCCCCGCGCTGGACAAGGGCGCCGACGTCTTCACGAAGTACGTGGACCGTCTCAGCAAGCCGCGCCTGCTGGCCCTCACCCACGGCTCCAGCACCAACCGGTTCAACGGCTTCATGCTGTTCGCGGCCGGCGTGCTGCTCATGGCGCCGTTCGGCCTGATTCCGTTCAGCAACACGCTGCCCGCGCTCGCGGCCCTCTTCTTCGCCATCGGCATCCTCCAGCGCGACGGCTACTGCATCCTCCTGGGCCACGGCATGACGCTGGGGACCATCGTCTACTTCAGCGCCCTCATCTACGGCGCCATCCAGGGCGGCCGGGGGCTGGCCAGCCTCTTCGGCGGCTGAGCCGCCGCTCGGTGCGCGAGGGGCCGCCGCCGGCCTACCACCCCGGGGTGAGACTGTTTCTGTCTCAAGATGTTCCCAAGATGTTCCCAGGTGTCACTTCCTGGGGCCGAGCGGAATCAGACCGCGCGGATTTTCGCTTTATCGGTATCATGCGGGGTGGGCGGCCCCCCATGCGTCAGTTCCCCCTTGATACACAGCTCCGGACGGAGGATGCGTCTCGTCGTTCCCTGGACGGCGAGGTGGTGGGCGGCCGTTACCGCCTCTTGTCCTTCCTGGGGCGGGGCGGCGCGGGCACGGTGTGGCGGGCGCAGGACCTGCTCGCCGGCCCCGTCGCGGTGAAGCTGCTGCACCGCACGTTGGAGGACCTGGCGCGGCTGCCGCCGACGAGCGCGGGCACCCCGTCCTCCGCCGCGCGCCATGAGCTGGCGCTGTCGCTGGCGCACGAGTTCCAGACGCTCGCGTCGGTGCGCCACCCGCACGTCATCAGCGTGCTCGACTACGGCTTCGACGCGGATCGCCGGCCGTACCTGGCCATGGACCTGCTGGAGGACGCCCAGCACCTGGTGCAGGCCGGCACCGGCCAGCCGCTCTCCGTGCAGGTGGACTTGCTGGTGCAGACGCTGACGGCGCTCGCGTACCTGCACCGGCGCGGCATCATCCACCGCGACCTCAAGCCCGCCAACGTGCTGGTGGCGCACGGGCAGGTGAAGGTGCTGGACTTCGGGCTGGCGGTGGGACGCGAGCACGTGCACCGCGCCCAGCCCGCGGGGACGCCGGGCTACCTCGCGCCGGAGCTGTTCGAGGACCAGCCGCCCTCGGAGGTGACGGACCTCTTCAGCGTGGGCGCCATGGCGTGCCAGATGATGTTCGGGCGGCTGCCGCATGCGGGTCAGGTGGACGCCCCGTCTGGCTTCCCGCCCGCGCTGAAGAAGGTGCTGGAGCGGCTGGTGTCTCCGGACGCGCGGCGGCGGCCCCGGAGCGCGGACGAGGTCATCGCCGCGCTGTGCGCCGCCACCGGGCAGTCCGTGCCCCAGGAGTCCGCCGCCACGCGCGAGAGCTTCCTGCAGGCCGCGCGCTACGTGGGCCGCGTGCGCGAGCAGGCCCGGCTGAGCGGCGTGCTGGACGCGGCGCGAGCGGGCCGCGGCGGCGCGTGGCTGGTGGGGGGCGAGAGCGGCGTGGGCAAGTCGCGGCTCCTGGAGGAGCTGCGCGCCATGGCGCTGGTGCGCGGCGCGGTGGTGCTGCGCGGCCAGTCGGTGGCCGCCGGTGGCAGCCCGTATCAGGAGTGGCGTCCGGTGCTGCGCTGGCTGTCCATCCTCACGCCGCTGGAGGAGCGCGAGGCCAGCGTCCTCAAGCCGCTGGTGCCGGACCTGGAGCAGCTGCTGGGCCGGGCCGTGCCGGACCCGGCGGAGCTGGGCGCGGAGATGGCGCAGGCGCGCCTGCACCAGGTGGTGGAGGACGTCTTCGGCCGGCTGCTCCAGCCCACCGTGGTCATCCTGGAGGACCTGCACTGGGCGCGCAGCGAGTCGCTGCTCTTGCTCGGCCGGCTCGCCTCGCGCGCGTCCGGGCTGCGGCTGCTGCTCCTGGGCAGCTTCCGCGACGACGAGGCCCCCGACCTGCCGTCGCGGCTGCCGGGGCTGGAGCCGCTGCGGCTGTCGCGGCTGGACGCGGGGGAAATCGCGGTCCTCAGCCAGTCCATGCTGGGGGCACCGGGGGCCCGGCCGCACCTGGTGGAGCTGCTTCGCCGCGAGACGGAGGGCAACCCCTTCTTCCTCGTGGAGGTGGTGCGGGCGCTGGCGGAGGAGGCCGGAGGGCTGGACCGGCTGGGCAACATGGTGCTGCCCGAGCGCGTCTTCGCGGGCGGCGTGCGCCGGCTGGTGCAGCGGCGCCTGGAGAAGGTGCCCGAGCACTCGCGCGAGCTCTTGCGGATGGCCGCCATCGTCGGCCGTCACGTGGACGTGGAGCTCTTGCGGCACGCGGCGCCCGGCGCGGACGTGGAGCGCTGGCTGTCGGACTGCGCGGCGGCGGCGGTGCTGGACGTGGCGGACGGCCGCTGGCGCTTCGCGCACGACAAGCTGCGCGAGGGCGTGCTGGCGGAGCTGCCCGCCGCCGAGCGGCCCGCGCTGCACCGCCGCGTGGCCCAGGCGCTGGTGGCGGCGCACGGGGACGGCTCGGAGTGGACGGCGGCGCTCTGCTACCACTGGGGCGCGGCGGGAGACCCGGTGCGCGAGGCGGAGTACGCACGGCGCGCCGGTGAGGAGGCGCTGCGGGTGGGCGCGTGCCGCGAGGCGGTGCCCTTCCTGGCGCGCGCGCTGGAGAGCGTGGCCGCGCTCGGCGGAAGCACCACGTGCCTGGGGCACCTGGAGGCGCTGCTGGCCGAGGCCTACTTCCAGCTCGGGGAATTGGGGACGTTCCGCACCCACGCCGAGCACGCGCTGCGGCACTTCGGCTGGCCCGTGCCGTCCAGCCGCATGGGCTGGGCGCTGGGTACGCTGGGGCAGGTGGTGCTGCGGCTCGCGCAGAGCGCGCGGCCGGACGTGTACGACGCGGAGACGGAGGAGCGGCGGCACGTACGGCGGGTGGCGGGCCGGCTGCTGATGCGGCTGACGGACGCGTTCATCTACGCGCAGGAGTCGCTGCCGCTCTTGTGGTCCGGCCTGCGCACGTTGAACCTGTGCGAGCCGGCGGGCGCGTCGTCGGAGCTGGCGCGGGGCTACACCAACATGGCGGTGGTGGTGGGCACGGTGCCGGTGCGCCCGGTGGCGGAGGCGTGGGTGG
>NZ_JABBJJ010000194.1 GCF_012933655.1 Pyxidicoccus fallax | reverse complement strand
GGTGGGGCGGCGGCTGGGCCTGAGCGAGGCGGAACTGGACGCCATCCACCAGCGGGTGATGGCGCGCTCCGGCGCGGTGTTCCGGCAGCTCGGCGTGGAGAACATGGCGTGGCTGCGCACGCTGGTGTGCGAGGGTCCCGCCCTGCTGGGCTGGGTGGGCATCGGCCGCGTGGAGCCCTTCAACGACCGCGAGCAGCGGCTGCTCCAGGCGTTGACGCCCTCGCTGCAGCGGCGGCTGACGGTGGAGACGCGGCTGCGCGAGTCGGGCCTGATGACCACCGCGCTGGAAGTGGCCATGGAGGCACTCGGCCGCGCGGCCTGGGTGGTCAGCTCGAGCGGCCGCGTGGTGCACGCCAACAGCGCCGGGAAGGTGCGGCTGGAGCGCGGCGAGCCGGAGCTGGTGGAGCAGCTCAAGCGGGGCGCGCAGGGCATTCCGTGCTCGGGCCCGCTGACGCTCACCCCGCTGCGCACGCCGGGCCTGCCCGCGCACTACCTGGCCATCGACACGGGCACCGCGTCCAGCGCCGCCGCGCGCGTGCATGCGCTGTCCGCGCGCTGGTCGCTCACACAGCGCGAGTCCGAGGTGCTCACGCACATCGTCCAGGGCGAGACGAACAAGACCATCGCCTCGCGGCTGGGCTGCGCCGAGCGCACGGTGGAGGTCCACGTCACCCACCTGCTGAGCAAGGCCCAGGTGGAGAGCCGTTCAGCGCTCATCGCCCGCTTCTTCCAGACCTCGTGAGCGGCGCGTCCATTCAGGCCGCCCTGGCCCGCGCCGCCGAAGCCGTGGCGAAGGGCCCCCACTCCACTCCCGCCGACGGCCGTCCCCGGAAGCGGCGGCTCGCCATGGGCGACCCGCAGGCGGACCTGGACCGCGTGCTGGCCATCCTCGCGCACCACGGACTGCTGGGAGACGACGGCTGGCTGAAGCCCGACGTGCAGCTCGTGTCGGTGGGCGACCACTTCGACTGGGGCAAGCCCCACGAGCGCGAGGCGGTGGCCACCAGCGGCCTGCGGCTGGTGGCGTGGCTGGCCGCGCACCCGGCGGACCAGGCGGTGATGCTGCTGGGCAACCACGACCTGGGCCGCGTGGGCGAGCTGGCCGGCTTCACGGATGCCACCTTCGCCGCCGCGCAGGCGGAGGCAGACCGGGCCTACCAGGGCGGCGACACCGACGAGGCCGCGGAGCGCGCCTTCCTCGCCCGCTGGCCGAACGTCCCCACCGCCGAGCTGGTGGCGCGCGACTTCGGCAACTTCCGCGAGGTGCAGCGCGCCTGGGTGGAGCACCTGCTGCGCGTGAAGCGCTTCCGCGTGGCCCACGTCGCCGGGCCCGGGTTGATGGTGCTGCACGCGGGCGTCACCCACGAGGACCTCGACGTGGCGGGCCTGCCTCCCGCGCGCCGCTCGGACGCGGGCGCGGTGGCCCAGGCGCTGAACGCGGCGCTGGACGTGGCGGTGGCGGCGTGGAGGGAGGGGCCGCTCGTCCTCCCGGGACTGCATCGGCCCGGCGATGCCGCCGGAGGCGAGGGCGTGGGCATCTTCTACCAGCGCCCCAGCCTGAAGCCGGAGGACGCCGAGCGCGTGCGCGGGACGCCTCGCCGCCGCTTCGACCCGCGACGACTGCCCGCGGGGCTGACCCAGGTGGTGGGGCACACGCGCGACAAGCGCATCCGGGAGCTGCTGGGCCTGGGCCCGGCGGGCGCGAAGGACGGCGTGGTGCGGCACCTCGTCACGGACGGGACGCGCGTGGACTACGACCACGGCGCGCCCCCTCCGCCGAAGCCGAACGAAGCGGTGGTCGTCTTCACCGACGGCGGCATGCGCGAGTGCCCGCCCGAGGCCTTCGAGCTGTTCGACCTGGACACCCGCGCCGCCGCTCGCTGATTGACTACTTCTGCGCGGCCTCGGCCTGGAGGCCGGCGAGCTTCTTCTCCAGCCCGGCCACCGCGCGCGGCGACACCTGCGAGGCGGGCAGCGTCTTCGCGAAGGCGATGGCCTCCTCCAGCGTCTTCACCGCGGCGGCGGAGTCCTTGCGCGCGAGGTGGATGTCCGCGCGGCCGGACAGCACCGTGAGGCGGCGAGCCCCCTGAACCCGGGCCAGCGCGCGGTCGCTCGCGGCGAGCGCGTCATCCAGCCGCCCCTTCAGCCGGTACAGCGTGGCCAGCCGCGCGGGCGGGTTGTAGTCCTGGGGCAGGTCCTTCTCGCTCTGCTCGATGGCCGGAATCACGCGCTCGGGAGCGCCCAGCTTCATCGCCGCCACCATGCGGTGCGAGTCGAACACGGAGCGCGCATCCGGGTTGGGGGCCTTGGCGGCCTCGCCCTCCAGGTACGTCAGCCACTCCTCGGCCAGCGCCTTCACGCCCGCCTCGTCCTTCTCCGCCTCGCGCGCGGCCACGCGCACCTCGTACAGGCCGGAGCGGTCATCCGCGGCCATCTCGATGGCGGGAGGCGCGAGGGCCTCGGCCACCTTCGCCTCCGTGGCGCCGCGCAGCTCCTTCGCCGCCGCATGGTCCGCCGGCAGCGCCAGCGCGCAGCTCAGGCCCATCAGCGCGCCGTTGGCCCAGGACAGCGAGCGCGGCGTCCTCGGCAGCTCCTCCAGCGCCTTGCGCGCGCACGGCTCGTACTGCTTCGCGCCGTACAGCGCCGTCAGCAGCGACTCCACCGCGCGGCCCCGGCGGGACCAGTCGGCGGGCGCCTCGGCCAGGGCCTCCGCCAGCGTCTCGGCGGCCTCGGCCGAGCGGCCCTCGCCGTACAGCGCGTCGCCGCGCGCCAGCAGCGCCTCGGCACCGGTGACGCCTCCCTTGTAGGCGCGCTCGCCGTCCTCGAAGAGCTTCTCCAACTGCGCCACGGTGGCGCTGCCGGCGAAGCGCAGCAGGGCCTTCTCCTGGCGCGGGTCGATGACGTACAGCGTGGGCCAGAACTCCACCGGGTACTTCTCCTGGAACGCCGCGTTCTGCGTCAGGTCGGTGTTCACCTCCAGCCAGACGAAGCGGCCGGCGTGGCGGGCCAGCGCCTTGTCGGACAGGACGTACGCCTTCATGGAGCGGCAGGTGTGGCACCACGGCGCCCAGACATCGACGAAGAGGGGCAGCCCCTTCGCCTTCGCCTCGGCGAGCGCGCGGCCATAGTCGTCCTCGATGAACGGCAGGGGCGCTCCGGCGTGGGCCTCGTCCGCGGGCGCATTCGTGGTGGCGGCGGTGCAGGCGGAGAGCCCCAGCAGGAGCAGGCAGAGAGCGGGAATACGCATGGGGTCAACCTAGCGCGTCCGGCCCGCCTCTGTCCTCGACCGACACCCCATGGACATGCGCCTGGGCAGGGGCGCTCGCGCGTGCTGTGGTGCGCGGACTTCCAGTGATGAGAGACCCCTACGCCCTGCGCACCTCCCTCGCGTCCGCGCTGGACGCCCTGCCCGCCCCCGAGCGCTTCCCGGAAGCCCCCGACGCGGACGCCGCGCGCCGCCTGGCCGAGCGCCTGCGGCGAGATCTGCTCCCCCGGCTCGGCTCCGCCGACGCGCCCCTCCTGCTGGTGGCCATCGCCGGGCCCAACAACGTGGGCAAGTCCACCCTCTTCAACGCGCTGGTGGGCGCGGCGCTGTCCCCCGCGCGGCCCGAGGGCGGCCTCACCAAGCAGTGCCTCGCGGCGGCGCACCCGGAGACGTGGACCGGGCCGCTGAAGGAGTTCCTCACCCGGCGCTACGACACGATGCCGGTGGCTTCCGGAGACGCGGCGCCGGTGGACCAGCCGGGCCCGCCGGGGCGGCTGTACCTGGTGCTGGCGGACGCGGTGCCGCGCGGGCTGCTCGTCATGGACACGCCGGACTTCGACAGCGTGTACCGCGACAACCGCGAGCGCGCGGAGGCGCTGCTCGTCACGGTGGACGTGCTGGTGTTCGTGGTGAGCCGGCAGACGTACCAGAACGCCGCGCTGGTGGACTTCCTGCGCGCGGCGGTGGGGCACGGGCGGCCGTACCTCCTCGTCTACAACGAGGCCACGCGCGAGGAGGTGGCGCGCGGGCACCTGGACAAGCTGGCCGCCGACGTGGGCCACCCGCCCATGGCCCGCTACCTCGCGCCGCACCAGCCGGACGTGGAGGCGGGGTTGAAGCCGCTGGCCACGGAGCCGCTGGACGGGCGTCCCCCGCTGGCCGCGCTGCTGGGCCAGGCCGAGCACGCGCGCGAGCTGAAAGCCCGCGCGCTGGAGGCCTCGCTGGCGGACGCACGCGCGGAGCTGGAGGTGGTGGCGCGCGCGGCCTCGCGGTCGGCGCAGGAGCCCGACCGGCTGCGGCAGCGGCTGCGGCACGAGTTGAATGGCGTGGGCGCGCAGGCGGCGCTGAAGGCGGTGCCGGCGGACGTGCTCATCGACGCCTTCCGCGACGAGCTGGACGCGCGCAGCAACTTCCACAAGTGGGTGCGGCTGCCCTTCCGCGGGCTGGCCACGGCGCTCACCTTCGTGAGCCGCAAGGTGCGCCAGTCCTTCACCGGCCCGGAGCCGGAGGGGGCGCAGACGCCCACGCTCGCCGTGGACGAGTCGATGAAGGACGGCGTGCGCAAGCTGGTGGACGCCTTCGCGCCCGAGGTGGCCGCGTGGCGGGGCGACGCCGCGACGCGCGCGAAGCTGGCGGAGGCCTTTGGCCCGGCGACGCTGGGGAAGCTGGAGGAGCCGCTGGGCTTCGAGACGCTGCATGCGCACGCGGCGGACCGGGCCACGCTGTACGCCTTCTGCCGTGAGCTGGTGGCCGCGGAGCTGCAAGGGGGGATGCGCGAGGAGCTGCTGCAGGCGCTGACGACGCTGGTGTACTCGGTGCCGTCGGGCGCGGCGGCGGCGGTGACGGTGGCCACGGGCGGCTTCGGCCATGACGCGGTGGTGTGGGCGGGCACGCTCTTGTCCACGCCGCTGATGGAGCGCTTCGTGGACCTTTTGGGCGCGCAGGTGCGGGCGCGCGTCACCCGGAAGTGGGCGGACGCGCATGGTGCCACCCTGGCGCGTGCGCTGGAGACGCGCTTCTTCTCCGACGTGCTGGGCCACCTGGACGGGCTGACGCAGGACTGGACGCAGACGGCGGCGCGTCTGGATGAGACACGGGCCAGCCTGTCCTGACACGGGCTTTCCGACGGCGGGAATCGGGTCCTGGCAGCAACCTGCCGGGTCTTGCCACCAGCCCCACTCCGCGTGTCCTGTGATTCCAATCCATCAAGTCGTATCAACCGCCCAGAACTTTCCAGGATGGGCAAGGGGCAATGCTGGGCGAGCGCGAGAAGGCGTCACTGAAGAAGACGCTGGGCAGGAATGCCCAGGCGGCCCGCCTGCGCCAGGAGCTGACCCAGGCGGACGTCGCCGAGCGCATCGACCTGGCCACCGAGGTGTACGGCCGTATCGAGCGTGGACGGGCCTTCCCGAGCATCCCCACCTTCTGGCGTCTGTGCCACGTGCTGCACGAGTCCGCGGACCGGATGCTGGGCCTGCCCGCCGGCACCATGCCGCCCGGTCCCTGGCAGGTGGCCGAGCCGCCGCCTCCCTACGCGGAGCACCCGCCCGAGCTGCGCCGGCTCATCCGCACCCTCCAGGGTTTCGACCCCGAGGAGTGGCGGGCGCTGCGCAAGTTCCTGGTGACACTCAAGCGACAGTCTCGCTGAGGGAAGGGCGCGGAACCCCCCAGGCAGGCGGGCGCGGCCGCACTCCGTCCGTGCGTGAGTGGCGGCAATGCGCCATGCTGGAGGCGTCATGAATGGCTCGGACCCGGCCGCCCCGGTCTCGCCACCGCCCGTCTTGTCCTTCCGCCACCTGCTGACCGAGGCCGTCGGCACGTTCCTGGATGAAGCACGCATGTCGTGCGCGCTGACCGCGGACGCCATCGGCGAGCTCATCGTCACGCTGTCGCGCTACCGCGAGGAGGGGGCTCCGCTGTTCCCCATGGCGTTCGTGTGTGACGACCTGGGACACATGCTGGCGCAGCTCGGCGGGCACGACCCCATCGCCATCGGCATCGGTCCCCGCTCGCGGGCCACCATCCAGCGGGCGCTGAAGCAGTGCGCGCCGCTGGGCCAGGGCCGCTGGTGGGCGCTGTACCTGCTGCGGGTGCCGGAGGGCTTCGCGTACGGCGTCTTCCGGACGGACCCGTTCCCCCTGGCGGAGACGCCGCTGGAGCGGCTGCGCCGCGCGGACGATGGAGGCCCGGGGGTGGTTGGGGTGCTCCAGCTGGCGGACAACGTGCTGGAGCTGCGCGGGTGTGCCGGGCTGTGCCGGCATGTGTACCTGTCCGGCGCGCGCGTGGACGCGGCCTCGCCGCCGGAGGTGATGGAGGAGCTGGCGGACGCGCTGACCGACGGGGTGGCCACCGCGAGCCGCGAGCGTGCGCGGGGCTTCTTCAAGCGGGTGCTCTTCGAGGTGATGCAGGGCTCGCACGGAGCGCTCGTGGCGGTGTTGCCCCGGGAGCGCGCGGGCTCGATGCTGTTCGTGGACGGCATCATCCTGCCCCGGCCGCTGGACGTGGTGGGGCTGCTGGAGCGCTACCACGCGGACCCGAGCGACGCGGCCGCCACGGCGGTGCGCGCCACGGCGCAGCTGCTGCGGGGGATGATGGCCACGGATGGCATCACGGTGCTCCGGGCGGACGGGTGCATCGTGGGCTACAACATCTTCGTGAGACATCCGGAGACGCTCGCGAGCCAACCCTCCGTGGTGGGTGGGGCGCGGCGGCGCACGTTCGAGGTGCTGTCCGCGGCGCTCGGGACGGAACTCACCGCGGCGTTCATCCGCTCACAGGATGGGGATGTGATTTGCCGCCGGGCGAGAGAATGAGACTGCCCGATTTTCCGCAGATTCCCGAGTAGAAGGGGCAGGGCTGTGTCCATGACGTCACGTGGGAACTGGAGAACCCATGACGTCAGGTTGACAGCCCAGCACGCATAACGTCGCGGTAATTGCGTCCGTCAGAGGGATGTTTTTTACTGCGGACCCCTTGAAAGCCCCCCTGTTCCGCATCGCGCGTACCGCGCTCACAGTGCTCTCGGTGTGCCTCGCGGCTTCACCGGCGCTGGGCCAGAGCGAGAAGCTGCCAGACGTCATCGTGCGGGGGCCTCCGATAGTCCCCGCACTGAACGGCACCGGTCATGGTCTCTGCGTGGCCTCCAACGTGTGGACGCGGACTGCAAATGAGTTTCCGCAGACACGGGGAACCTATCTCGATGTCATCAATGGGTACCTCGAGAACACCGCCAACAGGCAGACCCGGATCACCACGGTGCTACGCACACCGTTCGACCTATCCAACAACCTCAATGACGGTCGCACGCTGAGCTACGGCGACTTCATCAATCAGGTCAGGGACCCAGGCTGCTCCACGGGTGGCTGCGGCTTCAACATCGTCAACGATGGGTTCACCCGCTTCGTTTCGCGCTTTCGCGGCTACCTGAACATCCCCGCTGAGCTCGCGGGCCAGCCACTGCACTTCGGCTACTACACTGACGACGCCATCAGCCTGGTCATCTATGACCGGAGCCAGTCCTATGAGGTCATCAACCGGCCTCCGGAAATCGGTGCGCCCACCTGGCGGACGACCAATCAAGTCACGTTCAACCAGTCGGGCCTCTACGCCGTAGAGATGCTGTATGTGCAGATCACGGAGCACGCGGCACTCGAGATGTCCATGCGGACAGGCACGTTCGAGAACTTCGAACGGCCCGCGAATCAGCCTCCTGTCGTCAACCTGTTCAGCTCGGGCTTCCAGCTCCTGCAGCCCGCGCAGTTCTTCCAGACCGAGAACGGCATCCCTTCCTTCCCGGGCGAGCCGGACCGTTGCGAGCAGTGCAACCGCGGAAACGCCAACGCGCCCAACAATGGCGGTTGTGGTTCGTTCTACTACTGCAACGCCGCTGCCCTCTGCGCGCCGTGCAACTCGTCGCTCAAGTGCGGCGAGTCCTGCTCCCCCTGCGGGCAGTCCACTCCCGTTTGCGCCAACATCAACGGCCAAACCCAGTGCGTGCAGTGCACCGAGGATTCGCAGTGCCCGAATGGCCGCTGCGACCTGACCGACAACATCTGCCGCGGCTGCAACGACGACGCGGACTGCCCGGACAACGGCCGCTGCGACACCACGACCAACCAGTGCACCGGCTGCAACGACGATAGCGACTGCCCCGGCGGCGCCTGCGACGAGCCCACCGCCACCTGCGTGCAGTGCACCGACGACACCCACTGCCGCAACAACCAGGTCTGCGCCACCGACACCAACACGTGCGTCGAGTGCAACGACGACTCGCAGTGCCCGCGCGGCGAGGTCTGCACCAACAACCAGTGCAGCCCCTGCAACACCAATGACGCCTGCGCCGGCAACTCCTGCAACTGCTGCCCCAACGGCACCCAGTGCGCCGCGCTGACGCCCGGCGCCTCGCCCTCCTGCGTCGAGTGCACCACCGACAGCCAGTGCGCCGAGGGCCAGCAGTGCGACCCGCTCAACGGCCGCTGCGTCGACGCCGTCCCCGACTGCAACACCTCCGACCAGTGCGGCCCCAGTTGCGCGAAGTGCCCCGGCGAGCGCCCCTACTGTCTCGACGGCCAGGTCTGCGTCCAGTGCCGCACCGACCTCGAATGCGGCGACGGCCAGTTCTGCCTCAGCGGCGAGTGCTCCTCCTGCACCACCGACCGCCACTGCGGCGAGCGCTGCGGCGCCTGCGAGGGTGACACGCCCTTCTGCCTCTCCGACGGCTCCGTGCAGGGCAGCGCCTGCGTGGGCTGCCGCAACGACTCCGACTGCGGCAGCGGCCAGTGCAACCCCGAGACGCGCACCTGCGAGAACGCCGGCGCCTGCGCCGTGACGTGCGACGCGGGCCTCGTCTGCGACGGTGTCTCCTGCGTCGAGTGCTTCGCCGACGCGCACTGCCCCTGCGGCGGCACCTGCGACGTCGCGACCAACACCTGCTCCGTCTCCTGCGACGACAGCGGCGACTGCCTCGGCGTGCAGCACTGCTCGGCCGCCACGCAGTCCTGCGAGCGCGGCCGCCGCAAGCCCGGCACCGAGCCCCAGGGCGGCGCCTTCTGCTGCGGCACCACCGCCGATGCCACCCCCGCCGGAAGCACCACCGTCCTGGTGCTGCTCGCCGCCGGCCTCCTGCTCCTCCGTAGCCAGCGCCGCGCTCGATGAAGCCCTCGCACCTCTCGATCCTTTTCCTGGCGCTCGGGCTGTCCACCGCCGCCACGGCCCAGCCAGACACGCGCTTCAACGTGCAGATCTTCCGCCCGTCCGGCGCTCCGCAGGACCTGGTGGTCGTGACGCAGTCGCGTCCGCTGTCGCACCTGTCCGTGTCGGCGGGCCCCTACTTCAGCTATCAGGTCAACCCGCTGACCCTGATTCCCGAGGATGGGGACCTGGGCAAAATCAGCCTCGTCGGCAACCGCCTCCAGCTCGACGCCATGGCCACCGTGGGCCTCTTCGACTGGGTCGAGGTGGGCGTGGACATGCCGCTCATCCTCGCGCAGGGTGGGCAGAACCTGGAGGTCATCGGCACCGAGGGCAGCATCGAGAGCTTCGTGCTCGGCGACCTGCGGCTCACCGGCAAGGTCGCCGTCCCCGGCCTGCGCCGCCCCGCCGAGGGCCACGGCTTCGGCGCCGCGGTGACCATGAACGTGAGCTTCCCCACCGGCGCCCAGGAAGCGTTCGCCGGTGACGGCGAGCTGACGTGGGCACCGGGCCTGGTGCTGGACTACCGCTTCGAGAGCGGCATCCTCCTGGCCCTCAACGGCGGCTTCTGGAAGCGGCCGGACCGCGTCTTCGAAGGCGTGTCCGTGGGCGACATGCTGCCCTTCGGCCTCGGCGCCGAGGTGCCCATCCTCCGCGGCAGTGGCATCACCGCCGTGGGCATGGTGCACGGTGCGGTGGGCCTGGAGAAGCTGCCCGACGAGCCCCGGCAGGTGCCCGCGGAGCTGCTCATCGGCCTGCGCTGGTACAGCTCCACCGGCCTCACCTTCACGTTCGGCGGTGGCGCCGGCTGCGGGTGCTCGCTGGCGTCGCCCACGCTGAGCTTCTTCACGTCCATCCTCTGGATTCCGGCGAAGACGCGCGAGTGGGAGGCGCTGGAGCGCTTCAAGGAGCCGCCCGAGCCCGTGCCGCCGCCTCCTCCGCCGGTGGACCCGGATGGGGACTCCGTCATTGGCGAGGGCGACCTGTGCCCGGACATCTTCGGCCCCGTGGGCAACGCGGGCTGCCCGGACACGGACCGCGACGGCGACGCCGTGGTGGACCGGCTCGACAAGTGCCCGGATGAGGCGGCCGGCAGCCGCGGCCGCGACGGGTGCCCGCTGGCGCGGCGCTCCGGGAACAAGATTGTCATCCTGGAGCAGGTGAACTTCGCCACCGACCAGGACGTCATCCTCTCCGAGTCCTTCCCCGTGCTGGAGGAGGTGGCGCGGGTGATGAACGAGAACAAGGAGGTCGACCGCATCCTCGTGGAGGGCCACACCGACTCGCGCGCGAGCGACGCGTACAACCTGGACCTGTCGCGCCGGCGCGCGGCCAGCGTGGTGCGCTTCCTCATCGAGAGCGGCGTGGCGGCGGAGCGGCTGTGCTCGCAGGGCTTCGGCCGCAGCAAGCCGCTGGCCGACAACGACACGGAAGAGGGCATGGCGCTCAACCGCCGCGTCGAGTTCACCATCCAGCCGCCGAGCGACGGGCCCCGCCCGCCGTGCCCGGAGGAGGGACTGAACAAGAAGCGGCAGCGGAAGCAGCCCAAGGCGCCCACGGCGCCGAAGCGGTAGCCGTACGACGGGCCTCTCCTCTCATGAGGGGGAGAGGCACTCCCCGGACGGCCCTGCAACGGAGTGGCATCCGCTCGCGACTCTCGAAGAGCCGGGCTCGGAGAAGCCGACTCGCCCGGAGTGGTACCCACATGAATGTCGACGAGTTCGTTCGGCAGTTGCGGACACGAACCCCCGCGCGGGGTGGAATCGAGATTCTCGCCCCGCAGTCGCCGCAGGGACTCGCCGAGGTCGAGCGCCGGCTGGGAACCCGCCTCCCGCCGGGGGTGCGCAGGTTCTACGAGGCGCTTGATGGTTTCGAGGTATCAAGCCCGCGGCTTCACGTGTTTCGAGCGCAGTCGCTCAGCAAGGACCCCGACGGACGAATCGCGTTCGCTGAATTCGCGGGCCGTCACCGGTTGGTCTTCCTCGCGAACCAGCTCAACCCGGCTCAGGAGTGGTCCATCGCGAATGCCGAGACCGGCTTCGTGGTCACCCTCACCATGGCGAGCTTCTGGTCGAACAAGGTGTTCGCCTGGCTCGACCGGCAGCGTCCGGTCTGGGGACCCGAGTAGGGAAGATGGAAGGCGCCCCTACGGGACGACGAACTCCGCGGCCGAGCGCCGCCGGCCGGCGACCACGGACACCACGGCGCGGCCGGAGCCCACCGCCGTCACCCGGCCTTCGGGCGACACGGACACCACCGTGGCGTCCGAGGTGAACCACTCCAGCGGCACGCTCTCCAGCACGACGCCGTTGCGGTTGAAGGCACGCGCCTGGAGCTGCACCGACTGGCCCGGACGCTGGAAGACGTGGTGCGTGAGGTTGAGGCCCAGGCGCGCGAAGTCCGCCGGCACCACCTGCACGGCGATGGCGCGGCTGAGGTGCCCCAGCGTCGCCGTCACCGTGGCCACGCCCGGATGGCCCGCGATGAGCTGACCGTCCTCCACGCGCACCACCGACTCGTCCGACGTGCGGAAGGCCGGCGCCGCGTCCGGAATCGTCTCGCCCTGCTCGTTGCGCGCCACCACGCGCAGCTTGATGACGCGGCCCACCTCCATGAAGTCCGCGCCCGGCGCCCTCACGTCCAGCGTGTTGAGGATGGTCAGGTCCAGCGGCAGCGCCGTGCGCACCTTGCCGCCCGTCGCGCCGATGGTCGTCTTCCCCGACTTGCGCACCGTCACCACGCCGTCCTGCACCAGCGCCACGTCCGTCGCCGAGCTCGTCCACCGCAGCTTCGGCTCCAGCATCCGCCGGCCCTCGTCGTCGATGACCTCGTACTTCAGCTGGATGCTCTGCCCCGGAGTCCGCAGGTACTTCGTCTCCAGCGGCTCGATGGTCATGGAGGTGGGCGTGGGCCCGCAGGCGCTCAGCAACCCGAGGACGAGGACAAGGACGGAACGAGAAAGGAGGCGCGTCTTCACGGCAGGGCCAGGGGGAAAGCGGCGGCCATACTAACGCCACACGGCCCAGCGGGTGCGAAAACGGCCCGCCCGCCGTTCACGGTCGCACGCCTGCCACGTCATGCCCCCCCTGGAGCCCCCTCATCGCCCCCATGCCCGGCATCCGGGCGGGCGGGAGCCAGGACCACCGCAGCCCCCATTTCACGCCCGGGAGTCCCACTGCAGCCGGGGGATGCGCCCCTCCGGCTGGGGCTCGGGAGCGAGGGCCAGCGGCGGCACGTAGAGCCCCAGCCGCTCGCGCCGCCACCAGTCGCCGGTGCGCCGCCGCTCCTCCAGGCTCGCCATGCGGTAGTCGTAGAGCACGGCGCGCACCACGCGCGGCGGCTTGTCCGGGAAGGGGTTGCGCTCGAGCAGCTTCAGCACCTCGGGCGAGCCCTCCAGGAGCCTCGCGAGGAAGGCGATGAACCAGCTCGGCGGAGAGCCCAGCGCGGCGAACCACATCTGCCAGTCCAGCCGCGGCTGGTGCGGCGCCACCTGCCTCGGGGGCCGCTTCGGGTCGCCGACCTTGTAGTGGAACGAATATTCCTTCCAGTTCTCGCCGTCGTCGGAGCCCTCCACGAGGATTTCCGGCCGCTCCACCGTCATCACCGCGAAGAGGCCGTAGGGGTTCACCGAGCGCAGCGGCCGCGCGCGCGAGTCCAGCCACCCCAGCATGCCCATGACGCGCTCCGAGCGGCGCGGCCACTCGAAGCGCCGGAGCATCTCGGACGCGCCGAGCACCACCAGCGGCGCGGCCGTCGTCGCGGACAGCGCCGTGCGCCACCACGGCCGGGCCTCCGCGGGCACGTCCGACTCCAGCGGCAGCACGCGCCGCAGCGCCGCGTCGTCCAGCAGCCACAGCCCCAGCACCAGCGCCTGGAAGTTGAAGAAGCCGTAGTTGCCCGTGGCGAGGATGGTGCCCTGCAGGCCCGCGAAGGCCCAGAAGCCGAACCGCCGCAGCCGCCGGGGCGCGAAGGTGAGGAAGGGCCCCGCCGTCTCCAGCCCGAGCGTCACCGCGGTGGACGCCTTCTGGAACCACCGCGGCAGGTGGTGCGCGTACCAGCCGCCGCGCGTGGGCAGCGGCGCCGTCTCGTAATAGTGGTTCATCGCCGTCAGCTCGCGCCACGTGCGGTCTCCCGACTGGAGCTTGCTGACGCCGGAGCCGAAGTAGAGCCGGAACACGAGCTGCCGGAAGAGGAACACGTCCAGCGCGGAGGGCGCGTCACGGCCCAGGCCCGGCCTCATGCCTCCGGGCGCGGTGAGCATCGACAGCAGCCCCATCTCCAGGAGCAGCACGTCCCACTGGAAGGAGAGGAACTCGCGGCCCACCGACACGTACGAGAGGTACAGCCCCCACAGCAGCGACGCGCTCAGCCGGGGCGCGATGTTGAACATCAGCGCCAGTGACAGGACCTGCCCCGCCCGGCACCCGCGCACCAGCGCCGCGTCGGACGCGCCCAGCCAGAACACCGTGGGCGTCGTCCTCACACGCTCCCAGCCGGGCTCCACGTCCTCGTGCGCCTTCAGCCGCTCGTGCACCGGACGAATCCCGCGCTGCCCGTAGAGCCCCAGCACCTGCCGGCCCAGCGAGGTGAAGGCGATGAGGAACGTGCCGCCCACCAACCGCAGGAAGGCCCAGCGCACCCGCCGGTATTCGCGCGGCACCACGGCGCCGCCGAAGAGCCAGCGGTCCACGCGAGAGGCCGTGCGACGGTTGCGCGCCACCACCGCGTAGACGCCCCGGGCCACGTGCAGCACGCCGGGCAGCAGCCCGAGCCTCGCCGCCACGCGCGTCCCCCTGTGGGGCGACCAGGAGAGCGCCCGGAAGACGGCCTCCGCGCCCTGCGACACGCGGCCGGACGGCTCCACCAGCTGCATGGCCCTCCGCATGTCCTTCGCGCGGATGCCGTAGCGCAGGCGGTGCCACCATCCGCCCGGCTCGAAGCGGACACGGCCTTCCGTGCTCAGTTGCCAGCGCGCCACCCACCGGCGGCAGAAGCCACAGTCCCCGTCGAAGAGCACGAGCGGCCGCCCGGCCGTCGCGCGCATGACTCTCGCCATCATGGACGAAGGGTGGGTGCGCTCCCCGTTCGTGTCCGCGCGCCAGCTCCAGGCTCCAAGACTGGCCGCTCCCGGAGCAGGAGTCCCTGCGAGCCCGTGGGTTGCCCCGCGCTTCCGGGCTCCGTGTCACACGGGCGCGGTGCCTACGTTTCACCGCATGAGCGAGCCCAAGGGGAAGGCAAAGCGCGTGGTCGAGGTGGTGCCGGGCATCCACCATTGGACCCTGGCCGACGACCGCATCGGCGGTGGGCGCAGTGACGCCTACGCGGTGGTGGATGATGACGGTGCCGTCGTCCTCATCGACCCGCTGCCCGTGGACGAGGCGGCCCTGCGCAAGCTGGGGAACATCTCCGCCATCGTCCTGACGGCGGGCAACCACCAGCGCTCGGCCTGGCGCTTCCGCAAGACGTTCGGCGTGCCGGTGTGGGCGCCCGAGGGCGCGCAGGGGCTGGAGGAGGAACCGGACTTCTCCTACGCCGCCGGCTCCACGCTGCCTGCGGGGCTCGTCTCCTTCCACACGCCCGGGCCCACGGAGGCCATGTACACGCTGTGGGTGCAGCAGCACCCGCGCAGCGTGGTCTTCATCTCGGACCTGCTGACGCACGAGGGCCGGGGCACGCCCCAGTTCGTCCCCAGCGAGTACCAGGACGAGCCGCTGCGCACGCGGCACAGCGTGCAGCGCATCCTGGACCGGCTGCCGGTGCAGACGGTGTGCTTCGCGCACGGCGCGCCCATCGTCGGCGACGGCGTCACCGCGCTGCGGCGCGCGCTGGAGGAGGACATGGAGTCCCCCGCCGCGCCATCACCGTGACGCGTCGAGCGCGCCCTCGCGCAGCAGCACGTGCCCCGCGTCCTGCCCGGGCGGGACGAGGTGCAGCACCTCTCCCGCCTCCGCGCGGTCCAGGAGTCCGCCCAGCGTGGGCAGGTCCGTGACGGGCACCCGCCGCGTGGGCTCCAGCGACAGCCGCCGCTCCATGGCCCGGGCCACGCGCGCGCCGTCCGACAGGTCCGTCTCGTAGACGAACGTGCGCTCGCCGTACTCGTGGCCTCCGGGTACGCGGCCCACCAGGCGCAGCGGCCCCAGGCGCGAGTGGACTCGGACGCTCGGGTTGTCCCACTGGGCCACGCCGCGCAGCCGGCGCGCGCGCAGCATGTTCAGCGTCAGCACCTTCACCCACGGCGCGGCGCCAGTGCCCGGCAGGAAGCTCAGGAGCGACACGCCGATGAACAGGCCCGGCGTCACCGTGGGCGCCGCGTAGTACGCCGCGCCAATGGCCGGGTCCTCGTCGGCGAGCCCGAGCCGCTCGCGCACCTCGGGCCGCACCATCCGCGCCGGACACCGCAGGAGGCCAATGGCCCCTGGCATCAGGTACAGGTCCGACAGCACCCAGCGCGGCACGCCGATGCCCCCGAAGGCGAGCTGGTTCAGCAGGAGGTACTGCGACGCCAGGTCCAGGTTCCGCTCGGCGGGCAGGTACCGCACCGGCAGCCCCAGCGGGGCCAGGTCCAGTGAGTCCGCGTGCGCGCCCGAGCCCAGCGCCACCATGGACAGCCCCGGGTGTCGCGCGAAGAAGTCCGTCGCGTCCTTCGCCAGCTCGCCCCCGTCACGCATCGGCTTCGATGTCCTTCGCCACCGCCGCCAGCCGGTACTGCTCCGGAATCCGCACCGCCCCCGCGTCCACCTCCGCGCGCGACACGAGGCAGCGCGACGAGCCGCCGCCCTTCTCGCACAGCTCGCGCATGGTGAGCGACACCACGCGCATGCCCAGCGCCTCCAGTCGCGCTCGCACCGCCTCCGGCACCACCGACGGGGCGAGCAGGTCCTTCCCCACCGGCAGCCCGTTGGTGGCGTAGCGCCTGATTTCGTCCTCCGTCACCACGAGCAGCCGGTGCTCGCCGAACCGCTCGCGCAAGCGTGCGTACGAGTCGGGCGCGATGACCTCCGGGCACACCAGCATCCGGTCCACCGCGGGCAGCGGGAGCACGGCCATGTTGCCGTGGAAGGCGGGCTCGCGGACCTGCACGCGCACGACTTCACCGGGGAAGTAGCGCGCCGCGGCCTCCAGCCCGTCGAGCGTGGTGCGCCCGCCCCAGAACAGCAGCGTGGCGCCGTCGAAGGTGGCCACGTCGCCGTGGGCCTCCCAGATGCCCACGCCCGGGTCCACGACCTCCAGGCCCATGCTCCGGGCGAGGGGCGCCCAGTACTCGCGCTCGGCCTGTCGGTGCGCGCTCATCATCCGGGGCAGGAGGAACAGCGGCGGCGCGCCCTCGCGCGGTATCACCTGTCCGCATTCGGCGGCGTAGGGCATGCCCGTCAGCAGTTCCGACGGAGACGGCAGCGCCACCACCGTGCCACCGCGCGCCTCGATGCCGCGCGCCAGTTCGAGCCACTCGCGCCGGGCCTGGCGCGCATCCACCTGCGGGGCCTCGCGGCTGCGGAAGTTGTTCCGCCCACGCAGGGCCCAGCCGCGCCCGGGGGGCGACATGAGGAAGAGGTCCATGGTGCCTCTGCTTCTACTCCCCCCGCGTTCCGCGCCGCCATGGTCCGTGGGGACTGACGCATTGCATTCCGGCCAGCAGCCTGCCCGACGAGCCCTCCACGCAGGGCGCTTCCCCGGCCGCACCGGCCTGTAAAGTGCACGCTGGCGCACCCTCCGCGCATCTTCTCGATGGCCACCCGGGCACGGCCGGGACAGGCTCTGTCCCCGCGTGGACGAGACGAGCCTCCCCGACCCCGAAGCCCTTCGCTCCCTCCTGAAAGCCGCCCTCGAGCTGCCGGCGCTGCAACCGCACGCGGCGCGACTGCAACGGCTCGTGGATGACTACGCGCGAGGTGTCGCGCACAAGGACGCGCCGCTGGCCGTGGCCCTGGTGGGCGCCACCGGCGCTGGCAAGTCCACCCTGCTCAACGCGCTGGCCGGACAGGCCCTGTCACGCGAGGGCGTGGACCGGCCCACCAGCACCGCCGCCACCGTGTTCGCTCCGGAGGGCGCCGCCGCGGACGCGCTGGCCCAGACGGGCGCGCGCGTGGTGCGCTACGCCCCGGGGCCGCAGGGCCTGTGGAGCGGCCAGGTCTTCATCGACACGCCGGACCTCAACAGCGTGGCCACCACCCACCGCGACGTGGCGCGCGCCGCGCTGGAGCGCGCGGACGTGGCGCTGGTGGTGATGCACCGGGGCAGCGTGGCGGAGGCCTCGCAGGTGGAGTTCCTCACGGAGTTCGCCCGCCGCCGCGCGCTCGTCTTCATCCTCAACTTCGCGGACGAGCTGTCCCCTGAGTCGCGGGAGACGCTGAAGACGCAGGTGCGCCGCGTGGCCTCCGAGCAGTACGGGCTGGCCCAGGCGGACGTGCCCATCTTCGCCGTCAGCGCGCTGGCGGCGAAGGACGGCCGCGACGTGTCCGGCGAGTTCGGCGCGCTCCTCTTCCACCTGCGCGGGCTGGCCACCCAGGCGGTGGCCGCGCGCGTGCGGCGCACCAACGCGCTGGGGGCGCTGGAGGAGGTGTCCTCGCGCGTGGACGCCGCGCTGAAGGAGACGGAGGCGCTGCTGGCGCGCACGCGCGAGGCGCTGGGCTCCGGCATGGAGAAGGCGGCGGAGGGGCTGCGCGCGGACTTCGACGCGCGGCTGCGGCTCGCGCACGGCCACCTGGCGGCCGAGGTGCGGCGACAGGCCGCGGGGCGCTTCTGGGGCCCGGCGGCGTGGGGGCTGCGGCTGTCCCTGTGGGGAGCGAGCGGGCTGGGCGCGGCGGCGCTCGTGGGGCGCGCCAGCCTGCCGGCGGGACTGGCCGTCGCGGCGGCCTCCACGGTGGTAGACGCGGTGCGAGGCCGCACGCGGGCCCGCGCCGCGGAGGCCGCGGTGGTGGAGCCCTTCGAGGATGACTTCGGCGTGGAGTCCACCGCGCGCACGGCGCTGGCGGAGGCGCGCAGCCTCGTACGGGCCGGCGGCCTGGAGCCGGCGACGCTGGGCGTGCCGGACACGGACGCGCTGCTGGACGCGGTGCGGGCGGCGCGCGCGAGCGCGTGGCGCTACACCGCCACGACCGGAGTCGGAGAAGCCGTGGCGGGGTGGTGGCGCGTGGCGCGCTGGCTGATTCTGCCGCTCATCAACCTGCCCCTGTTGGGGCTGTTGGGACACGTGGGCTACCGCGTGGTGCGGGCCTACGTGGAAGGCCCCCTGTTGCCGATGGAGTACTTCGTCAACGCGGGGGCCCTCTTCATGCTGCTCGCCGGGGCGGGCGCGCTGCTGGCGTCAGCGAGTCTCGCTGGGGCCGCTCGCCGTGCGGGCGCGGCGGGGCGCACGCGTTTCCTCGAGGCCCTGACCGCCCTGGGCGGGAGGCTGGTTGAGGCTGTTGATGATGGACTCCGCCCCGGGCGGGAGGCCGCGCGGCGCCTCCTGGCGCTCAGGTGACATGGACACCACCGGCTGACCCGGGGTGTGCGTGCCGCCGTTGTCGGCCATGAGCGTCTGGGTGCCGGAGTCCTTGCAGATGGGCGCGGACACGCGCGTGTCGCGCACCGGGTCGCCGTAGCCGGCGATGCGCGCCGGGACGGACGGGTTGTTCCAGCCCTTGCCCACCTCACGCGCCACCTTGAAGTGCAGGTGCGCGCCGCAGGCCCAGCCGGTGGAGCCGGAGAAGCCGATGAGCTGGCCCTCCTTCACCGTCTCACCCGGCTTCACCACCACCGCGCTGAAGTGGAGGTACTGCGTCTCCAGCCCGTCGCCGTGGGAGATGACGACGTAGTTGGCGTAGGGCGCGAACTTCTCGTCGCAGCCGCCCTTGGTGCTGTCACCGCGCGCCAGGCGCACCACACCGTCGCGAGCGGCGACGATGGGCGTGCCGTCCGGCATGCGGAAATCCCAGGCGTAGGTGTCGTTGTGTTGATGGCTGCCCGTGTCGTGTCCCTGGCTCACCGTGTGGATGCGACCACAGGCGAAGGGGACGCCAACCTCGGGCATGTCGCCCGAGCGGGAGGCAGTCGAGGAGGGAACCGCGGGGGCCGAAGCCAGGAGAGAACCAAGGAGGAGGGCAGAAAGGTTCATATCGGGGCGGGCAGGGAACGGAGGCAAGTGGCTCCGATATTTCCCAGCGTATTTTCTCCGAAGCTCGTGCGCTTCGCGACCGGGGGTGCTGTGCTCCGTTCTCCCCCTTGGAGGGATACACGCATGAGTTCCGAGCGAAGAACGCGCCGTTGGGGTTGGAGCCTCTGGTTGCTCGCCTGCTTGACGGCCTGCCGCGGAGGGCCCGCGGTGGCGCCCACTTCCCAATCCGCCGCGGCATCCCCAGTGCGAGCGGCCAGCCTGGCGCTGGTCGGCGTGACGGTGCTCCCCATGGGAGGAGCCGACGCGCTGGCCGATCAGACGGTGCTGGTGGATGGGGAGCGCATCGTCGCGGTGGGGCCGTCCGCCTCCACGCCGGTGCCCGAGGGCGCGGTCCGGGTGGACGGACGCGGGCGCTGGCTGATGCCGGGACTGGCCGACATGCACCTGCACCTACAGCAGGGAACGGGGACGGCGGCGGACGCGGCGGGCCGGCAGATGCGGCTGCTGCTCGCCAACGGCGTCACCACCGCGCGGGCGCTGGGCGGAGCCCCCACGGGCCTGGAGCTGCGCGCGCGCGTGGCGAAGGGCGAGGTGCTGGGGCCCCGGCTGCTGGTGGCGGGGCCGTCCTTCCACGGTCAGTCCGTGAAGTCTCCGGAGGCGGCGCGGCAGCGCGTGCGCGAGCAGAAGGCGGCGGGCTTCGACCTGCTGAAGACGCACGGCGGGCTGGGGCGCGAGACGTACGACGCGATGATGGACGAGGCGCGCGCGCAGGGGCTGCGGGTGAGCGGGCACGTGACGCCGGACGTGGGGCTGGAGCATGCGCTGGCGTCGGGACAGCAGCTGGAGCACCTGGATGGGTGGCTCGGGGCGCTGCTGCCACCGGGGGACCCGGCGAAGGTGGACCAGCTTGACTTCAGCGACGCGCTGGAGCGGATGGACGCGGCGCGCATCCCCGCGCTGGCGCAGGCCACGAAGAAGGCGGGCGTGTGGAGCTCGCCCACGATGGACCTCTTCGACCTGCTGTCGAACGCGGACCGTCTGGACCTGCTGAAGGCGCGGCCGGAGCTGCGCTACGTGCCGGCCGCCGCGGTGGAGGCATGGTCGAAGGAGCTGTCCTCGCCCGAGTTCGCGGGAGCACCGGCCGAGCGGCGCAAGCGCTTCGTGGAGCTGCGGCACCAGGTGCTGCGCGGACTGCACGCGGCGGGAGCGGGGCTGCTGGTGGGCTCGGACTCGCCGCAGTTCTTCATGGTGACGGGCTTCGCGGTGCACCGGGAGATGGAGGCCATGGCCGCCGCGGGGCTGCCGGCCCAGGCGGTGCTGGAGGCGGCCACGCGGAACGCGGCGGAGTACCTGGGCGAGGCCAACGAGTGGGGCACCGTGGCCCAGGGCCTGCGCGCGGACCTGCTGCTGCTGGACTCGGACCCCCGGCAGGACGTGCGCAACACGCGCGCCATCTCCGGCGTGGTGCTGCGTGGCCGGTGGATTCCCCGCGCGGAGCTGGACGCCATGCTGGAAGAGGTGGCGGCGGCGGTGCCGGCGAAGGCGCCGTAGCCGCACGGTCCCGGAGGCCCCGCGAATGAGGCGTCACGCCGTGGCGTGGCGCCTCGGGGTGAGGCGGGGGCTCACTCCCGCTCGCGCTCGCGGAGCCACGCGGCGATGGCGCGCTCGCACTCCTCATGACGGTCGAGGAAGGCGAAGTGCCCGCTGTCCACCTCGAAGTACGTCGCGCGCCGTCCCATGCGCTCGGCGATAGCGCGCATGGAGCGCGTGGGCATCATGGAGTCATGTCTCCCCTGCACCAGCAGCGTCGGGACGGACGGAGCCGGCATCTCGGAGTACGCCCCCGAGACGAGCACGAGGCCCCGCAGCTCGAGCCGGGGATGGGACACCCGGTGCACGAGGACGCTGGCGCCCGCGCCGCCGTTGGAGAGCCCTCCGAGATAGACGCGGCGGACACCGCGCGCGGCGAGCCAGTCGAACGTCTCCTCCAGCGTGCGCTCGCCCTGGGGTGACCACCAGTCTCCGACGGGCCCCACCGA
This sequence comes from Pyxidicoccus fallax, assembly GCF_012933655.1. Classification (GTDB taxonomy): domain Bacteria; phylum Myxococcota; class Myxococcia; order Myxococcales; family Myxococcaceae; genus Myxococcus; species Myxococcus fallax. The sequence goes on along the minus strand of NZ_JABBJJ010000194.1, from coordinate 3,192 downwards.
GGGGCAGACGGTGAGCGCGGAGATGGCCCGCACCGCCCGCGACATCTGCCAGCAGTACACGGCGAAGTTGCCCGCGTAGCCATGGAGGAAGACGAAGGCCGTCTCGGGCTTCGCGACATCCGGTGGCGGGATGACCAGTGCGTCGAAGGACTTCGGCGACTGGAGGCCGAGGTACGTGGCGACGGCCGGGGTGGCGAGCGCGCCCTCGGCGGCGTCCATCCGGTCGAAGGCGGACTCCAGCGCGGAGAGGAACTCGCGCGAGTCCGAGCGGGGCACGCCCCCGGAGAGCACCAGCGCGTACCCCGCAAGCATCGTTCCGTCCCGCTCGGCGACGATGCGGTTCACCCACCGGTGTCCCCCGTCCGGCAGGCGCAGCGTCTCCACCTGGGTGCCATCCGCGAACACGAGCCGCCCCGCGACGACGCACAGCACGACGCCCAGTCCGGACCGCGTCAGCCCCCGCCTCCGCCGCCAGGGCCGCGAGAGGAGCCCGGCCGCCACGAGCACGAGCCCCACGACGTAGCCCCACCCCGACGGCGAGGCACCGATGACGGCCGCGGCGACCAGCAGGAACAGCGCCACCGGAGCGACGAGGAGTCCCAGGACGAACGCGGCCCAGCCTCCGCGCCGCGAGTCAGCCGTCTCGGTGGAGCCGACAGGACGCTGCGTCACGGGCATGGAGGAGGAAGTTGCCATGGAACAGAGCATGGCGGCCGGACCGGCCAACGCGGAGCCTTCGTGGCTGAACGGTCCGAAAACGCCGGTGAGCGGCGGCCGACACACAGCCACTCGCGAACACAGATGCCGCGGGTACGTGGGTGCGGCGAAACCCCGCCGATTCTGGTTCCGCCTGCACACGCCCGGTATGAGTCCCCGCGCATCCAACGCCACTTCCAAAGGCACATCATGCAACCCCTCCTTCGTCCGACGGCGCTCTTTGGAGCGCTGGTCCTGGTCTCCGCCTGTGGTCCGTCCACTCCGTCCGAGCCCGCGTCCGAATCCCCCATGGGACAGGACTCCTCGGAGCTGTACGTGCTGCTCTCCTCCAAGTGGCCGTCCAACGACATCAGCGTGTGCTGGGAGCCGAACTCGACGCCGGGCTTCGACGGCTTCCGCGCCGCGGTCCGCGACGAGGTGACTCGGCAGTGGTCCTACTGGTCCAACGTCAACTTCCACGGCTGGGGCTGGTGCACCAGCACCTCGGGCGGCATCCGCATCCGTGTCGAGGACAGCGGTCCCCACGTGAAGGCGCTGGGCCGCAACCTGAACGGCCTGGTCAACGGAATGGTGCTCAACTTCACCTTCCAGAACTGGGGCCAGTCGTGTCAGACGCAGCAGGACTTCTGCATCCGCGCCATCGGCGTGCACGAGTTCGGCCACGCGCTGGGGTTCGCCCACGAGCAGAACCGGCCGGACCGCCCCGCCACCTGCACGGATGCCCCGCAGGGAACGAACGGGGATCTGATGCTGGGCGCCTGGGATTTGAACTCGACGATGAACTACTGCAACCCCGACTGGAACAACAGCGGGGTCCTCAGCAACGGCGACATCGAGGGGGTCCAGACCATCTACGGCTCGCGCCTCTTCACCCGCGCCTTCGGTGACGTGAATGGCGATGGCCGGGCGGATGCCGTTGCCTTCGGTCCGACGCACGTGGCCGTGCAGCTCCCCGGCGGCGAGCCGGCCCGGTGGACTCCGGAGGCCTACTACGGCACCCGGGGCTCGTTCGTCGCGGACGTCTCCGGTGACGGCCGCGCGGACGCCATCGTGGTGAACGACAGCGGCATCACCGTGCGCCGCTCGACGGGTTCCGGCTTCGGCGCGTACGAAACTTGGACTCCGGAGGCCTACTACGGCACCCGCGGCACCTTCTTCGCGGACGTCACCGGGGACAGGCGCGCGGACGCCATCGTGGTGAATGACAGCGGCATCACCGTGCGCCGTTCGACGGGTTCCGGCTTCGGCACGTACGAGACCTGGACGACGGAGGCCTACTACGGCAACCGCGGCACCTTCTTCGCGGATGTTTCCGGTGACGGCCGCGCGGATGCCATCGTGGTGAACGACAGCGGCGTCACCGTGCGCCGCTCGACGGGCACCGGCTTCGGCGCGTACGAGACCTGGACGACGGAGGCCTATTACGGCAACCGTGGCACCTTCTTCGCGGACGTCTCCGGCGATGGCCGCGCGGACGCCATCGTGGTGAACGACAACACCGTCACGGTGCGCCGGTCGACGGGCGCCGGCTTCGGCGCGTACGAGACGTGGACGTCCATCGGCTACTACGGCTCGCAGGGCACCTTCTTCGCGGACTCCACGGGTGACGGGCGGGCGGATGCCATCGTCATCAACACCGGGCTCACCACCCGCCGCTCGGACGGCACGCGGTTCCTGCCCAACGAGACGTTCTGAGCGAGCCCAAGCCGCTCCGAGCGCTTCGCCAAGCCCCCGGACACGAATGTTGTACACCCGCGGCATGGCATGAGGCCCTGCCGCAGGTATCCGAGGCCGAGCATCAGCGATTGCACGAGCCAACCTGCTTCAGGGAAGTCCGGTAAGGCCGCGAGGATTGCCCGCGGCTCCCTTCGCCATTCCAGCGCCGCCCCTTCTGTTTGCAGGGCGCATCTTCCGCGCCTCGGATTCGTTCGAGGCGGGAAGCTTCCTGTCCTCGGAGGCGCCCTCCCTCATCGTGAGCGTGGTGCCAGGTGCCCCATCGCAACCTCCATGGCGGTCAAGGCGTCGTCCCGCGGCACCGCGTGACTCCGAGCCCGTGCGCATGTCAGCCCCCGCCTCGGCCCATGGATGGACCGAAGGGCACGCAACCGGATGAGCTGCCAGAGGTCATTCCCTGGCGCGAGCCGCATCCTTCCTGGCATGTCAGCCCTCTCCGGAAGGAGGGCCGTCGTGGAGGAATGGTTCCTCCGGCGAGGCGGCATCCGAGAGGCGGGTCGTCGTGGAGGAATGATTCCTCCGGCGAGGCGGCATCCGAGGCGGGACGTCGTGGAGGAATGATTCCTCCAGCGAGGCGGCATCCGAGGCGGGCTGTCGTGGAGGAATGATTCCTCCAGCGAGGCGGCATCCGAGGCGGGACGTCGTGGAGGAATGATTCCTCCAGCAAGGGGGGCGCCCGAGGCGGGACGTCGTGGAGGAATGATTCCTCCAGCGAGGCGGCGCCGGGGGCTGGGAGGGGAT
>NZ_JABBJJ010000193.1 GCF_012933655.1 Pyxidicoccus fallax | reverse complement strand
TCTCCTGCCTCCCCGCCCTCATGCACCCACACCCCGCCCGACGGGTGTGCACGGGCTCGACTCGCGAAGGCCTTCAACGAAACCGGGCTGCCGACGTACCGCCCCTGTTTCACGGACAGTTGTGCCGGACGGGTCTGACACCTCCCCGGAGGCGGAGCCTTCCGTTCACAGCGTCAGAAGTGTCCATTCGCTGGAAGTTCCCGGGCGCGGTGAATGGGGTTTGCGTTCCCGGCGTCAAGGGTGTCTGTCCACATGGAAGTCCCCCGGCTGCTTGATTCCGTGTGTGTCCGGGTGCTTCGCTGCCGGGAGAAGCCATGAGCACCGCACCCACAGAGTCCCCCCGCTTTCTCGGGCGCTACGAGCTCGTCCATCCCCTGGGCCAGGGGGGCATGGGCGAGGTCTTCCTCGCGAAGATCAGCGGCGCGGCCGGCTTCGAGAAGCCGTGCATCGTCAAGACGATTCTTCCAGCGCTGCTGAAGGACCGGCAGTTCCTGGACCGGTTCCACCACGAGGCCAAGGTGCTGGTGCACCTCGTCCACTCGTCCATTGCCCAGGTGTACGACATGGGCGAGGCGGACGGCACCTACTACATGGCGCTGGAGTACGTGGCGGGGGTGGACCTGGCGTACCTGCTGGAGCAGGCGCGGACGCAGGGCGTGGCGGTGCCGGTGCCGGTGGCGCTGTCCATCGGCCAGCGCATCGCCGAGGGGCTGGGCTACGCGCACCGCAAGGCGGGGCCGGACGGCTCGCCCCTGGGCATCGTCCACCGCGACGTGTCTCCGCACAACGTCATGGTGTCGTACGAGGGCGAGGTGAAGGTCATCGACTTCGGCCTCGCCAAGTCCGCGGCGCGCAGCAAGTACACGCTGCCGTCCACGGTCATGGGGAAGCTGGGCTACATGTCCCCGGAGCAGGTGCGCGCCGAGCTCGTGGACCACCGCAGCGACATCTACTCGAGCGCCGTGGTGGTGTGGGAGATGCTGGCGGGCCGCTCGCTCATCCCCCACGGGACGGTGGGGGAGATGATGGCGGCCATGTCGCAGCCGGTGGTGCCCTCGCTGTGCGAGCTGCGCCCGGACGCGGACGCCGCGCTGGACGCGGTGGTGCGGCGCGCGCTGGAGGCGAAGCCGGACGGGCGCTACGCGCGCACGGACGAGTGGGCCCGCGCGCTCAACGGGGAGCTGGTGCGCACGGGCGCGTCGGTGGGCGCGGAGGAGGTGGGCCAGTTCGTCCGCACCCTGTGCCCCGAGGCCTTCGCCGAGCAGCGCAAGCTCATCTCCAAGGTGTCGTCCTCCACCGGGCTGCGTCGCACGCCGCTGCCGGGCACCGGCACGGGCCTCTACGGCTCCGGCGCCCCGGCGGATGACGGGGTGTCGGGGCACGAGCCCACGGTGGTGCGCAACGTCGGCGACATCCAGCCGTCGCCGCGCCGCTCCGGCGGGGTGGCCCGGCCGGACGCCGTCTACGCGGACGGTGACGACGTGGACACGGGCGCCACCACGCTGCGCCAGGGGCCCGGGACGGGCACCGCGCGCTTCGACGAGCCGCGGAAGCCCTCGCGCCCGGAGCCCGCGGTCGTGGTGGAGGCCGGCGTGGACGCGGTGACGGAGCCGCGCCGGCCCTCGCGCCCGGTGCCCGCGACGGCGGCGGAGGACGACGCGCTGGAGGCGCGGGCCTCCCGCAGGCGCCCCATGGGGCTCTACGCCGCCATCGCCGTGCTGCTGGTGATTGCCACCGCCGCCATCACCGCGCTGCTCGTCCGTCCGCCCGCCGCGCCGCCGGCTCCGGTCGCGAGCGTGGCCACGGCGCCGGCGGCCACCCCCTCGGGAAGCGGCGTGAAGCCCGACGCGGAGCGGACCGGCGCGACGGCCCCGGTGGCGCAGGCGAGCGGGACGCCCGCGGCGACTCCTCCGTCCCCGGACGGCCCCACGGCCCCCGGTGGTGAGGCGGCGGCCCCCACGGGTGGAACGGTGGCCGCGGCGGCCGGTACGGCGGCCCCGGCGGTGGCGCCCACGGGGGGAACGGGGGCTCCGGCGCCGGAAGCCGTGCCGTCCTCGGCGAGCGCCATCGCGGCGCCAGGCAAGACGGAGGAGGTCGCCGCCAACGCGGACGATGGCAAGCGCCCGGCATCCACGCCGAAGGCCCCCGGGAAGAAGAAGGCTCCTTCGACGCCGGCGGCCCGGTACGTCGCCGCCTCGGTGGAGGTGCTGCCCCTGGTCGACGAGGGCGGCAGGTTCTATGTCGCGAGGGGCTGGGCCGCGAGGCTCCTCCCGGACATGGAGGCGGACGTGGTGGGGCCCCCGGGGAAGGATGGCCGGCGGCAGGTGCTCGGACTGGCCCGGGTCATCCGGCCGGCCCGGCTGGGGGGAAATGCCGTGAAGTCCCGGCGGACGTACGTGGAGCTGGATGAGAAGGCCCTCGCCTCCACCAGCAGGCTGTACCTGGTGCCGCCCCGCGACCTGGCGCCGGCTCCCACGAGGCCCGACCCGGAGCCCGCCGAGCCCGTCGTGGTCGCCCCGTCCGTCCCCGTGAAGCCCGAGAAGAAGACCCTCTACGCGGATGTGAGCAGGTCGAAGAGCATGTTGGGGCTCGTTGGCGACGACGAGGTGAAGGTCCGCAACATGGGCACCACCTCCTGGTCCAACTGCTACGTGGTGAAGGACCAGCGCAGCACGGCCTGGCTGGGGAAGGTTCCGGCCGGCGACGTGAAGTCCGCCAGCAGGTTCAAGCTCAACACGCAGTTCGACGTGCCCTCCGGCAAGGTGGGCGTCTTCTGCGACGAAGGCGAGTACATCACCTCGGAGAAGTGAGCGGGCCTGGCGGGCCCCTCACTCGCCCAGGCGCTTCGCGGCCACCGGACAGTCGGCGACCACCGCCTTCAGCTCGGGGTCGCCGCCGCGCGCGGCGCGCACCGCCCGGTCCAGCGAGGTGCGGCACTCCCACGTCATGTCGCGCGTGCCGTGGCAGCAGTGCCAGCCCGTGAGCGTCCTGCCCAGGTACTTGTGCGTCTCCGCCTTCGTCGGCGTGACGAGCAGCCACACGGCGCCGGCCAGCACCGCCAGCCACGGCAGCTGCACGGCCGCGCCCTTCAGCCAGGGGCCGGCGCCCGGGGGCACCCGCTCGGCGTGCACGCCCAGCTTCTCGTCCAGGGGCCGCCGCAGCAGCACCACGTTCAGCAGCAGCTCCAGCGGCGCGGTGACGGCCCGCGCCAGCCCGAGCGGCAGCCCCGGCGCGCGCGCTCCACGCACCAGCCGCACGCCCGCCACCTGCCGCCACCACGTCCGGCCCGTGAGCCCGCCCACGGCGGACGCGGCGAGCCAGGCCAGCGCCATGGCCACCGCCATGCGCCCCGGCGTGCGCTCCTGCTCCAGGGCCCGGAGCAGGGCCCAACCCACGAGGGCCGCCGTCACCACGTCCAGCAGGTCCGCCAGCCACAGGCGCCACTGGTAGCGGGACTCGGTGCTGACCACGTCCGTCGAGAACAACGACCCGTCGCTCATCCAACCTCTTTTCGGGGCGGGCAATATAGACACGCGCCCGCGTCGCGTCGGCAGGGACCTGCGGGGGTGACCTCGGGGGAACACCTTCCCGGCGCCGTGACGGCCGGCGTCATCGGGCCCCACGAGGCCGCGAATTCCATGATTCCGGGCGGGCAGGGAGCCGGGCGGCCGGAGGCCGCATCGGATTCGACCTGGGGACATGGCTCCTGTCCTGTTCCCGCAGTGGCGTCGGGGACTCGCGGCTCTCATCTTCAATCCAGCGCCACACGGCGAGGCCCTCACCACCACCGGGACCTCGCGTCAGGAAGCGCGGGCTCCATGGCCAGGGGCGTCGGGAGGGTGGCTCCCGGCGCCCAGGGTGGTGGCGGACGAGGCGGCAGCGGCGGGGAGAAGGTGGGAAGTCGCACTGGGGGTGGAGGTTGCCCCCCGCCGCTGCCGCCAAGGCTGCTCCACTCAACGTTTTATGCGGGTTGGAGCGTGCCGCGTTTGGTCTCCCGGCCGGTTCTGCCGGACACTGGGAGCAACATGGGCATCACGGGGTACACGCAACGCGCCTGGCGGCCCGGGCTCGTCGGACTTTTGTTTGTCGCGGGACTGCTCCTGGCGAGACCGGGTCTGGCCCTGGACCCCGAGCGCCGTGTCTCCCAGTACATCCAGGACTCGTGGCGCGCCGACGACGGGCTGCCGCAGAACAGCGTGTTGTCGCTGGCGCAGACGCGCGACGGCTACCTGTGGCTGGGCACCTGGGAGGGGCTGGTGCGCTTCGACGGGGCGCGCTTCGTCGTCTTCGACAAGCGCAACACGCCGGAGCTGCGCAACCACACCATCCGGGCGCTCGTGGAGGACCCGGCGGGCACGCTGTGGGTGGGCACCGAGCAGGGCCTGGTGGCGTACCGCGAGGGCCGCTTCGAGCGCGCCCCGGGCGCGACGGCCTCGCTGGAGGCCGCGAAGGTGTCCCGGCTCCTGGTGGCGGACGGCGCGCTGTGGGTGGGCACGAGCGGGGGGCTGTGGCGGGTGCCGCCGAGCGGCGAGGACGCGCGGCAGTACTCGGTGGAGGACGGCCTGCCGGACGCGTCCGTCACCGCGCTGGTGGCCGACGAGGTCGGCACGCTGTGGGTGGGCACGAAGAAGGGCGTGGCGCGGCTGATGGCGGGGCGCGTGGACGCGATGCCCTTCGCCATTCCCGGGCCGGACCCGCGGCCGGAGGTGCTGGCGCTGAGCCGGGACGCCGCCGGCGTGCTGTGGCTGGGGACGCCGCGCGAGCTCATCTCGTGGGATGGGAGGGTCGCCCGCCGCTTCACTCCCCAGGACGGGCTGCCGTCGACGTACATCCCCTCGCTGTACACGGATGGCGACGGCACCCTCTGGGTGGGCACCCGCCGCGGCGGCCTGGTACGGCGCACCGCGGACGGCTTCAGCGAGCCCGTGCCCGGTGAGGGGCTGGTGGAGGCCGAGGTGCTGTCCATGCTGGAGGACCGGGACGGGCACCTCTGGGTGGGCACCTATTCCGGCCTGTTCCGCCTGCGCGACGGCCCGTTCACCACGTACGGGCTGCCGGAGGGGCTGGTGGCGCCCGAGGGCGCCGTGAGCGCCGTGCTGGAGGACCGGCGCGGGACGATGTGGGTGGGCACGCTGGGCGGCGGGCTGTACCGGCTGGGAGCGGGGGGCATCCACCGCGTGGCCGTGGAGGAGGGCTTCCCGGAGAAGGTCATCCCCGCGCTGCACGAGGACGCGCAGGGCACGCTGTGGGTGGGCACCGTCAATGGCCTGTACCGGTACGACGGCACCCGCTTCAGCCGGCTGACGCGCGAGCAGGGGGGACCGCAGGAGGTGGTGACGGCCATCCACGTGGACTCACGGGGGGACCGGTGGGTGGGGACGCAGAGCGGGCTGCTGCGCGTGCACGGAGGCGAGGTCTCCCTGTATGGCCCGAAGCACGGCCTGCACCACCCCGTCATCGTCATGACGGAGGACGCGGACGGGCGGGTGTGGTTCGGCACGGAGTCCGGGCTGCTGCGGTGGGAGCCGGACTCGAAGACCTTCAAGCGCTTCACCCAGAAGGACGGGCTGCCGGGAGACCTGGTGCTGGCGCTGCTGGCGGACCCGGACGGCACGGTGTGGGTGGGCACGGAGACGGGGCTGGGGCGCTGGCGCAAGGACACCTGGGCGCGCTTCACCGTCGCGCAGGGGCTGTACGACGACGCGGTGTTCAGCGTGATTCCGGACGGCGGCGGGCACCTGTGGATGAGCAGCAACAAGGGCGTGTCCCGCGTGTCGCGGCGCGAGCTGGACGAGGTGGCCGACGGCAAGCGCGAGCGCGTGGCGGCGCTGGGCTTCGACCAGCGCGACGGCATGCGCAGCGCGGAGTGCAACGGCAACACGCAGCCGTCCGCCTGGAGGAGCCGGGACGGGCGGCTGTGGTTCACCAACATCGGCGGCGCGATTGTCGTGGACCCCGCGCGCGTGGGCACGAGCTGGCAGCCCCCGGAGGTGCGGATTGAAGAGGTGCGCGTGCAGAACCAGCCCGTGCCCATGGAGGGCCGGCTGGAGCTGCCGCCGGGCGGCTCGCGGCTGGACATCCGCTTCACGGCCTTCACGCCGGTGGACGCGGGGCGGCTGCCCTTCCGCTACCAGCTCGTGGGCCATGACGACGGCTGGGTGAACGCGGAGGTGCGGACGGCGACGTACACGGGCCTGCGGCCGGGCAGCTACCGGTTCGAGGTGCAGGCCCGGGGGCGCGACGGGCACTGGACGGAGTCGGTGACGCTGGACGTGGTGCTGGAGCCGAAGCTGTGGCAGCGCACGGGCTTCTGGCTGCTGTGCGTGCTGGGCGTGGTGCTGCTGGGCGTGAGCGTGTACCTGCTGCGCGTGGGGCAGCTCAAGGCGCGCGAGCGGTGGCTGGCCGAGCGCGTGCAGGACCGCACGCGGGCGCTGGCGCGCGCCAACGAGGAACTGGAGGCGCACATGCGCACGCTGAAGCAGACGCAGGCGCAGCTCGTTCAGGCGGGGAGGATGGCGGCGGTGGGGCAGCTCGCGGCGGGCGTGGGGCACGAAATCAACAACCCGCTGGCCTACATCGTGTCGAACCTGGAGCACGCGAGCGAGGAGGCGGACGCGCTGGCGCGGGAGCTGGGGGACACGCGCGCGGTGGGGTCGAGGCTGCGCGAGGTGAGCCAGGCGCTGCGCGAGGCGCTGCATGGCGCGGACCGGGTGCGGCGCATCGTCCGGGACTTGAAGACCTTCTCGCGCCCGGACGACGAGAAGCAGGGCCCGGTGGAGCTGCACGCGGTGCTGGACTCGGCGGTGAAGATTGCCATGGCCGAGCTGCGCCCGCGCGCGAAGCTGATGAGGGACTACGGCGACGTGCCGAAGGTGGAGGGCAACGAGGCGCGCCTGGCGCAGGTGTTCCTCAACCTGCTCATCAACGCGGCGCAGGCGCTGCCGGAGGGACGCGCGGAGGAGAACGAGGTGCGGCTCGTCACGCGCGTGGCGCCGGATGGGACGGTGATGGCGGAGGTGCGCGACACGGGCATCGGCATCGCGCCGGAGGCGCTCTCGCGCATCTTCGACCCGTTCTACACGACGAAGCCGCAGGGCGTGGGCACGGGGCTGGGCCTGTCGCTGTGCCATGCGTACGTGTCGGCCATGGGCGGCACCATCTCCGTGGAGAGCGAGCCGGGGAAGGGCTCGGTGTTCCGGGTGACGCTGAAGCGCGCGGCGCCCGAGGCCGAAGTCGCGGCGGACGCGCAGGAGCGGCGCGCGGCGCGGGAGCCCTGGTCCATGCCGGGGGCACGAGGCGGCGCGCGGGAGCCGATGCCGGCGCTCGCGGCCCGGGAGCAGGGCACGTCGCGCGAGTCCCGCTCGATGAACGCCGAGGCCTCCGGGGAACGGGGCGCCACGCCGGCACGGAGCATGGACGGGGTGTGGCGGGACGCGTCGCCAACGGAGGGGGAGCCCGCGCTTCCCGGCGGAATGAACGGCGCGGCCCTGGGAGCGACGAGCCCGGTCGCCACGGCCAGCGCTCCCGCCGCGGCGGAAGCCGGGACCGCGTCCTCCTCCTCGCCCGCCGCGGACGCGCGAGTCCCCGCCCACGAGCCGCGCGCGAACGCGACGCCGGCGGAGCCCGGCACGGGCGCGGCGCCGGTGCGGGGCCGGGTGCTGGTGGTGGACGACGACGCGCTGGTGAGCGGAGCCATCCGCCGCACGCTGTCGCGCGAGAACGACGTCGAGGTGATGGTGAGCGCGCGGCAGGCGCTGGCGCAGCTGAGCTTGCCGGAGCCGCGCTACGACGTGGTGCTCTGCGACCTGATGATGCCGGAGATGACGGGCATGGACCTGTTCGACGCGCTGGTGCAGACGGCACCGCGGGTGGCCGAGCGGGTGGTGTTCATCACCGGAGGGGCCTTCACTCCGGCGGCACGCACGTTCCTGGACCGCGTGGAGAACACCCGGGTGGAGAAGCCCTTCGACCCGGAGGCGCTGCGCAAGCTCATCCGCACCGAGGTCGCGCGCGTGCGCCGGGAGTCCTCCGGCCGGGCCGCTTGAGTCGCGGGGCCTCGGCATCGAGGCCCCGCGCGGCTCCCCCAGGGACTACAGGTCCAGGACGAGCCGCTTGGAGCGGGCGCGGGACACGCAGACGAGCATGCGCTGGTCGCCCGCGGGTTCCTGCTGGAAGAAGGTGTCGCGGTGGTCGGGCTGGCCCTCGCAGACGCGGGTGACGCAGGTGCCGCACGAGCCGGCCTCGCAGTCACTCGTCACGCGCACCCCGTTGCGGCGCAGCACGTTGAGCACGGACTGGCCGGCGGGCACGCGCAGCACCTGGCCCGTGCTGCGGATGGTCACCTCGAAGTCGGTCTCCTCCTTGCCCGTCGCGGCGCTGGTGCCCTCGGCGGTGAAGGACTCGAAGTGCACCTTCTCCCAGGGCCACTTGTGGTACGTGGCGGCGTCGCGCACGGCCTTCATCAGTCCGGCGGGGCCGCAGCAGTACAGCCGCGCCCCCGGCCCGCGAGTGGCCAGCAGCGTCTTCACGTCCAGGCCCTTCGACGGGTCTCCGCCGTCGAAGTAGAAGCGCACGCGGTCCTTGAAGGGCGCGCTGGAGAGCAGCTCGCGGAAGGCGGTGCGCTCGGGCGTGCGCGCGCAGTAGTGCAGCGTGTAGTTGGCGCCGGTGCGCTCGAGCATCCGCGCCATGGCCAGCATCGGGGTGATGCCGATGCCACCGGCCACCAGCACGTAGCTGCGCGCGAACAGCAGCGGGAAGTTGTTGTTGGGCGCGCCCACCTCCAGCACGTCGCCCACGCGCACGCGCTCGTGCATGGCGCGCGAGCCGCCGCGGCCATTGCCATCGCGCTGCACGGCGATGACGTAGCGGTGCGTCTCGTCCGGGTCGTTGCAGAGTGAGTACGAGCGCACGAAGTCGCCCGGCCCGGGCACGCGCACCTCCAGGTGGGCGCCGGCCTCGAACGGGGGCAGCGTGCCTCCGTCCTCCGCGACGAGCTCGTACGTCAGGATGTCCTCGGCCTCGCGAGTGATGTTCGCGACCCGAACGCGCAGGGTGTCATTCACCACGGTGCTCCCCCTTCCCCTTCCCCGCAGCAAGCAGGGCGCTGCCCCGCGTCACGGTGGTCCGGACATTGGGCAGCAGCCGGACGGGCGGTGATTGCCCCTGGGTACAATGGGCCTGTTGGCTTCAGTGCGCCGCAAGCCCTTGAGGGGTGGTGGAACGGGGTGAAAGGCTGGCGAGAGCCGGAACACCGGTGCCGGTTGCGTCACGGCCCGGGAACAGGGTGCCCTCCCGCGGGGTGCGGCGATCTCCCAGAACCCCGGCTTCGCCTGGCCGCCTGCCGGACATCCGGGGAGGCATACCCCTCTCATGCAGCCCGAGCATCCGGGCCCCGCCATCCACACCTTGCGTCCATGCCGCGCTGCGCCAGGAGCCTCGGGCTCAGCGGTGGGGGAGGCGCGGCCCAGACATTCAGGGGAGGTGGGTTCATGGATGCCATCGCGTTGCTGAAGGCGGACCACAAGACGGTGGAGCAGCTCTTCCGGAAGTACGAGAAGGCGGGCCCCAACGCGCACAAGCTGAAGCGCAAGCTGGTGGACCAGATGGTGCACGAGCTGTCGGTGCACGCCGTCATCGAGGAGCAGGTCTTCTACCCGGCGGTGCGCGCTCGCGCGGACGAGCTGGGGGACGACGTGCTGCGCGCGCTGGAGGAGCACCACGTGGTGAAGCTGGTGCTGGCCGAGCTGGACGGGATGCCGCCGGAGGCGGAGCGCTTCGACGCCAAGGTGCACGTGCTGATGGAGAACGTGCGCTCGCATGTGCTGGAGGAGGAGAGCGAGCTCTTCCCGGCGGTGAAGAAGGCCTTCAAGCCGCAGGAGCTGCGGACGATGGCGGACGTGCTGGAGATGGCGAAGAAGGCCGCTCCCACGCGGCCGCACCCGCTGGCGCCGGACACGCCGCCGGGGAACCTGGTGGCGGGCGCGGTGTCCGCCGTCATGGACATGGGCCGCGACGCGCTGCGCACCGCGCGCCGCAAGGCGACGAGCAAGGCGCGCTCGGTCGTCGGGCTCCGTCCGAAGACGCAGACCCCCCGCCCGGCGTACGAGGCGGCCGGCGACGCGGCGAGCCCGTGACGCCCGGCTGGGCGAGGCCGTGGAAGGAACGTTCCTTCCACGGACCGCCCGAGGCCGCCCTGGCGCGGAGGGCTTGTGGAAGGAATCTTCATTCCACGAGGCCCTGAGTCCGGCCGGGGCCCGGCGCGGCCTGGAAGGAACGGTCATTCCTGGGCGCTCTCACCGGCTGGGGAGGTGGGAGCGCCCTCGTGCGTGGAGGGCTTCACGGTGGCGTGAATGCCGGATGGGGTCATTCCGTCCCAGGGGGCGAGGACGTTGCAACTCGACCCCGCAGCCCTGGAACGCCGAGGAGGCGCCATGCTCCACGCACGACCTGTCCGACACCTGATGCTCTCCGCGATGTTGCTCACCAGCATGGTGGCCGCCGCGCAGGGCGCACCCACGCCCGTGTCCACGCCGCGCCCGCTGGTGGACCCGCAGGTGCGGACGATTCGGGTGGAGGGCACGGGGGAGGTGAAGGCGCAGCCGGACGAGGCCTTCATCGACCTCGCGGTGGAGACGCTGGCGCCGAACGCGAAGGCGGCGGGAGAGCAGAACGCGAAGCGGATGGAGAAGGTCATCGCGGCGCTGACGTCCGCGGGCATTGCGCGGCGTGACATCCAGACGCGCAACTACTCGGTGTACCCGGACTATGGGCCGCCGGCGCCCCACGAGACGGAGCCGAAGCTGCGGGGCTACCGGGTGAGCAACCTGGTCAGCGTGCACGTGACGGAGCTGTCGAGGGTGGGGAGCCTGCTGGACCAGGCGCTCGCGGCGGGAGCGAACCGGGTGGACCAGGTGCGCTTCGGGCTGAGCCGTGAGGACGCGGTGCAGGGCGAGGCGCTGCGGCAGGCGGTGGCGCGCGCGCGCAAGTCGGCCGAGGTGCTGGCGGCGGCGCTGAACGTGAAGCTGGGCGCTGTGCTGGACGCGAGCACGGTGACGGAGCCTCCGCGGCTGTACGCGGCGCGCTTCGCCATGGCGGAGGTGGCGGACGCCCGCGCGGCGACGACGCCCATCCAGCCGGAGGAGCAGACGGTGCAGGCGAAGGTGACGCTCATCTACGCCGTCGAGTCCGCGCGGTAGCGGACCTCCCGCGTGTCTGCGCGGCGGCCTCGTCGGACGAGGCTGCCGCCCGGCCCTCCGTCGCCTGCCCGCCCAGCATCGGGCTGCGAGGCTTGGAGCACCCGGGTTCTCGGCCGCCGAGGCCGTCCTCATGTTGAGGAGGAGATAGGAGGGAAGCCGGGTCCGGCACGGGGCCCTCGGGCTTCTTCCCGGGTGGGAGGGCACGAGACGATGAGCGGCGCGCGCAAGTGGACGTTCCTGGCAATCGGGGTGAGCGCTCTGGGCCTGGGCCTGAGCTGCAGGCAGGACGGCATGGGAGGGGGGGAGCCCTCGGCGAGCGAGCGAGAGGGCCGCTCGGAGGTGCTCCGGGGCCTCATGGCCCCGAAGGAGCAGGTTCCGGATCCCGAGGCGCTGACGAAGGAGTCCGAGCGGGCGCCGAGCGTCGTCACCCCGGGGCCTCCGGGGCAGGGAGGTTCGGGGCTCCCCGAGCCCACGGGCCGGGTGCAGGGCCGGGTGAGCTGGGTGGGCGACAACGAGCTGCTCATCCGCGACGCGGCTGGCCAGGAGCGTGACCTCGAGGTGAACACCGGCACCCGGCTGCTCGTGAATGGAGCGCCGGTGAACCTGCGAGAGGTGGAGGAGGGCGACGAGGTCCGCGTGAGCTACGACGAGGGGCCGGGAGGCTGGGTGGCGCGCCAGGTGGAGGTGCTGCCCACGGCCGAGCCCGACGCCGGTGAGCAGGGCAGGCCGTCCACGCCGCTTCGCTGAGGGGGCGCCGAGGCACGGGGCACGAGCCGATACGTCGGACGCGCCGGGCCGTCACGAGCCGTTGGCCTCGAAGGGGCCTGGGCTGTCACCTCGGACGAGCCGGTCAGAAGGAGCCACCGTCCGCGCGCCGTCCCGCGGAGGAGCCGAGTCCCGGGTTGAGCGTGGTGTGGAGGACGAAGTCCCCATCGCGCGTGGCGTCGGGCATCCGGTTGATGGACACGTTGTCCGTGGTGGACTCGTAGCCCGCCGAGTCCACGACGCCGCCGTCGGGGGCGCGGAGGCTTGGGACGTCGCCATCGTTGTCGAGCCCGAGCCGACCGGTGGACGCGGCCAGGGTGTTGGCGGTGCCCGGCGGGAAGCCACGAGGGCCGCCGTAGACGACGAAGGCCTTGCCCGGAGCGAGCGATGTCCCGGAGGGGAAGAGGTGTCGCTGGGTGGAGGAATCCCAGAGACTCCAGCCGGACAGGTCCGCCGGGGTGGTGCCGCCGTTGACCACCTCGATGAACTCGTATTGGGGGTCTCCCACGCCACCGTCGGGGGCGGGCTCGTTGGCGAGCACCTCGTTGATGAAGAGGTGCTGCGTGGGAGCTGGACCGCTGCCTCCATTGCCCAGGTCGTAGCGGCTGATGACGGGATAGTGGTCGCTGACGGTGTTGGCGTAGTTGGGAATCCAGGTGTCGGGGCGCAGCACGCGGACGGAGCCGGACAGGTAGCTCACGGCGAGCTCGTTGGTGGCGAGCGTGTGGTCGATGGCGTCGGGATAGCTGGTGGTGGTGCGCTCGCCGCGGAGGGACAGCGGCTGGGTGACGAACGTGTAGCGCGAGGTGTCGAGCACGAAGGGCTCGTAGGGGCTGGCGAGATAACCCCCGGCCCCGTTGCGGGTGATGGAGCGGTCGAGGTCGTCATTCCAGTCGCCGATGACGAGCACGCGCTCGAAGGGCAGGTGCGTGTCGAGGTAGCTCTTGAGCGCGGCGCCCGAACGCTGCCGCTGCCCGTACGAGGTGGCGTCATCGAACGCCTTCATGTGGACGACGATGACGACGAGCGGAGCCTCGGCGCCGCGGATGCGGGTGGTGAAGTCCACGCGCAGGGGAGGCCGGCCGCCGAAGTCATCCACGGACTCCGTGAGGATGAGCTGGGCGCGCTGGAAGGTGACGGAGCTGTCGTAGAGGATGCCGGGCTTCTGCTCGCCGTTGCTGTACCAGGTCCCGCCTGGCGGGGCGGAGACGATGGGGTCGTTGGCGAGGAAGCCGCTGTACTGGGGAAGCTGTGCCTTGAGGGCGGCGAAGTCCGTGGCGTCCACCATCTCCACGAGTCCCCACACGTTGACGCCCGCGTCGCCGAGGATGTCACGCGACCAGGCAATCTGCAGGTCGTCGTTGGTGCCTCCGTCCGAGGAGGACTCGGGAGGCCCCTGGTTCGGGGCGCCGAACCACTCGATGTTCCAGTGGCCCACGGTGAGCGAAGTGCTCGCGTCGCGCGCGGTGAGGGACAGCGTGCGCGAGTCCTCGAGGCCCTCGTCGTCCTGGACGAACACGGTGAAGCTCGTGGTGCCGAGCGCGGCGGGGGTGCCGGAGAGGACGCCCGTCGTGGCGTCCAGCACCAGCCCGGAGGGAAGCAGGCCGTCATGGCTCCACAGCAGCGGGGCCCGTCCGCCGGAGGCGGTGAGCGTGGCGCTGTAGGGGATACCGACGAAGGCCTCCGGGAGTGTGGCGGTCGTCACGCGGGGCGGGGTGTAGACGGGCAGGGTGAGAGGGCGCTCCTCGAAGCGGCCATTGGCGTCGGTGACGCGCGCGGTGAAGGGGGAGGTGCCGCTCGTGGCCGCGCCCGAGATGCCTCCCGAGGAGGAGAGGGAGAGGCCCGAGGGCAGCGAGCCCGAGGTGATGCTCCACGTGACAGGGGACTTGCCACCCGAGGACGCCAGCGAGGTGGAGTAGGGCGCCTCCAGCCGGGCCTCGGGGAGCTGGAGGGAGGTGATGACGGGCGGGGAGAAGACGGTGAGCGAGAAGCCGCGATGGTGGGCGTATTCGTTGGCGTCGAAGACGCTGACCATTCCGGAGATGGAGCCCGCGGCGGCAGGCGTGCCGGAGAGCTGGCCGGTGCTGGAGAAGCGCAGCCAGGAGGGCACGGCGGCGGAGGTGGCGAAGGTGTGCGGCGGCTTGCCGTCGGCAACGGAGTACGTGACGAGGAAGGCCTCACCGACATAGGCCTCGAGTCCGGTGGTGGGGCCCAGGAGGGACGGGGCCCGGTACACCCTGAGGGGGAGCGTGCGCGTGGCGAAGCGTCCACCGCTGTCGGTGACGCGGACGGTGACGGAGGTGGTGGCCGGTGCGCCGGGCGTGCCGGAGATGGTGCCGCTGCCCGAAGTGAGGGAGAGGCCCTGGGGCAGGGTGCCGGAGTCGATGCGCCAGGAGTACGGCGCGCGCCCGCCGGTAACGGTGAGGGTGGCGGAGTAGGAGTCGTCCACGTACGCGTCGGGGAGCTCGAAGCGGGAGACGCTGGGCGGCGCGTGGACGGTGAGCGTCAGCGTGCTGGAGTCGGTAGCGCCCTGGGCGTCGGTGACGCGGACGGTGAGGGAGAAGGTGCCGGGGGTGGATGCGGTGCCCTCGATGGCGCCCGAGCCGAGGAACCGCAGGCCCGCGGGCAGGGTGCCGGCGGTGAGCGTCCAGGTGTACGGAGGCTGGCCGTCCTCGGAGGAGAGGGAGTGGCCATAGGCGGCATCGGTGTACGCGTCTGGCAGGGACGCGGTGGCGACGAAGAGGCCGCCGCGGACGGTGAGCTGGAACGCCACGGAGGCCGAGCGGTCATTGCGGTCCTGGACCTGGAGCGTGAAGGACGCGGTGCCCGCTTTGGTGGGAGTGCCGACGATGGCGTCGCCCTCCAGGCGGAGTCCCTCGGGCAGCGAGCCCGAGCTGACGCGGAGGGCGAGGGGCCCCCGGCCGCCAGCGGCCTGCACCGAGGCGGAGTAGGGCACGCCCAGGCGGGCGGGAGCGAGGGGGGAGGTGGACAGGGACGGCGGCGCGAAGACGGAGAGCGAGAGGTCGCGCTGCGCGGAGAGGCCGGAGGTGTCCTGGACGCCGAGCGTGACGGAGAAGGTGCCCGGAGCCACGGGCGTGCCGGAGAGGCGGCCATCCGTGGCGAGCCGCACGCCCGAGGGAAGCGTGCCGCGAGCGAGGACCCAGGTGTACGGGGCCGTGCCGCCGGAGGCGGCGAGCGAGGCGGAGTAATCACCGCCGAGGTACGCATCCGGGAGCGCCGCGGTGGTGACTTCGAAGCCGGGGGGTTGGATCTGGATGCCCAGCAGCCGGCGAGCGAAGTGGCCGGCGGAGTCCCGGACCTCGACGGTGAAGGTGATGGTGCGCGCGGTGGAAGTGGAAGGCGTCCCGGAGATTTCGCCCGAGCCGGAGAGGGTCAGTCCCGAAGGCAGGGAGCCCGCGAAGAGGTGCCACGAATACTCGGGCGAGCCACCGGAGGCCACGAGGGGGACGCGGTAGGGCTGGGAGACGGTGGCCGGAGGGAGCTCCTCGGTGACCAGGGTGAGGAAGGTGCTGCCTCCGTCATGGGAGTTCGCGCCACCGTCCGTGGGGGTGCTGGGGCCGGAGCCAGGACACGCGGTCAGGAGCAGAGTGAGGAAGAGAGACAGGACGCGCGGGAACCGCATGACGACTCCGGGCCGATGATGCGGGGCCTCTGTTGAAGGCGTAACTGTATTACCGCCCTGTGACAGAGGCGTACGGGTCGCCGCCAACCCACCCGGAAAACAAAAGGGCCGCGGCTCTCGAGGAGCCGCGGCCCGGGGTGCGTCAGGGATTGCTGAGGTTCAGCTACTGCGGGCAGGCGTTGACCGCACCGGCCGACGGGGCCGCCACGCGGCTGAACGCGCGGCCATCCCGACGCGCGGTACCGCAACGCTGGATGGAGTTGTTGGCGGACGGGCCGCTGCCAGCCTCATCAACCTGGACCCGCTCGGGACCCGTGCCGGTGCCCAGCAGGGCATCCAGGAGACCCGTGTCGTCCGCGTCGGCCGTGTCATAGACGAGGGCGTCAATCAGGTTCGTGCTGCTCGCCGTCGTGCCATTGGGGTACGCGGAGGCCGCACCCTGATAGATGCCCACGGCATCAGCGCCATTCTGCAACAGACCATCTCCAAACGTGACGGCGGGAGCAGGGGTGACGCCAGCATTGCCAATGAGGATGAGTCCCGTGGCATCCGTGGTCCCCTTGATTTCGACCGTCAGCTCAGAGCGGTCCGTGGACCCGTTGAAGTGAACGAGGGAGAAACCCGCGATGGGGAGGTTGGGCACGCCCGTGGAGATCTCGACGAACTCCAGAAGATCCGTGCCGGGGGTGTCCGAGTCGAGCTCGTTGATGAGCAGGCGGATGACTGGCGTGTTCCCCGCCTCCACCGGGCCGGCAGGCGTGGTGACCACGACAGGCTGCGAAGCACCCACCGGCGTGCTGTCGGCGATGTTGGTGATGGTGATCTGGGTGTCGGAGTCGACGGTGAACGTCGGCTGCGCCACGCCACCGATGGTGACCGCGGTCGCACCGGTGAAACCGGTGCCAGAGATGGACACCTGGCCGCCGTGGGCAGCCAGCAGGATGTAGCCCTGGAAGGTGGTCGAGTTGGGAGCGGCGATTTCAGTGCCCAACGTGTCCCTGACTCCGGACACGGCCACCGTGTAATCGGTGGCGCTCGTCTGCGCACTGGTGTTGACCAGGATGGTGGTGCCGCTGACCGTCGCGCTCTGCGCGGTGAGACCGTTGTTGAACGTGAACTGGGTCGCGGCGTTCGTGACGCTCGCCGGGTTGATGTGGCGGTCGAAAGTCAGCTGAACGCGATTGGTGGACAGCGCCGAGGCTCCCACGACCTTCGGGGCGGGGCAGTTCGACAGCGCAAGCTCGGAAGCCGCGAACACCGAGAACTGGGTGGTCGCGTTGAAGCGCCACACCGGGCTCGTGTTCACCGTCAGGGAGCACTCGGGGACGAGGTCCAGCTCGCTGACCAGCGCGGCGGGGACGCGAAGCCGGATGTTGGCGTTCACGTCCGGTTCACCCGTGGCGGTGGTGATGAAGGGGAACTGGGTGAAGCCACCACCGGCGCTCGTGGACGGACCCTTGACGGTTCCACTGAAGGCGACCAGCCGGCTCTCGTAGGCATCGGCCGACTCGAGGTTGGACTCAGTGGAGACATCGACCTTCAGGCCGGCGGGGGAGGCATTGCTCAGGCTCTGGACCGGATGATTCCGGCTGATGACGGTGAGGTCGGCCACGGTGGTCGCGATGCGCATTCCGGTCGTGCCGCCATCAGCGCCAGCGGCGGGGTTGCTGCGCTCCGTGACGTTGAAGCTCACCCGGTCACCCACGGCGACCTGGCCCAGCGCGGTGGCGTCGGAGACGAACATCGCGGGGCCGGCGGCCTCGGCCTGCACGAAGAAGCCGGTCCGCTCGGTGGCGGCGCTGCCCGCGACCTGGGGCTTCACGTACGTGACGAAGGCGCCCGTGACAGGCAGGGGCGAAGCCTGGGTGCCCGCGGAGGCGGACAGGAAGGCCGTGATCTGCGCGGTGGTCTCCGTGACCGGAGTGGTGAAGGTGGAAGCCTCGCAGACCTTCGTGGTGGCGTTGCACACCTGCGTCAGCGAGCACTGCGCATTGGTGGCGCACCCGACGCACTGGCCGGCGCCGCCGTTGGCCGCCGTATCGCACACCGGCGTCGCCTCGGTGCAGCCCTGGTCCACACCATTGCCCGGAGCCGAGTCCGTGCAGATCGTGCCCGCGTCCGTACCCGCGTCGTCCGTGCCCGCGTCCGTACCCGCGTCGTCCGTGCCCGCGTCCGTCGGAGGCGGCGGCTGGGCAATGTCACGCTGCTCGCAATTGCCGTCGTTGCAGGTCCACTCACGACCCGGGTCCGCCTGACCGTTGTCGTTGCGGCAGTCGAACTGATCGACGCACTCGTCGCCACAGCCCGTCCCCACCGTGACGAACACGGCGGTCAACAGAGCCGGAAGCCAATTCCGTCTCAGCATGAGGTCCCCTCCCAGGGATACAGGTACTGGCTCCCCTTACACCCGAACCTGGAGGGGGTCCATTGTGCGCCCTTCCAGTCACACGCAATTCACGCGGTTCTCGCTGGAATTGTTAGATGTTCAAGGAGTAGGACGGGGAGTTCGAGCGGGTGGACCCACGTAGAGGTCGATGACCTCCGAGATGGCGCTCTGACACACCGCGCAGAACGGCACCCTGTCCCGGGTGAACATCACGCAGTCGAGCTGGGGCCGGTAGTACCCGCGTGACTCGTACATGGCTCCCTCGAAGGCGCCCACCTTGCCCGAGTACTTCTGCGAGGACAGGAACTTCTCCTCCCAGTCGCGCTGGGCCACGAAGAGGGCGTCCATGTCCGACTCCGGCTTGCGCTGCGCGCGAATCTGACGTCGGCGCTGCTGCACGCCGTTGGAGTGCTTCTCGTATTCCTCCTTGTTCCACGGCGTGGGCAGCGGCGTCCCCGGGGACAGCAGGTGCTTCCACTTCAGCTGCTCCGGGTCATGCAGCGCGGTGACGTTCTTCTCCCACGGCTCCAGGCGGTCCGCGGCAGGGGCGTAGACGGACTCGGAGGTGTAGTACTCGTCGGCCAGCCCGGCGAAGTGGTGGCCGAACTCGTGGACGAAGACGTAGGGCGCCCACAGGCTGTCGGAGGCCACGGTGCCGTAGAGGCCGAAGATGCCTCCGCCTCCGTAGGTGTTGCCGTTGGCCAGGATTTCCACGAACTCGTACGGCGCGAAGGCGGCCGTCTCGCGGAACGCCTTGTTGTCGAAGGTGAGGACGTAGCGCTCGCTGCCGAAGGCGTCATAGGTGGCGCCCACGGGCGAGCGCCGGTGGATGCCGGTGGACGGCCGGGAGATGCCGGACTGCGTGGCGGCGGGCACCAGGCCCCACACGTTGAAGTCCGCCTTGCGCTCCTTGAAGGGAGAGAACGTGAAGAGGATGTCCACCATGCGGCGGGCGTCCTTCTCGAACTTGGGGCGCTCGGCCGCCGTATAGCCATCCCCGAGGATGAGCAGGTCCACCTTCTGCTCCGGCGGCCCGTTCTCCAGCAGCTTCAGCAGCGGGCCGGGCGCGGGCGGCGAGGACGGGTCCACGAACATGTCCTTCGGGTCCACCACCAGCGACCAGACCTCGCGGAAGGCGTTCTGTGCGTCGCGCTTCTTGAGCATCACCTGGACGGGGCGCTCCGGAGCGGGGAAGCGCAGCGACTCGTGGAAGGTGCGGTTCATGGACCGCGCCTCGGTCGTGATTTCCCACTCGCCGTAGATGGAGGCGAACCCGCGCGAGAACAGGAGCCGGTTGGTGCTCCGGTCCCTCACCTCGAAGAGGTACTTGCCGAGGTTCGTCTCGTCGATGGCGCGCGCCGGGTGGCCGGGCCAGGGGAGCGGCTCGATGACCACCTTGTCGAGGCTGAAGCGCTCCTCGGTGGCGTTGCCGGTGTGGAAGTAGTCGACCCGGAAGGTGCGAGGGGCCGCGGCGGAGGCGCTCGTGGCCAGCAGCAGGAGGAGAAGGGCACGCATCATGGGCGCACTCTACGCGCCCGCGCCGGGATGCGGTGCCCTTCGGTGCGGCCCGGTCAGAACGTGCCGGACAGG
Source organism: Pyxidicoccus fallax (assembly GCF_012933655.1). GTDB lineage: Bacteria > Myxococcota > Myxococcia > Myxococcales > Myxococcaceae > Myxococcus > Myxococcus fallax. The sequence goes on along the minus strand of NZ_JABBJJ010000193.1, from coordinate 4,932 downwards.
GTGGCGGACGCACCGTCTCCGTCCGCCGCGACGCCGAGCGAGACCGGCGGTGCCGCGGAGGACGGTGACAGCAGATAGAGCACGGCGCCCGCGGTCACCGCGGCGCCTCCCCCGATGAGCAGCCCCGTGAGGGCATTGCCCTTCTGCGACAGCGAGTTCCGCAGCTCCAGGGCCTGCTTGTCGGTGGACAGGATGCGGCCGTTCACGAGCCGCTTCTCCAGGGCATCCAGGTCCTTCTGCGCCAGCATCCGCACGACGCCCGCGCCACCCAGGGCCGCCACACCCGCGCCGAGCGCCACGTAGGACGCCACGCGCAGACCCGAGGTGGAGCGGGGACTCGCCGTCTCGGCCACGCCCTCGGAGAGGAGGCTGGGCGCGGTGAGGTCCGCGCCTCCCGGCTGTGAGCCCCCGGGCTGCTCCCAGGGCGCCTTGCCATTGGCGTTCATCACCACGAGGCTCGAAGGGGAGCGGCCCGTGGTGACGAAGTCCACCAGCGCGGAGAGGGCCTCGTCCGGAGCCTCCATGCCCTGGGTCTTGAAGCCACCCTCGCGGAGCTTCTGTCCGCCCTCGACGTTGAGCACGGTGGCGGCGAACCACTTCGGCCCGCTGCTGGGGCGCTCCAGGCGGACGACGATGACCTCCTCCACGCCCAGCGTGCCACCGAGGCGCACGGCATGGCTGAGCGTCCGCTCGTCGTTGCCGTCGTTGGAAGCGAGGCACGGGAAGGGGCTGGCGGACACGGAGCCCTCGTAGGCCACGTCGATGAGCAGCGGCATGTCCGCGCCCTGCACCTGCACCTGGCGCGGGAAGCTGGTGATGCCTCCCTTCACCAGGGTGATGTCATAGGCTCCGGCGAGCACGTCGAGCGTCAGCGGCGTCTGTCCCACCTTGAGCCCATCGAGGTACACGTCCGATGCGGGCAGCGTGGACTTCACGGTCAGCTTCACCTTGCGCGTGCGGGCCAGCTCACGGCGCAGCTTGTCGAAGGACTGGCGGACGGATGGTGCGAACTGGTCCGGGTCAAGCTCGTAGTCAGGCTGGAGGCGCAGGACGTTGCGGAACGCGGTGTCGCTCTCCTTCTGCTTGCCCATGCTGCGGTAGTTCAGGCCGTGGAGGAGCTGAGCCTCCACGTAGAGCTTCCAGCGCGTCTCACCCACGGGCAGGCGGGTGATTTGCTGGAGGGCCTCGTCGGTGGCCTGGGCGGCCCGGGCGTTGCGGCCCTCGTAGAAGTGGTCCAGTGCGGTTTCGAGCTGCCGCTGGAGGTCCTCGTAGCTCTGGGTGGATTGGGGGAAGAGCCGCTCACCGAACTGGGTGGCGCTCAGGGTGTCCTGCTCGGGACGGGATGCGAGGGTGTCCAGGAATGCCTTGGCCTGGCTGCCCAGCTCCGCGTCCTTGCAGTCGCCGCTGGCCACCACCATGCGGCGGGGGGCTGCATACGTCAGCATGGAAAGCAGGCAGGCTGCGATTGTGAGTGCTGTTTTCATCTTGGATGGTCCTCGGCCGGTTCGTGGCGAGCGCCTGTTTCAGATGGGCTGGCTACCGATTGAGCCGATACACGACGGACATTTGACGGAGCGGCTGAGAGGTCGAAGTCTCAATGCCTGCCAGAACGAGTGTTCCTCTTGTATCGCTATCGATGGATGACGCGCTGAATCGAGCGGCGGCGCTGATGGATGTAGTCAGGGGAGAAGCCAGCCTCTCCCATTTGCTCGCTGTCCAGCGGTAGAGATGGACACCTGTTTCTGTTGCACTGAATTCATTCCAAGAGAACAGGAAACTGCCGTCTGGAGCCCGGCAGGCGTTGAATGAGGTGACTATGGCCTGGGGCTGAGGAGTGGCAGGAAGCTGCAGGGAGCGCCACTCGTCACTGCTCCAGTGGCTGAGTGCGATGTTCGGGGCGCCAGTGGAATCTTCTGTGTATCCCCAAATGGCGACTAGATTGTTGTTGCTATCGGCCTGTAGGGCGGGTGTCCGGATGCTGCGACTGTCATAGGTGACTACGTAGGGAGCTAGTTCCTCCCAATCTTTGCCAGTCCAGCGCCTGGCGTATAGACGTCGACTGGTGCTGTCGGTGAATGCGACTACGGGAGCGTTGTTTGTTTCCAATGTGAGAGCCGGTGTCTGGTAGCCCGCTGATGGAGTTACTTGATGGGGAAGACCAAGGGGGCTCCAGACGTCATTTGACCATTGATATACGTGAACGGCTCCGCCGCTGATGTCCTCTGGGTCCATCTTGAAGGCTACTATCGGCGCTCCTTCTGGGGTGAGTTGGAGCGAGACGTTCAGTGCATGGGGGCGATCAGGCAGTATTCCTCGGGCGTCGCCAAACTGCTTCCACTCGCTGCCTGTCCATCGGGCGACGTGGATGTGGTTGTCGAACTCGCGGCCAAGCCCTTCATGCCATGCGGCAACAGGCTCGCCGTCTGGACCAATCTGGAGCGACGGCGAAGCCACGATGAAGTTGGCTGAAGAGCTGATTTTCAGGCCTGCCCCAAGGTTCTCCCACCTGCTTCCCGTCCACCGGGACACAAAGATGTTCGTCGAATGGTCATCAGACTCCTGGCGCAGGACGACAGGATTTCCGCTCTTGTCCAGGCGGACAATGGGGTCAATCGTCGACGAGGCGTCCGGGATTGCTTGCGGAAGCGAGGGATAGCGAACGAACGTGGGGAGCGCCCAGGTCCATTCGCCAGAGTGCCCAGCGGTCTTGTTCCCAGCCAGATCCGCCAACGCGTCTGACAGATATAGGGTCATCATATTTGGTGGCGTGACCGGCGTCACCGGCTCCACCGTCACCGTCCGCCCATCCGCCGACAGTGACACCGTCCGCGCCACCTCCACCCCGCCCACCGTCAACCGCACGGAAGCCTCCGTCAGCGTGCTGGCCTTCACGGGCTCGGAGAACACGGCGCGGATGGGGCTCCTCACCCAGACTTCCTCGTCCCCCGGCTCCGGCGTCCGCGACACCACGCTCGGCGGCGTCCGGTCCACCACCACCTCCCGTGCCTCGCTGGTGAACGTCACGTCCCCGAACACCGCCCGCGCTTCCAGCCGGTGCGCCCCTTCCGCCACCCCCGCCGTATCCCACGCGTACGCGTACGGCGCCTCCAAGGTCGTCAGCACCTCACCGTCCCGGAGCAGCTCCACCCGCTCGGGCGAATGGCCCGTCACCGTGAGCCGGACCTCGATGACTCCATTCGTGTAGGCCGTCCCGTCCGGCGAGGCGATGCGCACCTGCGCCTTCGCGGGCTCGATGTCCGGCACGTTGATGCACGCCGGTGCGGAGAGAAGAACGACAGCCACCCAGGGCAGCAGCAGGAAAGGTCGTGGGGAGTTCATGGCGTGGTGCCGATTGCAGGGCACGTTCCGTCGGCCAGCCGACAGTCGCCTGCACATACCAAGCAGCCCGCCATCCTCCAACCCACCTGGTTGCCCTGGACAAGCCCAGTCCTTCCAGGCCCTTACCTCGCGGACTCCAAAACCGTCACCGCTGACACCCACCGTCACAGGTCCTGCGCGCCACATGACGGCCCGTCCAGACCCTGGACCCCCGTCCCATCCAGGAACCCCCGCCGCTGCTCCGCCGCCCGCCCTCCAGGGGAGCCTGCGACGGCCGGGTGCGCCGCAACGTGCCATCCCCATCTTCGCCAGGGGTTGCGCAGGAGAGGGAGCGACGGGGACCACATGAAGCAGGCATGGAAGAACCGAGTCATCGTCATCACCGGGGCCTCGAGTGGCATCGGCCGAGCCACCGCGCTCGCCCTGGCGAAGAAGGGCGCCCACGTGGTGCTGGCCGCCCGCCGCGAGGAGCCGCTGGATGACCTCGCCCGCGAGTGCGAGGCCCTCGGCGTGCGCGCCCTCGTCGTCCCCACCGACGTCTCCGACCCCGCCGCCGTGCGCAACCTCGCCGACGAGGCCCTTCGCGCCTTCGGCCACTTCGACGCGTGGATCAACAACGCCGGCGTCTACCTCCTCGGCAGCCTGGAAGAGACGCCCGACGACGCCTTCCGCCAGCTCATGGAGACCAACTTCTTCGGCACCGTCACCGGCACCCGCGTGGCGGTGGCGCAGTTCCGCCACCAGGGCTACGGCACCCTCGTCAACGTGGCCTCCACCTTCGGCGCCGTCGCCGGCCCGTACGTCAGCGCCTACGTCGCCTCCAAGCACGCCGTGCGCGGCTTCTCCTCCTCCGTCCGCCAGGAGTTGCTCAACACCGGCATCGACGTGTGCACCGTCCTCCCCGCCGCCATCGACACACCGCTGTGGCGGCACACCGCCAACTACACCGGCTGGCGCATCCGCCCCGTGGAGCCCGTGTACTCCCCGGAGCGCGTCGCCACCGCCATCCTCCGCGTCCTCAAGGAGCCCAAGCCCGAGGTCCTCGTCGGCCCCGCCGCCCGCGGCTTCGTCGCCATGCACGGCCTGATGCCGGGCACCTTCGAGCGCACCATGCGCGGCGTCACCGACGCCCAGCACTTCGAGAAGGTGCGCCAGAGGCCTACCTCCGGCAGCCTCTTCCGCCCCATGGCCGAGGGCACCGGCGCCTCCGGTGGCTACCGCTCGGGCGGCAAGCCATGGCTCCGCCGGCTGCTCTTCGCCGGAGGACTGGCCGCCGCGGCCGTGTCCCTCCGTCGGAGAGGGGCCGGGCGGCGACTCGGAGTGCGTGTGGCCCACGCGCTCGTGGGTTGAGGGTCATTTTCATGTCACGACGCCCTCCGGGGTGAGGCGCCGTGACCGGGCCATGACAATGCCCGGGGAGAGTCCGCCCGCCATGACCGACATCGCCGTCCTCGTCAACCTGCGTGCACGCCGGGGCTCCGAAGGAGTGGGGGGCCTCGTGGAGCGCTTCCTCCCCCGGGCCCGCGTGGCGCTCACCCGCTCCCTCGAGGAGGCGCGCGCCTGGATTTCCGACACGCTGCGGCCCAACCCGCC
>NZ_JABBJJ010000192.1 GCF_012933655.1 Pyxidicoccus fallax | reverse complement strand
GAGGGGGCCGGAGGGCCTCGGCGACGGCGTCGGGAAGGCGTCCGGCGCCGGTGATGCTGGCGACGCGGGCGGCGGCCTCCTCGGGATTCAGCGGGCGGAGCGGATCGGAGCTGTTGAGCTGGTCACGCAGGGCGTGGAGGGCGCGCAGCTCGGGAATGGTGGTGACGAGGTCGGCGAGGCCGAAGGCGCGGAGCTTGTCGAAGGACAGCTCGACGGTGCGGGTGTCACCGGCGCCGAGCCGGTCGGGGACGGTGACGCGAAGCCCGGAGGCGGCGCGGGCGAGCTCGGAGCCGAAGGACTCGGGGGTGAGATGGAAACGCCGGCCGGAGGGAGCGGGGGAGAAGGCTCCCGCCACCAGCCACCGCACGCGCGCACCTTCTGGACTGCTTCCACTCTGACTCATGTTCCGTTCCCCGCCTGTTTCGTGAAGGACGCTACGTTAGCGTGTCGGGGGCGGGTTTTCCGAGTGGGGTGGCCCGCCCATACCAAGAGTGTCCAGGCTCTACCCGCCATGTCCATCCGCAAGGACTACATCGAGCGTCTCATCGAGGAGTTCGCCGCCGCGTTGGCCCGCATCATCAAGGCCCGCCGCGAGCAGCGCTTCGCCGACGCTCAGCAGCTCATCCATGCCACGGCGCTCACCTCGCTTGGCATGGAGTACGGCGCCCTGCTCCTCGCGGACCCCGCGTCCACCGCGCGGCTGTTGGGCAACCCCGCTCGCGTGAAGGTCCTCGCCCGGCTCGTGGCCGAGGACGGCGAGCTGCTCCTGTCGCGGGGAGACACCTCCACCGCCGACGTCCGCTTCCGGTACGCGCTCGCGCTGTATTCAGAGGCGCAGGCGCTCGGCCTCACGCCGGACGCGGAGGACACCGCCACCATCACCCGGCTGCTGGGGCTCATCTCTCCGGTCGGGCGCGCCTGAGCCGTTCCTTTGAATCCCTCACATCGGAAATGACGCATCGCGCTCCCGCGCGGACGGCTGATCCACGCCGAGTCGACGTTTCAAGGCGCGGATGACGCCCTGCATTGGTTGTCCATTCATCACTCACCACGTCGGCATGCGTGGCAGTCAACCGATTCAAGACGGACCCGCTCCCGGCCCGGGTTGCCGGTCTGTCCTTGCTCGCGGTTATGATGGCTCGCATCTCGATCACGCTACGCCTGGGGGGTGCGCGTGTCCTTCATCCAGCTTCCTGAGAGCGTTGTTCCCTGTCGCAACCTGGTGGGAGGCGAGTGGCAACTGCCCTCGGGCGCGACGCTCCTCGACGTGCGCAGTCCCTATACGGGCACCGTCATCGGCCGCGTGCCGATGTCGCCCACCGCCGCGGTCGCCCAGGCCGTGGAGGCCGCCCGGCCCGCCGCCGCCCTCTGGCGCACGACGCCGCTGCGTGAGCGCACCCAGTTCCTCTTCCGCTTCCGCCAGCTCCTGGAGCGTGACCTGGACCGGCTCGCCAACCTCGCCGCGAGCGAGGCCGGCAAGACGGTGGCGGAAGGCCGCGCCGGCCTCCTCAAGGGCATGGAGGTCTGCGACTTCGCCCTGTCCCTGCAGAACCTCGACACGGGCGGCCACATGGAGGTCAGCCGCGGCGTCACCTGCGAGTTCCGTCGCGAGCCGCTCGGCATCGTCGCCGGAATCACGCCCTTCAACTTCCCGGCCATGGTGCCGATGTGGATGTTCCCCATCGCCGTCACGCTGGGCAACGCCTTCATCCTCAAGCCGTCCGAGAAGGTGCCGCTCACCGCGTGCGCGCTCGGCGAGCTGATGTGCGAGGCCGGCTACCCGCCCGGTGTCTTCTCCGTCGTGCACGGCGGCAAGGAGGCCGTGGACGCGCTGGTGGCCCACCAGGACGTGCAGGCCCTGGCCTTCGTGGGCTCGTCCGCCGTCGCGCGGCACGTCTACGCGGAGGGCTGCAAGCGCGGCAAGCGCGTGCTCGCCCTGGGCAGCGCGAAGAACCACGTCATCATCGTCCCCGACGCGGACCCCGAGCTGACCCCGCAGGCCGTCGTCGACTCGTTCACCGGCTGCGCCGGCCAGCGCTGCATGGCCGCCAGCGTGCTGCTCGCCGTCGGTGACGTGGAGCCCCTCCTGCGGGAAATCACCCGCCGCGCGGCCCGCCTCGAAGTGGGCCCCGGCATGGGCGCCCTCATCGACCGCGGCGCGGTGGACCGGCTGGAGACGGCCATCGCCCGAGCGGAGGCGGAAGGCGCGAGGGTGCTGCTCGACGGGCGCGGCAGGAAGCCCGCCGGCGAGCGCTGGGCCGGCGGCAACTGGCTGGGCCCCACGCTGCTGGACGGCGTGCGTCCGGAGATGGAATCCGCGCGGCGCGAGCTGTTCGGCCCGGTGCTCTCCATCATCCGCGTGCCCACGCTGTCCGCGGCGCTGGAAATCGAGAACGCGTCGCCGTACGGCAACGCCGCGTCCATCTTCACGACGAATGGCGCGGTGGCGCAGGCCGTGGTGGAGGGCGCGCGAGCGGGCATGGTGGGCGTCAACGTGGGCGTCCCCGTGCCGCGCGAGCCGTTCTCCTTCGGTGGCACCGGTGACTCGCGCTTCGGCCATGGCGACATCACCGGCCCGTCCAGCCTCGACTTCTGGACGGCCCTGAAGAAGGTCACCCGCAAGTGGTCGGCTCGCACCGACGGCTCGTGGATGAGCTGACCGCTTCGCCGCCTTCTCCCGCTCCTCGCGCTTAGTGCACCCCCGCGCCCGCAAGGAGGGCGCTCCCATGGCAGACAAGAAGCCCGTCAACCACATCCGCCTCACCTCCCATCCGGACGGTGAGACTCCGGGCGTCCCCATCCGCTGGGGCGACCCCGAGCCCCTGCGCCGCGGCCCCGTGGTGGCCACCCTCACCGAGCCGGCGCACCGCAACGTCATCGGCACGCACTCGGGCGCGTACGCCGTGTACCGCGCGCTCGCCGTGGCCGCGGGCAAGCTGCCGCAGGACCACCGCGCGGACCTGAAGAACACCTCGCCCGCCGCGCAGATTGGCCCGTACCCCGCCTGGAATGATCCGGAGCGCATCGTCTCGCTGGACCCGTGGGGCGCCATCGCGCCGCAGGTCTTCCGCGCCTACACGGAGCAGGACATCGACTTCCGGCCCACCATCGCCGTCACCAAGGCGCACATCAACCTGCCCGAATTGCGCGACGCCGTCGCCGCCGGGCGGCTGAAGCCCGACGGGGACCTGCTCCAGGCCAACGGCGACATCAAGGTGACGAAGGCCGCGGTGGAGCCGGTGTGGTTCCTGCCGGGAATCGCCAAGCGCTTCGGGATGACGGAGAGCGCGCTGCGCCGCGGCCTCTTCGAGCACACGGGCGGCATGTTCCCCGAGCTGATTACGCGCCCGGACCTGCACGTGTTCCTGCCGCCCATTGGCGGACTGACGCTGTATGCCTTTGGCCGCGTGGAGGCGCTGGCGGACCGGGACACGCCGCTGGCGGTGCGTGTGCATGACGAGTGCAACGGCTCGGACGTGTTCGGCAGCGACATCTGCACGTGCCGGCCGTACCTGGCGCACGGCATCGAGGAGTGCGTGCGCACCGCGCAGGGCGGGGGCTCGGGCCTCATCGTGTACCTGCGCAAGGAAGGCCGCGCGCTGGGCGAGGTGACGAAGTTCCTCGTCTACAACGCGCGCAAGCGGCAGGAGGGCGGCGACTCGGCGGCCACCTACTTCCAGCGCACCGAGTGCGTGGCCGGCGTGCAGGACATGCGCTTCCAGGAACTGATGCCGGACGTGCTGCACTGGCTGGGCATCACCCGCATCCACCGCTTCGTGTCCATGAGCGACATGAAGCACGACGCGATTACGCGCTCGGGCATCGAAATCCTGGAGCGGGTTCCGATTCCGGAGGACCTCATCCCCGCCGACGCGAAGGTGGAGATGGAGGCGAAGAAGGCGGCCGGCTACTTCACCAAGGGCCCGGTGGCGGACGCGGCGACGCTGGCGCAGGTGAAGGGACGAGGGCTCGATGTCTGACAGCTCGCTGGCAAGGAACGACCTCTCTCCGGCGGTGGCGTGGCTGCGCACGCCGTCCGCCATCCGCGAGCGCTGCCACCAGCTGCTCGACCTGGGCCTCGCCGGCCGGCTGGCGCACTTCCGCGTGGAGCCCTCGCGGCTGCCGGCGGTGGTGGACACGGTGCTGGCGGTGACGCGCGAGAGCTACCCCACGCTGGACATTCCGCTGCACAGCCGCTGGGGCCACTTCGACGCGGGCGGCGTGGCGCGCGTGGAGGAGCTGAACGACCGGCTGAAGGACGCGACGCCGCAGGAGCGCGCGCGGGCCAAGCTGGACCTCGTGGTGGTGAGCGTGCTGCTGGACGCGGGCAGCGGGCCGAAGTGGCGCTACCGCGAGCGGGGCGGCGGCACGTGGGCGCGCTCGGAAGGACTGGCCGTGGCCAGCTTCCGCATGTTCATGGACGGCGTCTTCTCGTCGGACCCGGACCGGCCGCTGCGCGCGGACGCGGAGGCGCTGGGCCGGCTCACCCGCGAGGCGCTCGCGCAGGGGATGCAGGTGTCGGACTCCAACCCGCTGGACGGGCTGGAGGGGCGGCTGCACCTGATGCACGGGCTGGCGAAGGTGCTGCCCCGGCCGGGGGCGCTCTTCGACATCATCACCGCGCAGCGGCGCTCCGTGCGGGCGGCGGAGCTGCTGGGGCTGGTGCTGGAGGTGCTGGGCCCCATCTGGCCGGGCCGGGTGATGGTGGACGCGGTGAACCTGGGCGACGTGTGGCCGCACTCGGCGCTGGGGCCGGTGGAGAGCGTGGAGGCGCTGGTGCCCTTCCACAAGCTGTCACAGTGGATGACGTACTCGCTGGTGGAGCCGCTGGCCGAGGCCGGCGTGGTGGTGACGGAGCTGGACGGCCTCACCGGCCTGCCCGAGTACCGCAACGGAGGCCTCTTCGTGGACCTGGGCGTGCTGGTGCCGAGGGACGCGCGCATCACCACCGTGGCGATGCACCCCGGCGACGAGCCCATCGTGGAGTGGCGCGCGCTGACGGTGGCGCTACTCGACAGGGTGGCGGCGCTGGTGCGCGGCCGGCTGGGGATGACCGCGGAGGAGCTTCCGCTGGGGAAGGTGCTGCAGGGAGGGACGTGGGCGGCGGGACGGCGGGTGGCGGCGGAGAAGCGGCCCGGAGGCGTGCCGCCCATTCGCGTGGACAGTGACGGCACGGTGTTCTGACGACGGGCTGACGCAAGGGAGGATGCAATGCAATTCCCGAACTGCACGGTGGTGGACCATCCGCTGGTGAAGCACAAGCTGACGCTCATGCGGCGGGCGGAGACGAGCACCGCCTCCTTCCGGGCGCTGCTCCAGGAAATCTCGCTGCTGCTGGCGTACGAGGCCTTCCGCGACTTGAAGCTGCGCGAGGAGGAAATCCAGACGCCGATGGCGAAGATGGTGGCGCCGGTGCTGGAGGGGAAGAAGCTGGTGCTGGTGGCCATCCTCCGCGCGGGGCAGGGCATCCTCGACGGCATGCTGCAGCTCGTGCCGTCCGCGCGCGTGGGGCACATCGGCCTGTACCGCGACCCGGAGACGCTGGCGGCGGTGGAGTACTACTACCGCGTGCCGGGACAGCTCGCGGACCGCGACGTGGTGGTGTGCGACCCGATGCTGGCCACGGGCAACTCCGCGGTGGCTGCGCTCTCGCGGCTGAAGCGGAACAAGCCCGGCTCGGTGCGCTTCGTGTGCCTGCTGGCGAGCCCGGAAGGGCTGATGAACCTGCGCGAGCACCACCCGGACGTGCACGTGTACACGGCCGCGATTGATGAGCGGCTCGACGAGCACGGGTACATCATCCCGGGCCTGGGCGACGCGGGAGACCGGCTGTTCGGGACGAAGTAGCGCCTGGGAGGGGGAAGTCAGCTCGCGTCAGACTTCCGTGAACTTCCCTCCGAGGATTCCCGCGTCTTCAAGCGCCACCTTGACCTGGTCGTCGACGATGAGCGGCAGGGTGTAGCCCCACAGGCGGAAGACGCGGGCGTCTCCCGTCTTGGCCGGGTCAATGCGCAGCCCTTGAATCGCGTGGTACTCCCCGACCCTGTCGGGACGGCCGTCTTCCTGCGTCCAACGCTCCACAGACCTGCACGCGCTCTCGTCGACCGCGTCGATGAGCCGGGACACCACGGCGATGGAGTAGGGCGTTGACTGTCCTTCGACCTCGACCGGAATCAACTGGACCGTGTCGGGTGCCAGCTTCCGGAAGACGGCCGCGACCCTGGCGCTCACGACGGGCGTCTGCCCTGCTCCGGCGAAGTCCAGGTCGAGCGGCCTGCCGGCCCGGTAGATGGGGACGCGCAAGCGCTCGGAGATGCTCAGCGGCCTGCCTTCGATGAACTGCCAGATGTCGTCCACCTCCTGACCGTCGAGGTTCGTGGGCTCGGAGAGATACCAGCGGCCCGGTACATGGACGTCTATCTCCAACGCGTGGAATTTCCGCGGCATGACTAGTCGCCGCCTTTCGTCACGAGGGTTCGCAGCTCGCTTCCGGGGGTCGAAAGAATGCGAGCAATCTTGTGGAGTTCGCCCACCAGCGCGGCTCGGCACTGTGCCGGGCCTCTGCACCCTCTCATCGCGTCCGTGAGCCTTTTCAGGATTTGCTCGTGGTACTCACGAGGGTGCGGGCCCTCGTGGCCTTTGATGCGGACCTTGTTCGCGACGTGTTCGAGCGACAGCTCGGCCCGCTGGAATAACTTCTCGAAGAGCGGTGTCCAGGGGCCGCCTGTCTTGTCGGAGACCGGATTCTTGTTCGTGCAGATGTGGTGAGTCTCACCTTCGGCGTCGCCCGGGATGGCGCCTGCCGGGTCAGGGCCGGCGGTGCTCCCAGGTCCCATGGCCACCGCCGCAACAGCGGTCGGTGCGAGCGTGATATTGAGCACTCCGGCCGAGGGGATGGAAATCGCCTGCACTTCGCCCGCCAGCGCCGCCGGCAGCAGGAAGCCTCCCTCGGTTTGGGCTCTCACGGCCGCCTGGGCGAAGCCCGGCATCTTCGGCCCCTGCGTGGCCAAGGCGTTCTTTCCGCCGAGTGCGGTCAGGGCGACGATGAGGAGCACTCGGGCTCCATTGCTCCCGAGCACACTGCCGAAGCGGTGACCTGCCTGCTCCAGCTCGGAGAAGTTCCGTGCGTCCCTTGCCTCGTCCATGAGACGTAGGAAGCCCCGGCCGAGCTGCCAGACAGGGCCCGTGCCGAGGTAGGCGATCAGGGCTGCCGTCAAGGTGAGCGCCAGGAGTTTTGTCACGGGCTCGGGAGCGACCAGCATGACGAGCGCGGTTCCGAGCATGGATACCACCATCGCCCGTAGGGCAGCGGGGCTCATCAGGTCCCGGATGGCGTCTTCCACGCCGTCCCAGACCGTGTCGAACGCGAAGTAGAGCGCCATCATCCGCCGTTCCATGGGACCTGGCGTGAACCCACCCGCCAGCAGGCTCAGGCACTCGTCTGGGTCGCTCTGGCGCTGGCAGATTCGCTCATATGTTGGTGGGACCGTGCGTTCCCCGCTGCCGTCGATGACGGCTCCGGTGGAGGCGAGCAACGTACGCCGGGCATCCTGGCCGGTCTCCTGGAATGCAACGTCCAACCGCATGTCGAGCACGAGCCGCGTGATGGCGTCCTTGAACTCGGCTTCGTCAACCTCAACCGGCTCGGACTCTGGCGGCGTGTAGACGATGGGCGGTCCCTGCCCGGTGTCGAGATGAACAACCCTTGTTGTCGCGCAGCCTGCGGTGAGCAGCAGTATGGTGATGCAGAAAACTCTCATATGGCAATTTGGAGTAGACGCACCTGTGCGCCAGGAGGGCGGAGTGTAGTCGTCTCCTGACGGACGCGCGAAGGGGTGCCCTATCCCGGGCCTGGGAGACGCGGGGGACCAGCTCTTCGGGACGAAGTAGCGCGCGGCGGCTCGCGCTCCTGGCGGCCAAGGGCCTGGGCTTCCTCGCGGAGTCTGGGCAGGATGCGGGCTCCGCGGGGGCCGGCGCGTCAGGAGCAGGAGTGCTGTGCATGCGTTGGATGCGTCTTCGGGCCGGTGCCGTGGGGGTGTTGGGCGCAGGCGTACTGGGGTTCGCGGGTGGAGCGTGGGCGGAGAGCCCGACGGATGGTTGCTCCATGCGGAACCAGCGGGTGGAGCCGGCGCAGCAATGCCTCATCATCATGGTCACCGGGTCCGAAGGGCTCGGCACGGTGAGGAACAAGTGCGACGCCCCCGTGACGCTGGTGGACTGGCCCATCAGGAACGACACCTGCCAGAGCGGGGTGTGCACCGAGGAGCTCAGGCCCTGGCATGAGGTGTACTTCCGCTTCGCCGACCTCGAGGGCCGGAGCGAGGGCGGCTCCGTGCAGGACACCTATCAGGTGCGCTTCGGCGAGGAAGAGGCGCAGCGCATCACCGTCTCCGCGGACGTCCGGTGTTTCTCTTCCAAGACGGGGGAGGACACGGGCTGTGCTTCCGCTCCCGGCGCGTTGGCGGCGCTGGGCGTGCTGCTGATGGCGGGGCCCATCGTCCGGCGGCGGCGCGGCTGAAAGGCTCGCGACCCGATGTGCTCAGAATGGCGGGCGGCTCTCGAAGTCGAGGCGCTCGCCGGTCCGGGGATGGGTGAAGGACAGGGCCTCGGCGTGAAGGAGCAGCCGTGCATCGGCATGGCCATACACGGCATCGCCGACGATGGGGGCAGCGAGCCCGAGCGGATGCGCGGCATGGGCTCGGAGTTGGTGCACGAGCCGGGTCCGAGGGAGGAGCGAGACGCGGGTCCGGGTGCCGGTCCGCTGCGTGACACGCCACTCCGTCACGGCGTGCTTGCCGTGGGTCGTATCGATGTGTTGGCGAAGTCCCTCGTCTCCCGTGGGCCGGAGCGGAAGCTCGATGATGCCGTGGTCACCGGACACGGTGCCTTCGAGCCATGCCACGTGACGCAGGTCCGCTTCCCGGCGCGCCAGCTGACGGCGGAGCGCCGCGTGGGTCTCCGGGTCCTTCGCCAGGAGCAGAAGTCCGGAGGCCTCCGTGTCGAGCTCATGCACGACGCGGAGTGCCGCCGAGGACTCTTGCTGGAGCCGGACGAGGGCCGAGTCACGCCGAGGCGCATGGCGGCTCGGCGCCGACGGAAGGCCGTGAGGCTTGTCCACGATGAGCAGCCACGCGTCCTCGAACACGCGCCGGAGTTCGTGCACGGTCCCCGGCGGTGCCGGCTCCACCGCGAGCCCTTCGAGCATGTACGGCAGCACCTTCCCGCACTTGGACTGGCAGGCCGGGTAGTACTCGCCCGCGCGCCGTTCGGCATTGAGCGGAGGCGCGCCCCACCAGAACTCCGCGAGCGCCAGGGGGCGCAGGTGATGCGCGTAGGCCCAGGCGAAGAGCTTGGGCGCGGCGCAGTCTCCCGCGCCACCGGGAGGCGCGTCCGGCTCGAACAGGGAGGTGAGGGATTGCTGCTCGCCGCGCGCGTTCGGGAGGACGTAGCTGTCGGTGAGCCGCCGCCAGAGCTGGCGTGAGCGCTCCGCGCGCAGGTGCTCGACCTCGACGCGGTCTCGTGAGGACGCATGGCGCAGCGCCAGTGCGCGCAGTTCCTCCTGACCTTCCGGCCAGAACGTGTCACGCGCGACCGGGTCGAAGAGGGGAGGCGCGAAGCCGTCCACGTGCCAGCGTCCGTCGAGCATGCCGGAGAAGCCCCGGAGGTAGCCGATGCGGCCGTCCTTCGTGGCGACCACCAGCACTCCGAACATCTTCCCGCCGCCCGGCGCCTCCAGGACACGTGGGTCGAAGCCCGCCGCGGTGTCGCCACGGTGCAGGAGTTGCTGGAGTTCCTCGGCGGCACGGCGAGCGAGCGGGTGCGGAGGGCTCGGGTCGAACGGGCTCGCGAGCCGCGCCGGCAGCTCGGCGGGAGCGGGCGGGGGCTCGAAGTACGTCACGACGTCTGGCGGGGGCGCCGCGCTCACGAGGTCTCCCTCTACCAGGAGCGGCCCCCCGGAGGCGATTGTGCCGGGGCGAGGATGATCAGCTAGGCTCAATGCCGTCTCCCACCCAATTCCCATCCATGACAGACCCAGCCTCTCCCGCGGCCCCCTCGGACGCGCCGCTCCAGTTCGAGCGCGCCGAGTTCACCGAGCCGCGTGCCGCTCCGAAGTGCACCCTCTGCCAGCGTGACATCACCAGCACGTACTTCGAGGCGAACGGTCAGCTCCTCTGCCCCTCGTGCCGGGACTCCGTGGAGGCCTCGCTGACGGGAGGCTCGTCGTCGAGCCGGGCCTTCCGGGCGCTGGGCCTCGGTGCGGGGGCCGCCATCCTGGGAGCGGTGCTGTACTTCGGCGTCACGAAGCTGACGGGCTACAACCTCGGCCTCATCTCCGTGGCCGTGGGCTGGGGCGTGGGCGTCGCGGTGCGGAAGGGCTCGGATGGACGCGGAGGCCGCTTCTACCAATTCCTCGCGGTGGCGCTGACGTACCTGTCCATCGCCGGCTCGCTCGCGCCGGAGGTGTACGAGAGCATGACCGCGGCCTCGGCCGAGGAGGCCGGCGCGCCCGCGGAGGAGGAGGCCGAGCCGCACGAGCCGTCCACCGTGGTCCGGGTCATCGTGACAGTGATTGGCTCGCTGATGGCGCCCGTGCTCGTGGGCATGGACAGCATCATGTCCCTGCTCATCTACGGCTTCGCCCTGTGGGAGGCGTGGCGAAGGACGGCCCGCGCCGAGGTGAAGATCGACGGGCCCTTCGAGCTCGCCCCGGCGGCCGACGCCGAGAACCCGTCGCGGGAGCAGTCCGTTGGCTGAAGCCCTCGCCGTCGTCGCGCGTTGTGAGGGCTGTGGTTCGGAGCTGGGCCCCCGGCTGCTCACCTGTCCTTCCTGTCACCGGCTGGTGCATGCGAAGGAGCTGCAGCGGCTCGCCAGCGAGGCCGAGGCCGCCACCGCGCGCCAGGAGCCGGCCGTGGCGCTGGAGACCTGGCGCCGGGCCCTGGACTTGCTGCCGCAGGGCTCCAGTCAGTACGCCCAGGTCACCACGCGAGTGGCGGCGCTGAGCCGACAGGTGGATGCGCCCGGACTGCTCGGTGCCGTGCCGGCGGGGCCCGCGGCCCGAGGGAAGTCGAACATGCCCAAGGTGCTCGCCGCGCTGGGCACGCTCGGGCTGCTGCTGTGGAAGTTCAAGTTCGTCCTCGTCTTCCTGCTGGGCAAGGGCAAGCTGCTGCTGCTGGGGCTGACGAAGGCGAGCACGCTGTTCTCCATGCTGCTGGCGCTGAGCGTGTACTGGGCGGCGTGGGGATGGGCGTTCGCGCTCGGGCTGATTGCCTGCATCTACGTGCACGAGATGGGGCACGTGGCGGCGCTGCGGCGCTTCGGCATGCAGGCGAGCGCGCCCATGTTCATCCCCGGGCTGGGCGCCTTCGTGCGGCTCAAGCAGGCGCCGGTGGACGCTCGCGAGGACGCGCGGGTGGGGCTCGCGGGGCCCATCTGGGGCCTGGGGGCCGCGGCGGTGCTGTTCGGTGCCGCGCTCCTCACGGGCTGGAAGAGCCTGGGCGCCATCGCCCACGCCGCCGCGTGGCTCAACCTCTTCAACCTGCTGCCGCTGTGGCAGCTCGACGGGGGCCGCGGGTTCCGCGCCATGTCCCGGAAGCAGCGCTGGCTGGCGATGGCCGTCATCGGCGCGGCCTGGTTCCTCACGGCGGAGGGCCTGTTGCTCCTGCTGCTCCTGGGCGCCGGGTTCCAGGCGGTGGCCACCCCCGGGGCCGAGAAAGGCGATACCCGCGCCGCCGTGGAGTACGGCCTCCTCGTCGCCACGCTCAGCGCCCTGGGGTGGACCGCCCAGCGTTGGATGGGCACGGCGCTGGCGGTGTGAAGAAACCCGGGGCCATTGGCACCCGGGGGGAGGGGGGCTTCCTTGGCCGTCAGGGGTCCAGGCTAATGTTCTTCATGTGACTCTGTCCGCGCTGCTCCTCGTGCCCCTGCTGTGCGCCACCACGCCCACCCGCGTGGAGCTCGTGTTCGGCGGCGACGTGATTCCTCACGGCGAGGTGAGGAAGGTGGCGCGGCTCCACGAGCGCACCGGAGCGAAGCCGGCGCAGGGCGGGCCGGCGCCCTCGCTGAACCACGAGGGCTGGGACCACGTTTTCGGGCCCATCGCCGACGTGCTGCGCACCGCGGACGTGGGCGTGGTGAATCTGGAGACGCCCGTCACCGACAACCCGAAGGCGGTCACCCGCGAGCTGCTCTTCAACGCGCCATCGGCCATGGTGCACGCGCTCGCGTCGTCCGGGGTGAAGGTGGTGTCCACCGCCAACAACCATGCGAGGGACCAGCACCCCTCGGGCCTGCTGGAGACGCTGCGCCACCTGGACGCCGCGGGCATCCGCCACGCGGGCACCGGGCCGTCGAGGTCCGCCGCGTGGGAGCCCGTCATCGTCGACGTGCGCGGGGTGAAGGTGGGCTTCCTGTCCTTCACGCGCTGGCTCAATGGCTACACCAACCCGAAGACGGAGGAGGGCGCCCACGTCGCCTTCGTGCCGTACCCGGAGCACCGCCACCACCGGGGCCTCAAGCCCGAGGAGGCCGCCGAGGCCGTGCGCGCGGCGGCGGCCCGGTGCGACGCGCTCGTCGTCCTCGTGCACTGGGGCACCGAGTACAAGGACTCGCCGCACCCGGATGACCGCAAGCTGGGCCGCGCGCTGCTGGAGGCGGGCGCGAAGGCCGTCATCGGCCACCACCCGCACGTGCTCCAGCCGCTGGAGGCGTACCCCACGGCGGACGGGCGCAAGGGGCTCATCGCGTACTCGCTGGGCAACCTGGTGTCGAACCAGGACCGCTTCTACCGTCATGCCCCCGCGGGGAAGAACGCGGGTGGGGACAAGCGGGACTCCATGCTGCTGCGCGTGACGCTGACGCGGCCCGAGCCTGGCGCGCCCGTGGTGCTGGAGGACGTGGCCGTGCTGCCCGTCTGGATTGAGAACAACGCCGTGGGCCGCGCGCCGAAGGAGCCGCGCAACATCCAGCCGGTGCTCATCGACCGGGAGCTGGAAGCGGTGACGGAGCGGCTCGCCGTGCTCGCGGCCCGGCCCGCGCCGCTGGACAAGGCGGCTCGCGCGGAGAAGGCGCTGCTGGAGCGGCGGCAGGCCGGCTCACGGTACCGGCGCGAGCGCATCCTGCGCCTGCTGCCCGAGGGCTTCGCCGTGGCCTCGCCCGCGCTGCGCCAGCGCGAGATCCGCGTGCAGCCCCCGAGTGGCGGCACCGGCCCCGTGGCGGACGGCAGGTCCGCACGGTAGGCACGGCGACTCCCGCACATTGCGACGCGGCGCGACTTGAACCCAGGGTGTGGGCTGCGTCAGGTCTCGGGGCTTCACCTCGAAGGGAGTCCCCGTGTCCCATCGCCGTCTCTGGAGACGTTGTTCCGCCGTCGCGCTCGCCGCGGCCCTGGCCGCCTGTACCCCCGTGGAGGAAACCCCGGAGGCGCGGCCCGAGCCCACCGCGACGGCGCGGCAGCGGGTCGTGGGCGGCTTCGCCGAGCTGCACCACCACATGTTCGCGGAGGAGGCCTTCGGCGGCGGCTGGTTCCACGGCACCGTCACGGACGCGCTGTCCCGGTGCGACGGCGGCTGGCCCGAGAGCGACCACGCCCGCGTGCGCATGGACTTGAGCGAGCTGCTCAACCTCTGCCCCAACTCCAGCAGCGTGGACCTGCGCGGCGTGCCACTGCTGGCGGGGCTGTTTGGGGTTGGCGGCGCGGTGGGCTCGGAGTTCATCGGCAAGATTGAGGGCACGCAGGGCGACACGGGCCTGCACGACGGCCGGCGCAACCCGAACACCGAGTGGCCGCGCTGGGACACGATTGCGCACCAGCAGTCGTGGGAGGGCTGGATGCGGCAGGCGCACCAGGGCGGCATGTCGCTGGTGGTGGTGTCGGCGGTGAGCAACAAGTTCCTGTGTGAAGCGCTGCCGCCGCAGAACCGCACGCGTCCGTGCGACGAGATGGTGGATGTGGAGGTGCAGTTGCAGAAGGCGCGCGAGTTCGCGGCCACCCGGGACTGGGTGGACCTGGCGCTGACGCCCGCGGACGCGCGGCGCATCATCTCCGAGGGCAAGCTGGCGATGGTGCTCTCCATCGAGACGAGCCGCCTGTTCGGCGCCGCGGACTGGCGCGCGGAGCTGGAGCGCTTCCACGCGCTGGGCGTGCGCACGCTGCAGCCGGTGCACCAATTGGACAACCGCTTTGGCGGCGCGGCGCCGCACAACGCCATCTTCCAGGCGGCGCAGTTCCTGGAGAACTGTCACATCGACTCGGACTGCGGGCTCACGGTGGGCGGGTTGACGCTGGGGTTCGACGTGGATGGGCAGTGCAAGAACGTGCGCGGCCTCACCGCGGAAGGGCAGCAGCTCATCCAGGCGATGATGGACAAGGGGATGCTCATCGACCTGGCGCACCTGTCCGAGAAGAGCGTGCGCGACGCGTACGCGGTGGCGGAGCGGAACAACTACTACCCGCTCTACGTGAGCCACGGGCACTTCCGCGAGGTGATGAACGGCAAGCTGGCGGAGAACGAGAAGACGACGCCGGCGTGGGTGGTGCAGTTGCTGCGACGCACGGGCGGCATGTTCGGCCTGCGCACGGCGCACGACGAGACGCGCGCGTATACGCACTCTGGCATCGCGAACAACTGCCAGGGTTCGAGCCGCTCGTTCGCGCAGGCGTACGAGTTCGGCCGGCAGGGGCTCAAGGTGCCGATGGCGTTCGGCGCGGATTTGAATGGGTTCATCCAGCAGACGCGGCCGCGCTTCGGGCCGAACGGAGCGTGCTCGGCGGGCTTCAAGGCGGAGGCGGACGCGCAGGCGCGTGAGCAGGAGCTGTATGGGCCGGGGAGGTTGGGCACGGCGTTCGACGAGCAGGGGCTGGCGCACGTGGGCCTGCTGCCGGACCTGCTGCGCGACGTGCGGAACCTGGGGGCGAACACGGGGCCGCTGGAGAGCTCGGCGGAGACGTTCATCCGGATGTGGGAGCGGGCGTCGGGGCCGCGCTCGGGCATGGCGGACGCGGCGCTGGACATCGACACGAGCGGCGTGGCGCCGTGGGTGAAGCCGGAGGACCGCGAGCAGGCGTACCCCACGGTGTGCGGCGCGCACTACGCGCCGGACAGCAAGGTGCTGGGACAGGGCTGCCGGTTCGATGGCGAGTGCATCAGCGACCAGTGCACGTCGGTGCTGTGCAACACGTTCGATGGGCGGTGCGTGTGCAACGACGATGGGGACTGTGGTTCGTCGGCGTACTGCCAGGACGAGATTCCAGGCAACCCGGGGGACAACGACTGCGTGGCGAAGAAGGCGGACTGGGTCTCGTGCAGCCGGGATGGGCAGTGCCAGTCGGGCGAGTGCGGTGGGTGCGCGGACACGGTGGGCTGGTGCTACACGCCGCGCTCGAAGGGGTACGGGCAGACGTGCAAGTCGGACAACGAGTGCACGACGGACCGGTGCAGCGCGGACTGCTACGTGAACCCGACGGGGAGCTGCCTGTGCGACAGCGACTCGCACTGCGGCACGAGCCAGTACTGCGGCTGGGGGTTCAACTCGGGCAAGTGCCAGAACAAGAAGGGCCGCGGAGCGGCGTGCTCGGCGGACCGCGAGTGCCTGTCCGGCACGTGCCGGTGGTCGTTCACGTGTAAGTGAGGGCCCGTAGAAGAGGCCGGATTTCCCGGCATCCCGGGTGGGGAGCTGCCTGCTCCTTTCACCCGGGCTGTTAGATGTCGTCAGGACGGCAATGGGGCGGCCCTGTGGGGCGGATTTGCGAGGGCGGCCGAGCGAGCCTCGGATGGGGGGCTGCGGTAGAGTGCGACCCCATGCGTCGCATCGCTATTTCCGTTCTGAGTCTGCTGTTCCTGGCCTGTAGCAAGAAGGAAGAACAGGCCGGGGTCCGGGTCCTGGTCGGTTACACCTCGGGCTTCAAGAAGGGCTGCATCGCCGTGAAGGTGTTCGATCCGGCGAACCTGGCGACTCCGCTGGAGTCCGGGACTTTTACCGCACTGGACAACCCGAACTCGCAGGTGACGGTGGCCGTCGTCCGCAAGGCGGGCTGGGCCGAGAAGCTCCAGCTCGTTGTCACGGCGCACGAGCAGACCTGCGACGGGCCCAAGGTGGACGAGGCGCAGGTGGACCTCGACCTGAGCGGAACGGGCAAGAAGCCCGACGCGTCGCTGGCGTTGGCGATTCTCGATGCGGACGGTGATGGCTACGTGCCCACCTCGAACGGAGGGACGGACTGCGACGATTCGGTCCAGACCGGGGCTCAGAGCTACCCTGGGGCACCGGAACTCTGCGACAACAGAGACAACAATTGCGTGGGAGGGGTGGACGAGGGGGTGGACAAGAAATGGTACCCCGATGGGGACGGAGATGGGTTTGGCCGTAATGAGGCTGCCATCGAGCAGTGCAACTCTCCGGGTCCCAACTACGTCAAGGTGACGAACGGCCAGTTCGACTGCAACGACAGCGAGCGCGAGGTTCATCCTGGTGCGGAAGAGAAGTGCAACAACCGGGATGACAACTGCGCTGGCGGCGAGGATGAGTCGTTCATCGGTGGAGAGCGGGGCAAGGGGGCCTCGTGCAACAACGACATCTGCACTGGGACGTACGTCTGCAACGCGGCGGGGAGCGCGACGGAGTGCAACGCACCAGCGCCCGTGGACTACTACCCTGACGTAGACGGGGACGGTCAGGGCAACAAGTCAGCCTCGGCGGCCCGAGTCTGCGCACCCACCCCGCCTCCCGCCAACCACGTGCGCGACAACCACGCGGACTGCGATGACGCGGACCCTGTCACCAAGGACGGCGCGGACGAGGTCTGCGATGCCGTCGACAACAACTGCAATGACGTGGTGGATGATGGGGCGGGCTGCGGGGGCACGTTGCAGCGAGTCGTCGGTCAGGCCGCGCTTGGGGGCGACAGTCACGATTGGAGGACGGTGGCGGTGGACCCGCTGGACGGGTACCCGGTGTGGGTGGCGGGCATGGAGGGCGTGCTGGCCGTGCGCACGAGGCCGGACGTCGCTTTCAAGGACGTCGGTCCTGCGAGCAACAACAACTGCGGGACCACGGACTGGTACGCGGCCTGGGTGCGTCCTGACACGGATACCGTCTTCCTGGCGGGAGAGGGAGGGCGGCTCGCCGAGCATGACGGCAACAGGTGCGTTCGTCAGGTGACCGCTTCCGAAGTTGGCACTGACCATTATTTCACCGGCCTTGTGGGCTTCAGTACCCCGTCGTTGAAGCTGTATGCAGTGTCCTCGAATGGAGGGCTGTACGAGTGGGTGCCGGGTGGTTCGCTGACCCGAGTGCGAGATAGCACCGATGCGTACTGGGACGTGCATGCGCTGGACGCCAGCCGGCTCTTGGTGGTGGGAGATAACCGCAGCAACCCGCCCCCCACGCTATTGCCGCGCTTG
The DNA here is from genome assembly GCF_012933655.1 of Pyxidicoccus fallax. GTDB lineage: Bacteria > Myxococcota > Myxococcia > Myxococcales > Myxococcaceae > Myxococcus > Myxococcus fallax. The sequence goes on along the minus strand of NZ_JABBJJ010000192.1, from coordinate 7,124 downwards.
TATTCCTTTACGCCGCCCTACACGGGCACTCCGGGTACTCCTCCGTTTGATACGCCCGCCGGGTACACCGGAAGCCTGCGTGGGGTGGTGATGGCCAGTTCCTCACAGGCTTACGCGGTGGGAGACAATGGGCTGGCGTTGCGGTGGGACGGTGGGACGAGCTGGGCGAGGACTGCTGCACCGATGGGCGCTGAGACCTCCACCTTCACCAGTGTGACGAGACCCATCGCGGGCTCCAGTGCGGCGTTCGTGGTGGAGCGGGGCGCTCCTGCGGTCGCTGACCCGGCTACCCCGCTGGCTCCTGGGAAGCTGCGCCGGTTGACTCCGTTCGGCTGGGCGGCCTCGCCCTCCTTCATCGGCCCTGGGGGCATCGACGCCAATCCAGACGTGCAGTTGTACGACGTCGCGGTGACGACCACGGTGGCGCCGGTGCCGGGTGTCTGGAACATCTGGCTGGTCGGTGACGACGGACGCGTCTACCACTACCCGGAATGAGTCTTCTGCTCTCGTCCACTCCCCGGGCCTACGTGGTCCGGAGGAGGGGCGAAGGACAGGATTGTCAGTCGTGTACAACCACGGCCGGCGGTTTCTTCCGGAGTTCTTGGAATGCCTTAGAGTTCCGGCATGTCCAAGGTTCGTTCCTGGGGGAGATGCCTGACACTCGCCTTGTGCCTGTGCGTGGTTCTGCCGCGCGCGGCACGGGCTCAAGGTGAGTTCGAACGTCATATCGCCGAGGCCGTGCGCCTCCATGACGAACTCGAATATGAGCTGGCGTTGGAGCAACTTGAGCGCGCCAGCACGGTGCCACACGGCACCGAGCAGGAGGTCACCCTCGGCCTCTACAAGGGCATCATCAACGCCAACCTGGATAGATGGGAGGCGGCCCGTGCCAGGTTCCGGTCCGCGCTCCTGCTCAATCCGAATGCCCAGTTGCCTCTCCACGTCTCTCCCAAGCTGACGGCGGAATTCGAGTCCCAGCGCGCGAAGGTTCAGGCCGAGCTGGCTCGGAAGCGCACGGACTCACCAAGGGTCGCGCAACCACGTCCCGAGGCTTCGTCGCCGGGCGCGGTGGACGGAGTGTCGACTTCGACAGAGACCCGGGAGCAGGTGGCTCGGCCGGACCTGGTGCCCACACGTTCGGAAGAGCCTCCCACCCAGGTATCCGCGGGGAGGCCGTGGACGCGCCGAGTGCCGGTGGTGAGCATGGTGCTGCTGGGGGCCGGAGTCGCCGCTGGAGGCGCGGGGACGTACTTCGGCCTGTCGTCCCGGAGTCAGCTCGATGATGCCCGAGGAGCGCAGTTCCGCGAGGAGTTGGTGGAGCGGCACGGGCAGGCGCAGAGCAGTGCGAAGACGGCCAACATCCTCTTCGGCACGGCGGGCGTGGCGGTGGCCGGAGCCGTGGTGACCTGGCTCCTCATGGGGGACTCGGAGACGGTCGTGGCGCAGGGAGGTGCGCGATGAACCGCCTGCTGACGTGGGGTGCCGTGCTGTCGCTGGGATTCGCCGGTTGCACCGTGCCGAGCCTGGAGGAACTCGAGAACGAGCGCTTCATCACGGTCCTGGTCGAGTACACCCCAAGCTTCAAGAAGGGCTGTATCGCCGTGAATGTGTTCGATGCGGCGACCCCGACGAACGTGCTGGATGAGAGCGTCGTTACCAACCTGCGCACACAGGTGTCGCCGCTGACAGTAACCATCCTTCGCAAGGAGCAATGGGGCGAGAAACTCCGGCTCGTCGTCACGGCGCACGAGCAGACCTGCGAAGGACCCAAGGTGGACGAAGAGCGGCTGAACCTCGACCTGAGCGGAACGGGCCAGAAGCCTGAGCAGCGGGTGACATTGGTAACGCCCGATGAGGATGGTGACGGCTACGTGCCCACCGCGAACGGAGGGACGGACTGCGACGATTCGGCCCAGACCGGGGCTCAGACCTATCCCGGGGCACCGGAACTCTGCGACAGCAGAGACAACAATTGCGTGGGAGGGGTGGCCGATGAGGTGGACAGCCACTGGTACCCGGATGGAGACGGAGACGGGTATGGCCGCAATGAGAATCCCACCGTGCAGTGCGAGTCTCCGGGGCCCAACTTCGTCAAGGTGACGAACGGTCAGTTTGACTGCAACGACAGTGTGAAAGAGGTTCATCCTGGTGCGCAGGAGCTGTGCAACAACCGGGATGACAACTGCACTGGCGGAGAGGATGAACCGTTCATCGGTGGAGATCGGGGCAAGGGAGCCCAGTGCAACGCCGACATCTGCACTGGGACGTACGTCTGCAATGCGGCGGGGAGCGCGACGGAGTGCAGCGCGACGCCGCCCGTGGACTACTACCCGGACGTGGACTGGGACGGCCAGGGCAATAAGTCGGCCTCGGCGGCTCGAATTTGCGCTCCCACTCAGCCGCCAGCCAACCACGTGCGAGATAACCACGCGGACTGCGATGACGCGGACCCTGTCACCAAGGACGGCGCGGACGAGGTCTGCGATGCCGTCGACAACAACTGCAATGAGTTGGTGGATGATGGGGCGGACTGCGGGGGCACGTTGCAGCGGGTCGTCGGTCAGGCCGCGCTTGGGGGCGACAGTCACGATTGGAGGACGGTGGCGGTGGACCCGCTGGACGGGTACCCGGTGTGGGTGGCGGGCATGGAGGGCGTGCTGGCCGTGCGCACGAGGCCGGACGTCGCTTTCAAGGAAGTCGGTCCCACGAGCGCCAACAACTGCGGAACCACGGACTGGTACGCGGCTTGGGTGCGTCCTGATACGGATACCGTCTTCCTGGCGGGAGAGGGAGGGCGGCTCGCCGAGCACGACGGGATCCGGTGCATCTTGACTGCGACCGCTACCAACATTGGCAGTGGCCATTATTTCACCGGCCTTGTGGGTTTCAGCACCCCGTCGTTGAAGCTGTATGCGGTGACCACGGATGGGCAGTTGTATGAGTGGGTGCCGGGTGCTTCGCTGACCCGAGTGCGGGACAGCTTCGATGCATACTGGGACGTGCATGCATGGGATGCCTCCCGGCTCTTGGTGGTGGGAGACAACCGCAGCAACCCGGCCCCCCCGCTACTGCCGCGCTTGCATTCCTTTACGCCGCCCTACACGAGCGCTCCAATGAGTCATCCGCTTGATACGCCCGCCGGGTACACCGGACGCTTGCGTGGGGTGGTGATGGCCAGTTCCTCGCTGGCTTATGCGGTGGGAGACAATGGACTGGCGTTGCGGTGGGACGGAACGAACTGGGCGAGGACTGTTCCACCGGCGGGAGCTGAGACCGCTACCTTCACCAGTGTGACGAGACCCATTGCGGGTTCCAGTGCGGCGTTCGTGGTGGAGCGGGGCGCTCCCGCAGTCGCTAACCCGGCTACCCCGCTGGTTCCTGGAAAGCTGCGCCGGTTGACTTCGTTCGGCTGGGCGGCCTCGCCCTCCTTCATCGGCCCTGGGGGCGTTGACGCTAATCCGGACAGGCCGTTGTACGACGTCGCGGTAACGACCACGGTGGCGCCAGTGCTGGGTGTCTGGAATATCTGGCTGGTCGGTGACGACGGGCGCGTCTACCACTACCCGGAATAGCCCTCAGCCTCCGCTCCCCGGGCCCTTCGGGCCCGGGGGCTCTCGCCCCGCAGCATCCTCCCCGGGCAGTTCCCGCAGCGGCACCAACCTCCGCAGCAGCGGCCCTCCGTGTTTCAACCGGGCAAATCGCTGCGCCGGGTAGATGCCCCGGTGACCCGTGAGCAGATACGCCACCGTGGACACAATCACCACGTGTGGCAGCACGCTCGCGCCCAGCAACTCCACCGCCATGATGGACAGCGCCAGCGGCGTGTTCGCCGCCGCCGCGAACAGCGCCGCGAGCCCCACCGCCGCGCCCAGATCCACCGGCAACCCCAGCAACCGCGCCAGCACGTTCCCCAGCGCCGCGCCAATGAAGAACAGCGGCGTCACCTCTCCCCCGAGAAACCCCGCTCCCAGCGTCACCGCCGTGAACACCAGCTTCCACGCGAACGCCGACTCGGGCAGCGCCGGGTCCTCGAATGCCCTCAGAATCCCCGGCACTCCCAGGCCCAGGTACGCGTCCGTCCCCGCCAGCTTCCACAGCGCCACCACCGCCACGCCTCCCAGCGCCATCCGCGCCGGCAGCCACGGCACCCGCTTCTCCGACACCTTCTTCAGCCCGTGCGTGAGCTCGACAAACACCACCGCCACCACCGCCACCGCCACCGCGAACACCAGCCACTTCGCCAGCACCCACGCCGTCAGCGGCAGCTCCCCAGGCACCGGATACGCCGTGTGCCCGATGCCCAGCCCCCGCGTGACCAGATCTCCAACGATGGACGCCGTCAGCGCGGGCAGCAGCGCCTCGTAGCCCAGCCGCCCCACCACCACGACCTCCAGCCCGAACACCGCTCCCGCCACCGGCGTCCCGAACACAGAGCCGAAGCCACCCGCGATTCCCGCCGCCAGCAGCTCGCGCCGCGTCTCCGGCCCCACCCGGAACCGCCGCGCCACCGCGTCCGCGAGGCTCCCTCCCATCTGCACCGCCGTGCCCTCGCGCCCCGCGCTCCCTCCGAACAGGTGCGTCAGCACCGTGCCCACCAGCACCATCGGCGCCATCCGCAGCGGCACCTGCGCGTCGCCCTCGTGCACCGCGTCCAGCACCAGGTTGTTGCCCCCGCGGATGGGCACGCCCCACTTCCCGTACACCGCCCCCAGCACCAGCCCCGCCAGCGGCAGCGCGTACACGAGCCCCTCGTGCGCCTCGCGGAAGCGCGTCGCCTCCTCCAAGAGGTACAGGAACACCGCCGACGCCACGCCGCACACCACTCCCACCACCGCACCCAGCAACAGCCACTGCGCCAGCGCTCGCGCGCCCCGGGACACACTCACGCCGCGCACTCTAGAGCCCCGTGAGACATCGTGAAACATTGCGTCAAACATTCCAACGCGTCAGAAACACGACAACGCACTGCGACGAAAGGGCGGGTCTGTCTATACCCGCTATTCCTGACATGGCGCGTTATTCCTGATTCAGGGTGATTGTCGAATCAACTGCGTGTAGCGTCCGCGCTCCCCCTACAACCCCCCACGGGAAAAAGGAGCGGGGCATGTCCTTCCGTCGCAGCGGGATGTCCTTCGTTGCCATGTGCGCGGCCTTCACGGTCGGCGGTAGCGCGATGGCGAGCACCATCAACCAGAACACCTCGTGGACCATCGACCGGTCCACGGCCACGACGAAGTACCGCATCGTGGCGTACGGCGACTCCATCTACGCCGGCTACAACGGTGGCATCAGCGGCGTGGCCCGCCGCGCCGCTCCCGTGGTCCAGGGCGAGTACCTGGCGCAGAAGTGGAACACGGACATGGAGGTCATCCGCCGCACCAAGTCCGGCGCGAGGGCCGACGACATCTACAACAACAAGATTGTCGCCGAGCGCTCGTACATGCAGGCCACCAACACGCGCGTCGTGATGTTCGAGATGTGCGGCAACGACTACCTGCAGGCCCGCAGCGCCTTCTCGGACCAGACGGGCACCTGCAACTACTCGGGCCTGGAAAACGCGCTGGCCGCGTGCACCACGTACACCGAGCGCGCCATGCAGGCGATCAACCAGTACGCCACCTCGGCGAAGGTGAAGATCGTCTCCAACATCTACTACCCGGGCTTCGACGCCGACAACGTGCTCACCAGCTGCACGGACTCGGCCACCGGCCAGCGCATCAACAAGCGCGACAAGTTCCTGCCCCTGCTGGCGCGCAGCAACTGGCGGACCTGTAACCTCGCCGCCACCTACGGCTTCCAGTGCGCCGACTCGTTCGCGGAGATGATGGCCGCCGAGTACGACTCCAACGGCGACGGTCAGATTGACTCCGAGGCCATCCGCTACCGCGCGGGCGAGTCCGAGTCCGCGTACGTCACCCGCATCACCTCCACGCTGCGCGGCACCCTGCGCGACGCGAACACGCACTTCGTCAGCTCGAGCACCAGCTACGACTACATCCAGTCGGACAACACGCACCCGACCTACTTCGGCACCACCATCGGCGTGAGCATCTTCTCGGGCTCCGGCTCCGGCACGGGCGCGCCGCAGTTCACCGACGCCCAGGTGCCCGCCGGCAAGAACCCCGAGTGGAACAAGAACGGCCACGACAAGATGGGTTGGGAGAGCGCGAAGTTCAATCCCGCCACGCCGTGATGACCGCGTAGCGTGAGCACCGGGGCCTCCGACCTCCACACGGGTCGGGGGCCCTGTCGTTTTCAGCCCGCGCTCACTCGTTGCCCAGCAGCCGCGCGCCGAGCAGCACCATCAGCCCCACGTAGTACGCGAGCCGGCCGAGCCACTCCGCGCCGCGCCGCACGCCTCTCGCGCGAGACGGCATCAGCCACGCTCCCACGAGCGACAGTGCCTCCACCCACAGGCGGATGAAGCAGGCGCAGAGCAAGAAGTTGAGGAACACCTGCGTGTACACCCGCTCGAACGAGCGCAGCCAGGCCCCAAGCCCGTAGGACTGCCACTCGCCGAGGACGCCTCCAAAGGCGATGCGCTGGTGGAGCTGGAACAGGATGCCCGCGGGCAGCATCGGGTACACGATGAGCCTGGCCACCACGTGGTACCAGCGACGGCGCCACAGGGCGTGCCTCGCCTGCCCGTAGCGCACCAGGGGATGGGACTGTGCCGCGCCGAGCGTGCCGTGACGGCCGAGCGCCTCCAGCAGCGGCACCGCGTCTTCCAGCTCCAGGCCATGCGCGAAAACGCGCCCCGACTTCATCCGCAGCGAGAGCCCGGGCCCGGGCAGTGGCAGCCTCCAGGGGCGCACGGCCTCCACGGCGTCGTGGGGAATCTCCATCCGCGCGCCGCTTCGCAGGGTGAGCACCAGGCGGGTGGCCTCCACGTCCACCGTCGCGCGGGCGCTCCACCGCAGCAGCGCGGCGAGTGCCAGCGGCAGCGGCACTCCGAGTACCAGGCCCAGCACCAGCGGCCGGGGCTGGAGGCTCTGCTGGTTCGCGAGGATGTCCAGGATGAGCCACGTGCTGAAGAAGAGCAGGCAGCCCATCGCCACGAGCCGTGCCGCCAGCGCGAGGCCCCGGAGGAGGGGGGACCAGACGTGCACCGTGAAGCGCTCGGG
>NZ_JABBJJ010000191.1 GCF_012933655.1 Pyxidicoccus fallax | reverse complement strand
CTTCTCATCCCCGCCGCGCATCCATCCTCCCCGCTGTGCTCTCCCGCCCTGTCTTCAGCAAGGGACATGCCCGGCGGGGATGAGAAGGGGACTTCCCACCGTGGCGACTTCCGTGGGACCGCCGGGCCTGCCCGCCTACCGCATGTGGCCCGTGGCCGCCTCCGCCGTGTGCTCGTGCGGTACCACGCGCCAGTCCACGCCGTGCAGGCCGCACTCGCGCACCAGCAGCTCCACCATCGCGCCGTAGTTCTCCTCCACCCACTGGCGGAAGTAGACGTCGGGCACGGCGAGGATCAGCCGACCGTCCGCCACGTCCACCGGACGGGCCTTCTGGAGCCACAGCAGGGCGTAGCGCTTGCCCTGATCATTCAGCCGCATGAGGCAGCGCTGCCAGGTGCGGCCAGCCGGGGTGGACGCGTCCACGGACACGGCGGCGGGCGCGGACGTCTCGGCGGCCACCACGGAGTCGGGCGGCTCGTGCGGCACGTAGCGGACCCAGACCTTCGGCGAGCAGAAGGCGACAGCGGTTCCCACCGGCTGACGTGAACGGCCCCAGTCGGACTGCAGGTAGCCGCGGCAGGCCGCGATCAGCCGGCCCTCGTCACCGCCCACCTTCGCCAGCGCGTGGCGGTACCAGTCGGGCCAGCCCGCGGGCATGTCCTCGCGCGGGACGCCGCGGAAGGCGCGGACGCGCTCGTTCTGGAAGCTCTCGAAGAAGCGCTCCGCCTGGGCCTGGGGCGGGTGGGGTGGAGGCGCGGCCTCGGGCTGATCCTCCGTGATCCGCTCCTCGGGAGGCAGCGACACGGGCACCAGGTGCGTGCCGGGCAGGGCGAGCTGGACGGGATCGACTTCCGCGTCCTGGGCCTCGTCCGGAGGCGGTGGCGGTGGAACGGGTGCGAGTGGAACGGGCGCGAAGTGTCCCGGGGACAAACCGATCGCCAACTCGTCCAACCCCTCCATCGCTGCTGCTGCAGAAGAAAGGATCTTCTTCTCGTTCTCCTTCTCCTTCTTCTTTCTAGCGCTGGATGTCCCCGGTGCGTCCGCGGGACGTCCTCCGGACGCTGCGGCGGCCTTGGCGGCGCGTTCTCTTCGTTTGCGCTCGGCTTCTTTCCTCCTCTTTTCGAGGACTTGCACGTAGCGATCGCACAGCGTGAGCCGCACGCTGTCGCCTTCGCGGACGAGGATGCCGGTGCGGATCAGCGTTTCCCAGAACGCCCCGGGAGTGCCTGTCCAGCGGACGGCGCCCTCGACCGCTTCACACCAGATCGCCTCGTCCGCGGACGCGTCCCGCGGACGTCCGGCGGACGCGGCGAAGGGCTCGAAGCGTCCGGAGGGGAGGGCCTGCACGGCCCAGATCTGCAGCTCCACGATGGCGCCCAGGAACGCCCGCCGTTCCATCCCCAGCAGGCGCGCGGCGCCCACCACGGCGAGGCTCAGGGGAAAGCCCACGTCGACCTGCACCCAGTCCAACCCGCCCACGGTCACTGCCTCCCAACGAGCCCGAGCACGAAGCGTCAGGCCCTTGCGCGCGTCCGGCGAGCGCCGGTGTCCGCATCCCTGTTTCCCGGTGCGTGCAACAGCCCTGTCACGCACCTCCCATACCTGTCGCAGCCTGTCGCACCCTGAAGACACATGGGTGCCGGGCACGTGAGCTGATCGCGACCATCCACTACGACAGAGACACGGCGTTGATCCAGACCTCCGCGATCTGTGTAGCGATCAGGAAACCGTCTACCCCCTGGGTCCTCGCGCCCGGAAAGGTTCACGGACGGTGCGCCCTCCAGGAGGGTTCAGGGGCGTCAGGCCCCCGCCACTACAGCGTGCAACATGGGTTACATGCTTCCGAGAGGAGGTGGGTCTATGTGGTTGGATCACACGGACGGTGTATGCCGGGGCCCTGATCGGCGCTGATCCGCAGGTCAAAAAAATCGACATCAGGATCAGGCGATTCTGATCTGCCTACAGACAACCACTCCAGGTGTGTCTGTGTGCGATCGTAGGCATCCTCCATGCTGGGTAGGACTTTGATGCAGATCGGCTCACTCTGCACGAAATCCGCACAAACATTCCTCGGGAAGCGCACGGGCGGATCATCCGGGTTGCACAGCGGGCGCCCATCCTGCGCCCATGAACGCTCCTCCTGTTCCTCCCCGTTCCCCGAGGGCGCCTGACGGAGCCCTGCGCCGGGCTCTCCGGTGGCTCGTCGCCCACCACGTCTTCGGCAGCCTCCTCATCGTCATCTTCGCCACGACGGTCATCGCCAGCCAGGTGGCGGACCGGACCGACTTCGCCAACTCGGAGCTGGCCGCCGCGGTGGAGGACCGCTGGGGCGCGCCCGTCACGCAGCCCGCGCCGTCGCTGCGCTACGTGCACAGCGGCACCATCTTCACCGAGCTGAAGCCGCTGCCCTTCGACCGTCAGCACGTTCGCGTGAAGGCGCAGATGAACTACCGCAAGCGCGGTCTGCGCTACTTCTCCGGCTTCGACTTCACGTTCGACGCGGACTACGCCGTGGCCAACACCGAGGGCCGCGACATCGACGTGGCGTTCATCTTCCCCATCGAGATGGACAAGTCGCAGGTGCTCCTCTCGGAGCTGAAGTTCCTCGTCGATGGCAAGGAGTCCAGCCTGGACCTGGGCGAGTCCGGCAACCGGCTCGTGTGGACGGGCCGCATCGCGAAGGACGCCACCGCGAGCTTCTCCATCCGCTACCGCGCCCGGGGCCTGAACTCGTTCGTCTACAAGTTGGATCCGGCGCTGCCGGCCCGCGACGTCAGCCTCCACTTCGCCGTCGAGGGAGGGGAGAACTACGACTACCCGGCCGACGTGCTCGCCGCGACGTCCGTGCAGACGCAGAGCGACGCCGTGACGCTGGACTGGGCCTTCAAGTCCCTGGAGTCCGGCGTGAACCTGGGCGTCATCCTGCCCTCGGAGAAGACGTTCGACGCGATGGTGTCCACCATGGCGGGCCGCGCGTGGGTGCCCTTCGTGGGCCTGCTGGCGCTGCTCGCCGCGCTCGGCCTGCGCCACCGCCGGCAGCTCGCGCTCCACGAGATGTACCTGCTGGCCGGCGTCTACGGCTTCTTCTTCGTGCTGCTCTCGTACCTGGCCGCGTTCATGAACTTCTACGTCGCGTATGCCATCTCGGCGCTCGGCCTGGGCGCGGCGGTCGTGGCCTGGCTCCGGTGGGCCTTCCCCAAGGAGCGCATCGCCGTGCTCGCGGGCCTGTGGGGCGCGACGTTGGTGGTGCCGACCTTCGCGGTCATCCTCGATGGCTACACCGGCCTCATCTACACGCTGGAGATCCTCGCGGCGCTGCTCGGCCTGATGGTGCTCTCCACGCGCGCCAGCGTGCGCGCCTTCCTGTCCGACCTCTCGCAGCCCGGTGAGCCGCCGCGCGCCGCCGCCGTGGCCGCCACCGTTCCCGTCACCCCTGTCACCCCGGAAGCGAGCTGATTGCCATGTCCACCCTGCCTCTCGTCCTCGGGCTCCTGCTGGCCACCAACGGCGCGCCGGCCTCCACCCCCTCGGGCAGTGCCACCGTGCCGCTGGATCAGATCATCTCCCTCTATGCGCAGCGCGACTCCGCGCCGTCCACGCCGCCTCCGATGGAGGCGATGGTGAAGAGCCAGCTCAAGGGCCGCCTCTCCTCGGATGCCCTCTTCGTGGATGGCCAGTTCGACGTGGAGGTGCTCGCGGACAAGCGCTGGACGCAGGTGCGCCTGCTCCAGCTCGACGCGGACACGTACCCCAGTGAGCTGCCCACGCTGGATGACGCCACCGTGGGCGTCGTGGATGGATACCTCTGCCTGCTCACGCGAAAGGCCGGGCGGTATACCTTCGAGGTGAGCCTCTCCGTCCGCTCGCCGGGCACGGGCTCGGAGCGTCGCGCGCAGCTGCGCTTCGCTCCCGGCGTCGCGCCGGTGCCGCTGGCGCTGGAGGCGGATACGTCGGCCTTCACGCTGATGGAGCCGCTGCCCGCGTCCGGGGGCGAGTCCTACTCCGTGTACCCGGTGCAGGGCGCGCTGCGCGTCGGCTGGCGCACGGCCGTGGCGCAGGTGGCGCAGAGCCAGAAGCCGCAGGTGCGTCCGCCGCTGGAGCCTCGCATCGCCGAGGCCACCGCGTCCTGGGTGTCCACGCTGGAGGGCCGTGCCACGCTGCGCGTGAGCTATGCGCTGAGCCTGGACCGCGAGCAGCCGCTGGAGCTGGAGCTTCCCGAGGGACATCGGTTGGAGCGCATCACGCTCAACTCCATTCCCGTTCCCGTGGAGACGCAGGAGGGCACGCTGAAGCTGAAGGTCGCTCCCGCGCGGCTCGGAGAGACGAGCGGCGCGCTGGAGGTGGTGCTGACGCGCGACCTGGGCGTGTTCCACCTCTCGGGCCGGCTGAAGCTGGCGCTGCCGCGCGTCTCCTGGCCCGTGGCCGAGCTGCGCGCCCGCGCGCACTTCCCGGCGGTGTTCAACTACCGCCGCGAGGGCGGCAGTCTGGAGCAGGTGGAGACCGCCGCGTCCGCGAGCGGCTCCGAAGCAGGGCTGCCCGGCAAGGAGCTGCAGTTCCGTCAGTACCTCGTGGCCGCGTCCGCGCCCACGCTGGAGCTGGGCTACTCGGTGGATATCTCCGAGAGCTACTTCCGCTGAGTCACCGGCGCGGGCGCCACCACCGCGAAGGTGGCGCCCGTGCCCTGGGCCTGCGAGGGCAGCAGCTCCAGTCCCGCGCCGAAGGCTCGCAGCATCGACTGGGCAATCGTCAAGCCCAGCCCCGTGCCGCCCCGCTCGCGCGCGGTGGTGAAGAAGGCGTCGAAGATGCGGGCCTGGTTTGCTTCGGAGATGCCACGTCCGTTGTCCCGCACCACCACGCGCACCGGGCCCGCGCCGTCCGACTCCACCGCGAGGCCCACCCGTACGCCCTCGCCGCCGTGCTGGCGCGCGTTGGTGACGAGCTGCCACAGCACGTCGTCCAGCACCTCCGCCGGCAGCGCCACCGCGAGCCCCGCGGGCCCCGGTGTCACCTGGACGTCCGCCACGCCCTCCGCGCGGGCCCTCGTCGCGAGTCCCTCCAGCAGCGGCGCCAGCTCCACCCGCGCGGGCGTGGCCGTCATCGAGTCCGCGCGCGCCAGCTCCAACAGCCGTTGCACCAACCGCGTCAGTCTCCGCGCATCCGCGTCGACGTTGGCGAGGAACCGCGCCCGCTGCTCCGGGGACATCACGTCCGCGCTGTCTCGCAACAGCTCCACCGCGCCCTGGATGGAGGCCAGTGGCGTCTTGAACTCGTGCGACACGTTGGCCGCGAACGAGCGGATGTACTGGTTCCGGTCCCGCAGCGCCGTGGCCATGCCCGCCAGTGCTTCGGACAGCTCCGCCAGCTCCGCCACCACCGGACGCGCCACCGGCTCGAAGCCCGACGGAGCGCTCGCGGCGATGGCGCGCGTCTGCTTCACCAGCGCCCGTACCGGCCGGCCCACCAGCGCCGCCGCCGCCAGCGACATCAGCCCCACGGCTCCCAGCAGCACCAGCCCCGTCGCGGTGAGGTTCCACCGGTCCGCGTACATGGCCTTCGCGAACGTCATCGGCGTGCGCGCCAGCACCACCGCGCCCCAGACGCGCTCACCCTCCAGCACCGGCAGCGCCACCGAGACGCGGATGCCCGTGTCCCGGCTGAGCGAGGCCAGCGGCGTGTCCTCGGGCTCCGCGTAGCGGCGGCGCAGCACGCTGGTGGGCTCGCCTTGCAACGCCCGCTGCACCTCCGGCCGGTCCGCCAGCGAGGTGCCGAGCAGCTCCGCGCTGCTGCTGGCCACCACCACGCCCTCCGAGTCCACCACGCGGATGCCCGCCAGCGTCGTGGCTCGCACCTGCTCCAGCATCGGGCTCAGCAGCGTGCCCGCCTCTCTCGCGTGGCGCTCCGCGGGAAGGTGGGACGGCTCGGGCGTCTCGTCCGGCGGCAGCGGCGCGTCCGAGGCCTTCAGGGAGGGAAGGATGGGCCGCAGCCGCTTGTCGTCGGGAACGGGGTAGGGCCAGCGCGCCGTGCTCACCCGGCCGTAGTGCGCCGGGTCCACCTGCTGGCGCAGCACCGAGCGGTAGACCTCCGCCACCACCGCGCCCTGGGCAATCAGCTCCGTCTCCGTCTGCCGGATGAGCTGGTTGTCATAGACGCGCACGAAGGACAGCCCCGCCAGCGTCAGCACGAAGCCCGCCACGCCCACCGCGGCGAAGACCATCCACAGGCGCGGGCGCGCGCGCCGGTCAGGGAAGGGCGAGCCGATAGCCGAGGCCATGCACCGTCTCGATGACTTCTCCGCCGGCCGCGGCGAACTTCTGCCGCACCCGGCGCACGTGGCTGTCGATGGTGCGGTCGCTCACCACCACATCGTCGTAGACGCGCGTCATCAGCTCGTCGCGCGTGAACACCTTGCCCGGCACGCGCAGCAGCGTGGCCAGCAGCTGGAACTCCGTCACGGTGAGCACCACCTCGTGCTCGCCCCACCACGCGCGCCAGCGCTCCGCGTCCATGCGCAGCGGGCCGCGCTCCTGCATCTTCGATGCGGCCGGCGCGGGCTCCGGGGCGAGGGCAGGGGAGGGCCGGGCGCGCCGCAGCACCGCCTTCACGCGCGCCACCAGCTCGCGCGGGCTGAAGGGTTTGGTGAGGTAGTCGTCGCCGCCCAGCTCCAGCCCGAGGATGCGGTCCACCTCGTCGTCGCGCGAGGACAGGAAGACGATGGGCAGCTCGTGCGTGCGGCGGACTTCGCGGCACACGCCGAGCCCATCCAGCTCCGGCATCATGATGTCCAGGACGATGAGCGCCGGCACCGAGCGCCGCACCTGCTCCAGCGCGGCCCGCCCGTCCGCGGCTTCGTCCACGCGGAAGCCTCCCTGCTCCAGCGCGAAGCGGACGATTTCACGCAGGTGCGGATCATCATCGACGACCAGGACGGTGGGACGTTCAGCCACGGCGGCTCCGTGCGGTTGGGCCGACCGCACTCTACACCGCCGGGGAACAGGTATTTGGGGACCCATCGCCGCCCACGTAGGCTTTCGCGGCTACCCCGTGCTCGCCAGGGAGTCCCTCTCCATGAGTCTTGCCGAAGTCCCGTCGCACCCGCCCACTTCCGAAGCGCCCGGGATGGGGAGCGTTACCTCCGCTCCGTCTCCGGCCGGGGCACGCTGGGGGCTCGGGCGGCGCATCGCCTTCCGGCTGGCCTTCGTCTACCTGCTCGTCTACTGCCTGCCGTTCCCGCTGGACCTGCTCCCGGGCTCGGACACGCTCACCGAGAAGTACGAGGTGCTGTGGCAGGACCTCGTCTACCAGGTGGCGGCGCGCTTCGATGTGGACGTCCCCATGCTCCCCAACGGCAGTGGGGACACGACGTTCAACTACGTCCAGTTGCTCATCCAGGCGGTCATCACGGTGGCGGTGACGCTCGTGTGGTCCGTGCTGGACCGGCGCCGGCCGGGGTACGTGACGCTCCACGCGGGGCTGCGCGTCTACGTCCGCTACATGCTCTTCGCCGCCATGCTGTCGTACGGCCTGGCCAAGGTCCTCAAGACGCAGTTCCTGTTCCCCTCGCTGGAGCGGCTGACGCAGCCCCTCGGCGAGATGTCACCCATGGGCCTCGTCTGGACCTTCATGGGGTATTCGCCCGGCTACAACCTCTTCACCGGCGGCGCCGAGGTCCTGGGCGCGGTGCTCCTGTGCTTCCGCCGCACCACCACACTGGGCGCGCTGGTGGTGGTGGCCGTGATGAGCAACGTGGCGGCGCTCAACTACTTCTATGACGTCCCCGTGAAGCTCCTCTCCACGCACCTGCTGCTGATGGCGGGGTTCCTCCTGCTTCCAGACTTGCGCCGGCTCGCCGACTTCCTCGTCCTCAATCGCGCGGTGGCCCCGGTGGTGCTGCGCACGCCGTTCTCCACGCGTCAGGTGGAGTGGGGCAGCCGCGCGGTGAAGGTGCTGTTCCTGGGATGGTGCGCGTTCTCGATGACGCGGGAGAAGCTCCAGGAGCGCGCGGAGTACGGCGACTCCGCGCCCCGCCCGCCGCTCTACGGCATCTACACGGTCCAATCCTTCGTCTGGGATGGACAGGAGCTGCCGCCGCTGATCACCGACCCGGTCCGCTGGAGGGAAATCACCTTCGGCCCGGCCCGGGGCGCGCGCATCCGGATGATGGATGACTCGCGGCAGAACTTCCGCGCGATGGTCCGCCCCGAGGAGCGGGCCCTCGTCCTGACCCGCATGGACAGGGCCGACGTCCCCAAGCTCCTCGAATACGAGCAGCCGGACGCGAACTCTCTCATCCTTCAGGGAACGGTGGGCGAGCACACGCTGCACGTCGTGCTCGAGAAGGTGGATGAGTCGAAGTACCTGCTCCTCCACCGGAGGTTTCACTGGATCAACGAAGTCCCGCTGAACCGGTGAGCTTCAAGGGGCGGGGCCCCCCTCTTACCGGGGCCCCCGCCGTAGGCGCTTAGCCGCGCCGGGAACGCCGTCGCGGGCTGGGAATCACCACCGCCGCGGCGATCAGCAGAATGACTGGAATGAACACAAGCATCGTCTGGGCCACCACCGTCGCCCTCCTTTCAGAAGTCGCGCACTATGTCGCGCCCCTCTGACGTTCCCGTCGGGGCTTTCCTGAAAACACCCTCGAACAGGCGTGTGACATCCGCTGGATGTGGGATGGCGGGTGCCTCCCACTTCCAGCGCTCATGCCTGCTCTACGGTGGGGCCGGAATCCGATTGCTTCCGACGGTCAGAGCAGCTCGCGGGTGATGACCTCGGAGCGCTCGGTGTCGTTCCAGGTGACCTTCCGGGTCTCCCGGCCATTGAAGTACATGGCCTCCCTGTCACTGATGAGCTTCCGGATGGTGACCCGGGAGAGGAACCGGCTCTCGTCGAGGCCGTGGGACAGCTCGTAGCGGGGGACGGCGGTGGGAATCTCACCCAGGCGGAGGCGGACCTCGCCCACCATGTCCACGTAGTCCGCGAGCGACTCCAGCTGCGTGAGCGCCCGGCGCATGACCTTGTCAGTGCGCTTGCTGATGACGTGGTCCCAGAAGAGGTAGCCGGCGCCCAGCGTGGCCGCGCTGGTGAAGAACATGAAGAAGGTCAGCGCGGGGTCCAGGTAGCGGTTGTGCGTCAGGCCCTTGTCGGTGGCGGCCTCGGTGAGGATGTCCTTCATGGCCTCCACCGCCGTGCGGTGCGCCATCTGGATCCACTCGCGCGCGTCCTTCTCCGCGCCGAGCAGCAGCCAGCAGAAGCCCAGGTGCAGGGCGGTGAGCGAGACGCGCGCCTTGTCGCGCTCCATGCCCAGCGCGTCCGTGAAGCTGCCGCGCGCGGCCTTGAGCAGCTCCAGCCGTTCGTCCCGCGTGCGGTGCGGCTTCAGCGCCGACTCCAGGTGGATGCGGCCCGCGTGGAATGGGCCTTCCTGGAGTTGACGCACGTCGCGCTGGAGCTGCTGGAGCAGCGTGAGCTGCGCTTCCCGCGTGCCCAGCAGCGTCTCCACCAGCGTCGAGATGGCCGAGTCCTCCAGACGTCCCCCCGTGGGTCGTGTCACCGCCACGACGAGGTCATCCCATCCGGCCATGCGCGAACTCCGATGTGCTGTGGCGATCATGGATGCTTCGAGCCCCTATGCCGTGAGTCTGCCATAACAGGCCCGACGGCCATGCATCCCGCCCGCCACTTCGCGCATTCACTCCGGAGCCGGGCGCTCCAACGCCGCGAGGACGCGAATCGCTTTCAGGCTCGGCATAAAAAAATACCCGCCTCCTCTCGTGGTCACGAAGCGCTGAAGGTCCGCCACACATTGCCGCACGGGTTGCTGGGGGATGACGAGCCGTCCGCCGCCGTCGCCGGCCAGTGGGTCTTCCGCGCCCTCCACCCCTCCAAGTTGGTCGAAGTGTACCCAGCTGCGCTGGATGAACTCGAACTGCCGGCCAAAGCTGGTGTTGAGCGCGATGAAGAGCAGGCCCCGTCCGCTGTCGTCCGCGTAGTTGAAGCCCCGCCGCAGCAGGCGGTGGCGGCGCGTGACTTCCGTGGACAGCTCGCGCGAGGGTGGCTGGGCATCGCGCGGGTTGCACCGCCGGGCGTGCGCCGTCACCGGGCACCCGTACCCGTGCGGGTCGTCGCGCCCGTAGAGGAAGCTGTTGTCCACGTCCTTCGTGCTCACCGGTGACACGAGCGGTGGCTTCGCCTTCTCGCGGCGCGACAGGGACGGAAGCAGGCGGTGCAGTGGGCCGCGCTTCGCCGCTACGAGGGGCGCGCCGTTGCGCCAGCGGCCCACCAGCTTCGCCGCGAGCCACTCGCGCCGGTCCTCCGGGGCGCCCTCCGGCGCGAGCGAGGCGTGCTCGTCGAGGAAGCGCTCGAAGGCGTCCACGTCCTGCTCCAGCTTGCGCACCACGAGGTAGCTGCCGTTGTGTCCCAAATCCTTCCAGTCCGCGCGGCCCGGGCATGCGGGCAGCTCGTCCGCGAGGTCCAAGCGCTCCGGCACGCAGGGAGAGAGCGGGTACTCCGCGTACTCGTTGAGGTGGCCGAGGATGAACTCTCCGTTCTTCACGGGCCGGTCGTAGTCGCGCGGGACGCCAGCGGGGTCCTTGTGGCCCTCGATGCGCGGCTGGGACAGGCCGTCGAGGAAGCCGAAGTGGTCCCGGAAGTAGCCGGGAGGGTCGCCGGGCTGGTGCCTGCGCCGGCCTTGCTGCACGTGGACCACGCGCAGCCCCTGTTGCTCCGCGAGCATGGAGTGGTCGTGGAGCAGCCGGTCCATGCCCGCCTCGTCCGCCGCGTAGAGCATGAGCAGCACGTGGAGGTCGTCCTCGAAGCGCGTCCCGCCAATGCGCCAGTGCTCCGGCGCGTTGGCGTCCACGTCGCGCAGGTGCTCGCGCGCGCGGCGTGCCATGCCCTCGCGCAGCTCGAGGGGCAGGGTGGTCAGCACCTCCTCGGGAAGGCCGAGCGCCGCGAGTCCCCGGGGCGTCAGCGCGAGGTTGACGCGCGGGTAGTCCTTGCCCCGCTCGCGCGCGTGGCGCTGGTGCTCCACCGGGTCCGCCGAGGTGATGACGCCGCTGGACAGCTCGCGGAGCCATTGCCGGCAGGCGCTCGCGTCCTCGATGCGCAGGAACAGCAGCGCCAGCGCGTTCATCTCCCTATAGCCGTGCAGCAACAAACCCTGGATGTCTTCCAGCTCCAGCGCTGGCGAGGGCTCCAGGGGGAGGGAGCGTGCCGGGGGCAAGCTCCGGCGGGGTTCCAGCTCGGTCGGGGACATGGTGCTTCCTCCGTGCCGCCTCCAGCCAGCCGCGCACGGCGGCGGAGAGCGCGGACAGTGAGTGGGTGATGAGCGCCGGAAGCCGCGGCAGCGCGCGGCCCGGAGCGCAGGCGCCACGGGACAGGAACGCGGCGAAGGCGCGGCGCGCGGCCCAATCCCGGAGCGGACGGTCGATGCGCTCTCGCGCGAGCAGCTCGCGCAGCCGGAGCGCGTTGTGCAGCAGGAGGACGGAGTGCCGCTGGGGTGGGCCGCCATCGAGCGCGGCGCTGTACCAGACGCGCGTGGGCACCTCGTGCGCGCGCAGCCACGCCTTGAAGGGCTCCACGGGCAGTTGCGTCCCGGGCCTCCGCCATCGCTTCTTCGCCTGGGCGAGGCTGCGCACCCTCGGAGGGAACCCGTCGGTCTGGCTCCAGATGAGCTCCAGGAACGCGCGCACGTCCGGGTAGTCGACGAACGCGTCGATGTACGCCTCCCAGCTGTCGTCGTAGTTGCTGAAGAAGATGATGTGGTGCGGCCCGTCGTCCCCATCCGAGTGCAGCAGCCAGCGCGCGCAGTGGATGGTCTGGATGTGATTCAGCCCCACGAGGTAGCGGCGCAGCCGCAGATTCACACTGGGCAGGGCGGCCTTCGCCAGCCGCACCGCCGCGGGCCCTCCGGTGATGCGCGCCACGTGCACCATGGGGTTCTGCACCAGGGTGTCGCGCGGCGGGGAAGGGCTCCGCGCCGCGGCCAGCTCCGGCGCGAGGGGGCCTCCTGCCTCCAGGGAGTGCTTCGGGCCGGAGAGGCGCAGCCACAGCTTCAGCGCCATCACCCGCGGCCAGGACCAGAAGGCGCGGTAGAAGAAGTACCCCACCGTGGCCACGGCCGCCTCGCGCCGCGCTGCCTCCAGCCGCCGCGTCCAGTCCGGGTCGAACACGGTGGCGGACTCCGCCAGCGCCACGTCCCGAAGCTCGCGGTGCAGGTGTGGCAGCTCACCGCGTCCCCCGCGCCATGGTGTCTCCGAGAGCAGGCGGGCCCGCGCGTCCAGGTGTCTGTCCACGGCGCGCAGCACGTTGACGGCCTCGCGCAGCTCCTCGGGGGCGGCGAAGCGGTAGGCGAAGTCCACGTGCCGGGCGGTGGTCTCCGCGCGGTGAGACAGCAGGTACGCCTCCACGGCGTCCGGGTCCTCGAGTCCCTCCTCCGGGTAGCCGCGGCACGCGCGGTAGATGTCATCGAAGAGGCTGGCCGCGCGGATGCCCTGTGCGCGAAGCCCTCGCAGCCATGAGATGAGTCCCTGGAGGAATCGCCGGTCGAGCTGGACGGCGCTGGCCGTGGCGTCCGGCACGGTGAAGTCCGCGCCGAGGATGAGCCGCGGGTCGCGCGGTCCTCCGGTCTGTTCGGGCGGCGTCAGGTCGATGATGGCCCAGCGCGCGAAGTGCAGGCCGGGCACGCCCGTGAAGAGGCCGGCGCGGGGCTCGGCGGCCTCGGCCAGGCGTGCCTCCAATCCGGCGAGCGCCCCCGGACGGATGGCCGTGATGATGGTCGTGGTGCCATGACGCATGGTCATCCCCCCTGGCAGCGGACTCCTTCTGGAGTGACTGCCCGCTCCGCTGATGTTGCGCCGCCGCACGCGGTGAGAACAGGCATGGCTCCGGGGGCTGCGCCTGTCCGTCCCGCCCCGTGGCCCGAGGGCGGGCAGGTGCACGCGATGCCCGCCTCGTACCGGAGGGTGATGCGAGAGCCCCCGTGGCCGATGTGACGGACAGGGTGGCCGCCGGGCGGTTCCTTGTTGAGTCAGGGGCCCGTTCCTAACCTGAACCCGGGTGGCCGCCGGGCGCGTGCCGTAGCCGGGGGAATCGGCGATGCCAGAAGAGTGGACCGAGGACGACGAGGGTCGCCGGGTTCCCGCGCGAGCACGGGAGTCCGCCAGCGAGGCGTTCGACCAGGACGACTTCGAGGACAGCTTCCTGTACCAGGTGGCACGCGCGTCCGTGCCGCCTCGCCTGCCCGTGCCGGGAATGCGGCTGGGAGACCGGGACGGGCGGCGCTACGAAGTCCTGGAGGAGCTGGGCGGTGGCGCCATGGGCCAGGTCTTCCGCGCCCACGACACCGAGCTGCAGCGCTCCGTGGCGCTGAAGTTCCTCATCCCCCACGAGGCCCTGGCCGAGACGCCCATGATTGCCCTGCTGCGGCAGGAGGGGCGGGCCATCGCGCAGCTCGACCATGAGCACATCGTCCGCATCTACAACGTGGACCTCTGGAGCAGTGAGCCGGGAGAGCCCCCGGTCCCCTTCCTCGTCATGGAGTGCCTGGAGGGCGAGTCCCTGTCCGCGCTCCTGCGGCGGGGACGGCCCAACCCGCGCCGGGCCATGGAAATCCTCGACGCGGTGGCCGCGGGGCTCGCGCACGCGCACGAGCACCACATCGTCCACCGTGACCTGAAGCCCAGCAACGTCTTCATCACCCAGAAGGGCGTGGTGAAGATTCTCGACTTCGGCCTCGCGTGGCTCGCCGCCGCGAGCGCGCCCCCCGACGTGACGCTGTCCACCGCGGGCACGCCCCCGTACATGGCGCCCGAGCAGTGGCGCGGCGAGGCGCAGGACGCGCGCACCGACCTGTGGGCGGCGGGCATCCTGCTGTACGAGATGCTCACGGGCGAGCCTCCCTATCAGGGCTCGCCGGCTGAGATTCGCGCGCGCGTCACCGCGCCGGACCCCGTGCCCTCCGTGCGCGAGTGCAGGCCCGAGTTGCCGGAGACGGTGGACCGGCTGCTGATGCTGCTGCTGGCCAAGGACCCCGGGGAGCGGTTGGGCTCGGCGGTGGAGTTGCGTGAGCGGCTGCGTCAGGTGGAGGAGGGCCTGGCACCCCGCCGCAAGGTGGCCCGGAGCGCGGCGCCACAGCGGCGGCAGGTGACGCTCGTGGCCTGTCGGCTCGCGGACGTGGCCGGGCTGTCGGCGCGGTTGGACCCGGAGGACGTGGGCGAACTGGAGGCCGCGTTCCACCAGACGTGCACGGACATCATCCAGGAGCATGGGGGCTCCGTCGTCCTGTGCATGGGGGACGAGGTGCTCGGCTGCTTCGGAAGCCCGGTGGCGCGCGAGGACGACTCGGAGCGCGCGGTGAACGCGGGGCTGCGGCTGGCGTCGGCGGTGGCGCCCGCGCTCCAGGAGTCGCTGCTGCTGCCGCCGGGGCGCGAGCTGGCCGTCCAGGTGGGCATCCACACGGATACGGTGGTGCTGGACGACACGTCCATCCAGGGCGAGGCGCCGCGCATGGCCACCTGGCTGGCGAGGCAGGCGCGGCCCGGCGCGGCCTGCCTCAGCGAGTCCACGCTGACGCTGGTGCGCGGTGCCTTCCAGACACACCCGCTGGAGACGCTGCGCTTCACGGGCCTGTCCGGCGTGCGCGACGTGCGCATCCACCAGGTGCTACGCCCTCGCCGCGCGGCGAGCCGGTTCGATCGCTCGCTGGTGGCCCGCCCCCTCACGCCGCTGGTGGGACGGCGCGCGGAGCTGCTGCGGCTGCTGGGCTGGTGGGAGGAGGCGCGCGGTGGGCACGGCGTGTGTGGCCTCATCACCGGCGAGGCGGGCATGGGCAAGTCGCGCCTCCTGCGGGAGGTGCGTGAGCGCGTGGCCCCGTACATGGCCGTCCGGCTGCGGTGCCAGTGCTGGCCCCAGGCGACCACCAGCGCGTTCGCTCCCATCATCGACCTGCTGCGCCACCTGCTCCAGCTGGACACGGAGGGCACGCCCGCGCAGCACCGCGCGCGGCTGGAGACGCGGCTGGGTGAGCTCGGCCTGGGCCACCAGCGCACGTGGGTGCTGTCGGGCCTCGTGGGCCTGACCACGGACGAGGGCGCGCCGCATCTGCGCTACACGCCGGACCGACTGAAGCAGGAGACGCTGGAGGCGCTGACGGCCCTGCTGCTGCGGCTGGCGGAGGACCGGCCGGTGCTGGCCGAGCTGGAGGACCTGCACTGGGCGGACCCGTCCACGCTCCAGCTCCTGGGCGTGCTGCTGGAGAAGCTGCCCCGGGTGCGCGCCTGCCTGCTGCTCACCGCGCGCCCCGACTTCCGGCCGCCCTGGGCCACCAGCGCGACGCTCCACCGGCTCTCGCTGGAACGGCTGCCGGCCGCCATCGCCGGCGAGCTGGTGCGCAAGGTGGCGGGGCAGCAGGCGCTGCCCTCGGAGGTGGTGGCGCGGCTGGTGGCGAAGACGGACGGCGTCCCCCTCTTCGCCGAGGAGCTGACGCGCACGGTGATGGAAGAGCCGTCCACCCGGGAGGCGCCGGCCGCGACGCTGGCCTCGGCCGTGCCGATGTCGCTGCGGGAGCTGCTGCTCACGCGGCTGGACCGGCTTCCTCCGTCGCAGAAGGAGCTGGCCCAGCTCTGCGCCGTCGTCGGACGCAGCTTCTCGTACGCGCTGCTGACGTCGCTGTCCAACAGGGGGGACGCGGCGTTGCGCAAGGACTTGAGCGGGCTCGTCGCGGAGGGGCTGCTCCAGGCGGAGGAGGCCCCGGAGCCGCGCTTCTGCTTCCGGCACGCGCTCATCCAGGACGCGGCCTCGGACTCGCTGCCCCGGCACCTGCGGCGGCAGTACCACCGCCGCGTCGCCCGGGTGCTGGCGGAGCAGTTCCCGGAGCTGTCCGAGGCCCAGCCGGAGCTGCTGGCCTGGCACTACACGGAGTCCGGACAGGTGGAGGCCGCCATGCGCTGGTGGGCGCGCGCGGGCGAGCTGGCCAGCCGCCGCTCGGCGAACGTGGAGGCCCTCAGTCACTTCCGTCAGGCGCTCGAGTTGCTGCGCATGCTGCCGCCCTCGCGCGAGCGCTCCGGGCAGGAGCTGAAGCTGCTCATGGCCCTGGGGCTGCCGCTGGTCCAGGTGCAGGGCTACCACTCGCCCGAGGGCGAGCAGGTGTACGCGCGCATCCGGGAGCTGATGCACGAGGTGGAGGAGGACCTGCCGCGGCTGGAGCCCCCTTATTGGGTGGTCTTCGCCCATGCCTTCGCGCGGGCCCGGTGGGACGAGGCACACGAGGTGGCGGAGCGGCTGGTCCGCCTGGGCCGCGGCCACGGCCAGCGCGAGCTGCTGGCGCTGGGCTACCGGATGATGGCCACCGACTTCTTCACCTGGGGGAAGGTGCACGCCGCGCTGGAGCACCTGGAGCTGGCGCTCGCGTTCTCGGACGTCGGCCTGGAGCAGCACCAGGTGCTCGCGGTGAAGCATTGGATCAACCCGCGCGTGGCGGCGCTGGCCTACGCGGCGGTGGTGCACGCGGCGCTGGGCGCGAAGGACCGCTCGCGCGAGCACGCCCGGCAGGCGCTGCGGCTGGCCATGGACATCGGTCACCCCAACACGACGGCCTTCGCGCTGCTGTACGCGGCCCTGGGATGCCAGCTCCGCCGCGAGCCCCGCGAGGCGCTGGAGCTATGCGACCGCAACATCGCGCTGTCCCGCGAGCACCACTTCCGGCTGTGGCTGGGCTGGTCCACGCTCATCCGCGCGTGGGCGCTGGCCATGCTGGGCAGCGCGCGGGAAGGGCTGTCGCTGATGCAGGCGGCGCTGGGGCAGTGGCGGCGCTCCGGCTTCGAGGCGGGCCTGCCGCACGACCTGGGCATGCTGGCGGAAATCCACCTGCTGCTGGGCCAGTCCATCGAGGCACTGGAGGCGGTGCGCGAGGCGCTCGCGCTGGCCGTGTCGAGCGGCGAGCGCTCCTACGAGGTGGTGCTGCGCGGCCTGGAGGCGGAGGCGCTGCGAGGGCTGGGCAGGGAAGCGGAGGCCCGCGAGGCCTTCAACCACACCCTGCGTGTGGCGGGAGCGCAGGGCGCGCTCGGCTACGACCGGCTGGTGCGCGAGGGACGCCTCGGACATCCGGTGGTGGAGCTGCCGGTGCCCCTGGCCACGCCCGTGGGGGGCATCTCGCCCGACGCTTGAGTGGACGCACGTGGCGAGGTGGGCGTCACGGACGCGCGGAGACGACTCCCACCGTGCAGGTGACGAGCTCAGGAGTGTGACGCGATGACTTCTCCGATAACGGGCCAGGACGAGGGCGTGGAGGGCGGCGAGCTGGCATCCCGGGAGCAGGTGGAGGCGCACATCCGCGCGCTCTGCATGCGAGGGGACTACGGCCAGGGAGTGGAGCTGGCGATGCGCTCCTACGGGCCGGAGATCCGGCGGCTGATGGCGTCCGTGCTCCACCACCCGGAGCTGGCGAAGGACGCCTTCAGCCTCTTCAGTGAGAACCTGGTGAAGGGCCTGCCGGGCTTCCGGTGGGAGAGCTCCTTCCGGACGTGGGCCTACCGGCTCGCACGCAACGCCTGCTACCACCAGATCCACGCGCCCGCCGCGCGCGAGCAGCCCGTCAGCGAGCCGGCCGCCAACGAGCCGCTGCGCAACCGCACGGACACGCATCCCTGGCAGCGCACCGCCGTCAAGGAGCGCTTCCGCGCGCTGCGCGAGCAGCTGGAGCCGCACGAGCGGATGCTGCTGATGCTGCGCGTGGACCAGCGCCTGCCCTGGACGGAGATTGCCCGGGTGATGGCGGAGCCGGATGAGCCCGTCAACCGCGCGGCGCTGAACCGCCGCGCCACGGCGCTGCGCCAGCAGTTCCAGCGCGTGAAGGCGCGGCTGCGGGCGCTCGCCGTCGAGCAGGGCGTCATCCCCGCCGACCACCTGGACGCGTAGCGACTACTCGGCGCGGCCCGGGGCCGAGGCCATGTACGTGCGGAAGAGCGTCACCGGCCGGTAGCCCATGCGCTGGTAGACGGGGAGGCCCGCGTCGGTGGCGTGCAGCACCGTGCGCTCGATGCCCCAGTCGCGGCGGGCCTCGGCGAGCGCGTGGCGGATGGTGGCCTCGGCGGCGCCCACGCGGCGGTGCTCGGGCAGCGTCGCCACGAGCGCGACGTAGGCGACGTTGTCCACGCGCATCGCCACCGCGCTGGTGGCGGGTGCGCCATCCCGGCAGCCGACGAAGCCCAGGCAGTCGGGGCCGTAGAGGGACTCCACGGCGAAGGCCTCCCGGCCGATCTCGCGCCGCACGTCGTAGCAGAGGGAGTTGATGTCCGCGACGGCCTCACGGGTCCATGCATCCTTCACCGGGCGCAGGTCGAGCGAGGGGAGGGGACGCACGGGCTCCGCCAGCCGCTCCGCCACCATGCCCACGGCGTTCATCTGGGGCTGGAACTTCAGGCCGTACCACGTGAGGATGGACTCCGCGCGCTCGCGCAACGAGGGGGCCAGCCAGTCGTCGCTCAAGACGAAGGCCCAGCCGTGCTTCGTGGTGGAGAAGTAGCGCGCCGCCGAGGCGACGGCCGCCGAGAGCGCCTGCTCCGACTCGGCGGGCGCCCGCAGGAAGGCCGCGTTCATCATCGCCCAGGACACGTGACACGCGGTGATGAAGACCTCGGGCCGCTCCACCACCTCGCCCGCGGGGCTCCCCAACGCGAGCATCCGCCAGGAACCGCGATATTGCGCATGGGACTCGTCGATTTCGGCTCGAGTGGCGGAGGACATCGAGGGCTCCTTGTGCGGGGGGAAGGAGCCCGGAGTGTACTATCGCGCCGCCACGCCTCGAAGCAGGGGACGGGCCCGCTCCAACAAGGTGAGGAATTCCTCACGTTCCGCGTTGCCGGCGGGCGTGGCCGCACGCGCGATGTCGCGGACCGATTCGAGGCTCCAGCGCTCCGCGTGCGGGCTGCGCCGCAGCAGCTCGGCCGCGCCCATCACCGCGGTCGCGAAGCGCAGGTCGGCGCTGGCCTCCGGGAAGGTGCGAGCGAGCGCTCCGGCGGGGAAGGCGTAGGTACGCTCGGTGGCGGACTCGCCGCGAGGCCGCTTCGCGCGCACGCGCACCGTGGCCAGGCCCGCGCCCGCGCCGGGCTTCAGCTCCAGCTCGTACAGCGCGGTGACGGTGTGGCCGGAGCCGATTTCCCCCGCGTCCACGCGGTCGTTCCGGAAGTCGCGGTCCGCGATGTCGCGGTTCTCGTAGCCCACGAGCCGGTAGCGGGCCACCTGCTTCGGATCGAACTCCACCTGCAGCTTCACGTCCTGCGCGATGACCTCCAGCGTCCCGCCGAGCTGCTCCTGGAAGATGCGGCGCGCGGCCATCAACGAGTCCACGTAGTAGTGGTTGCCGTTCCCCTGGTCCGCGAGCTGCTCCATCATCGTGTCCTGGTAGTTGCCCATGCCGAAGCCCACGGTGGTGACGGTGATGCCCTCCTTCACGTGGCCGCGGAGGGTCTTCAGGATGTCCTCGTGGCTCGTCGCGCCCACGTTGGCGTCACCGTCCGAGAGGATGACGACGCGCGACACGGAGGCGCCGTCCAGCGTCTTCATCGCCTCCTGGTAGGCCAGCTCGATGCCGGACGCCATCGCCGTGGATCCACCGGCGGACAGGTCCTCGATGGCGGAGTGGATGCGCGCCTTGTGCTCCAGGCCGGTGGGTGGCAGCACGCGCCGCACGTTGCCGGCGTACGTCACCAGCGCCACCGTGTCGCCGTCGCGCAGGTTGTCCACGAGCATCCGCAGCGCCCGCTTCGCGAGCGGCAGCCGGTCCGGGGACTGCATCGAGCCGGACACGTCCACGAGGAAGGTGAGGTGCGCGGGCTTGCGCTCGGACACGGAGAGGCGCCGACCCTGCACGCCCACGCGCAGCAGGTAGCGGCCCGGTGTGTACGGTGAGGGCGCGGCATCCAGGTGCACGGCGAGCGGCCCGTCGCTCGCGGTGGGCGCGGGGTAGGTGTAGCGGAAGTAGTTGAGGAACTCCTCCACGCGCACGGCTTCCTTCGGGGGCAGCTCCGCGTCCAACAGCTTGCGGCGGGCCAGCGTGTACGAGGCCGTGTCCACGTCCACGGCGAAGGTGGACAGCCGGTCCTCCGCGGCCGTCACGAAGGGATTCACGCCGTAGTCACGGTAACCCTCGCCGGAGGAGGGTGGCTCGGTGGGGCCGGACACGGTCGCGAGGCCGGCTCCACGGCCCTTGGTCACGAGAGTTGAGGTGGCGCCCTTGCCCATGCGTGCTCCGCTCCCCGGGCCTGGTCCATTCAGGGAGCCGCCCCCGCGTCCAACCGTGCCGATTCCGCCGATGCCGAGCGCGGCTCCACCCGCCGAGCCCCCGCCTCCGGGCGCGGTGCCGCGCAGGCCCAGCCCATCCATCTTTCCTCCGAACATCGTGGAAGCAGCGGGCTTCGCGGAGGGGGCGAGAGGCTTCGCGCTCATCATGACCGGGCTCTCGGGCCCGTGGCTCGGCTCCGGGGCTGCGACCGCCTTCGCGGCGGCGTCCACACGGGTGGGCCGCTGTGCTTCGGTCGGGCGAGGCGCCGCCGCGGTGTCGCCCTCCGCCTGTGAGCGGCAGCCTGTCGTGATGCTTCCCAGGACGAGCGCGCAGACGACTCCCGTGACGGCCGTGTGGATCCGCCTCATTCACTGCCTCCGTGTTTTCGGATTCGCGGAGGCTTCCGACAGTGGCGCGGAAAAAAGGTTCCACGCCTTTGCGGCACGGCGTGGGCTTGGAGCTCGCTGGGAGCGCTGTCAGGAGTGGGGGGACCTCACGTCCCTCATGAAGAGCGCCTGGATGACGTCTCACTGAAACTGAATCGGGTCTGGCTGGAGGCTTGGATTCCGAATCGAGATCGGGGATGGCCGATGATGCGCCGAGCAAGAAAGAAGCGCTGGGGCAACGAGCTGGCGCGTGCTCGCGCTCGACGGCTCGCTGATTTCAATGAGCGCATCGCCTTTGCGTCGTGCGGCGACTCCCTGCCCGTGCACACCGTCGAAGGCCGCTCGTGGGCCTACATCCCCATTCATGCCTTTGCTGATGACCTGCCGCTCCTGCGGGAGCTCGACTTGACTCCGGGGGATTGCCAGAACGTCGATGCCTACTGGCGGACGGAGGATGATGCGTACTTCGTCGAGGTCTATACGACCACGTTGTCATCACGCCCGCCGGGCCTGCGCGCCACGTGGTGGCATGATGAGGCTCCTCAGCTTCACCTGTTCGCGGTCATCGATGCGCCTGCGATTACCCGGCGGGTGTTCGAATCCGTCCTGGAGCAGTTCTCGGCGCATGACCTCTCGATTCCGGTGGGGCATATGCGCCGTTGGCCCCTCTTGTAAGCGAGGTGACGCGAGGCCTCCCACCATGCGCGGGCAGCCTCCGCCACCTGTGTCTCGAGGCTCGTGGGCGGGGTCATGGACATGTTTCCTCCGGGCAGTGGGCGTGGAGGGACGGTACTCCCGGAACGATTGGCTCATGGAGCCCCGATGACCGCTGGAGCCGGAAAGCCTTGCCCGCGCTGTCCGGCGGGCGATGGCCCGAGCGCCCGCTGCTCGCCGGTCTCCCATCCATGTCCCGGTACGGCTACCTTGAGCGGATGACGCTCGCGGACGCCGACACGTGGACACTGCCCTGGCGCGGGCTGGGGCTGAGCAGCAACCTGAGCACGGCGGACGTGCCCCAACCGTACCGGCTGCTGGACGCGTCCCCGGGCCTCTTCGACTTCGTGGAGTACAGCGCGCCGCTGTCCCTGGACGAGGCGAAGGAGCAGGCCTCGCTCTTGCCGGAGATGTGGCGTCGCCGCGCGGAGGTGCCGGTGCTCTTCCACCCCGTGCACCTCAACCTCTGGGGGCCGGAATTGGAGCCCGCGTCGGCGCTGACCGCGCTGGACGCGCATGCGCGCGCGGTGGGCAGCCCGTGGGTGGGCAACGACGTGGGCTGGTGGCACGTGGGCGGCCAGCCCTTCCCGGGCTACCTCTACTTCACGCCGGCCTTCAACGAGGCGGCCCTCGTGGACTGCGCGGCCCACGCGCTCCACGTGCAGCGCCACCTCTCCATGCCCCTGGTGCTGGAGAACCCCGCCGTGCTGGCCCGCCGCGGCGAGTGGCACGTGCTCGACTTCATGGCCCGCCTGCACCAGCGCACCGGTCTGCCGCTGCTCCTGGATTTGGGGCACCTCTTCAGCCACCAGCTCTCCGCCGGCCTGCCGCTGGAGGCGGGCCTGGACGGCTTCCCCTTGGACAAGGTCGTCGAAATCCACATCGCCGGCGGCGTGGTGACGCGGCGGGGCTCGCGGAAGTTCTACGTGGATGACCACACGCAGCCCGTGCGCGAGGAGCTGTTCGCGCTGCTGGAGTCGCTCGTCCCGCGCTGCCCCTCGCTGCGCGCCGTCACCTTCGAGGGCGACGGACACCCGCCCGAGGTGGCCCTGCTGTCACTGCGCCGCCTGCGCAAGCTCATCCCCGCGGGCGAGCGCCCACCGCTGAAGCTGCCCGTCCCACGAGACGTTACCGTGCCGCCGCTGACGGGCGAGAGCCGGCCCTGGGCGCTGTACGACGCGGGCTACTGCGCCGCGCCCCCCACCACCGTGGACGACGTGGAGGGTACGCTGGCGGACCAGGACTTCCGCCTCGCCGTGGTGGCCGAGGTGCTGGACCGCGAGCTGCCGCTGACGCGCCTGCTCCTCGCGGGCACGCGGGAGGAGCTCGCCGCCTTCACCGGCAACGCTGAGTTCCGGAGCCTCTACGATGGCATCGGTCGCTCACCGGGGCAGGTCTTCTCCCGGTGGGCCATGCGGCGCCTGCGCGAGCGTCCCGACGAGGGCGCCTCCGCAGCGCTCGCCCTGGAGATGCTCCTGCCCACGCTGTTCATGCGCCCCGTCCCTCCGCCGGGGCCCGGGCAGGTGGGGCTGGCGGAGGACGTGCGACCCGGCGCCCTCCCGGTGGACCTCTCGGAGCTGGTCTTCGCCGCGCGGGCCGTGCGTCGCCACCTCACCGCCCGTGCGTGGGCCTGTGGCTCGCTGGAGATGTCCGGCCTGGAGTCGCTGGCCCAGGTGGCGCGCCGGCCGGCGCCCGGGCCCTGGCACTTCCTTGCCCGTCGCAGGGGAGGGGGCCACGAGGTGCTGGTGACGCCCCCGGGGCTGGCGGAGTGGTTGCGCACATTGGCCTCCCGCCCCATGCCAATCGAGGAGGCGCCCCCCGCGCTGCTGGCCGAGGCCCAGGGGCGCGGGCTGATCCGCCGGGGGTAGATGTCCGGAATTGGACCGAAGCCTTGCGCGGACCGCCCTGGTGGGGTAGGTGCGGCCGCCATGGTGTCCCCCCTCGTCGTTGGCATCGCGGGCGGTACTGCGTCCGGAAAGACCACCGTTGCCCGCAAGGTCCGAGAGGCGCTGGCCGACTGTCGCGTGGCCTTCATCGATCAGGACTCGTACTACCGGGACCTGAAGGACCTTCCGCTGGCGGAGCGGCGGGAGGTGAACTTCGACCACCCGGACGCGTTCGACACGGCGCTGCTCGTCAGTCATCTGCGAGCGCTGAAGGCCGGGCAGGCCATCCAGAAGCCCGTGTACGACTTCGTCACCTCGTCGCGCCAGCCCCACACGAAGAACGTGGACCCCGGCGACATCATCCTCATCGAGGGCATCCTCGTCCTCCACATGAAGGAGGTGCGCGACGAGATGGACGTGAAGATCTACGTCGACGCGGATGACGACCTGCGCATCCTTCGCCGCCTCACCCGCGACATCAAGGACCGCGGCCGCGACTTCGACCACGTCGTGAGCCAGTACCTGCGCCACGTGCGCCCCATGCACATGGGCTTCGTGGAGCCGTCCAAGCACTTCGCGGACATCATCATCCCCCACGGCGGCAACAACGAGATTGCCATCGGCATGCTCGTGGGCGCGCTGCGCGGGAAGCTGTCCGGCCCGAAGACGCCGCGCGAGTAGTCAGCAGCGCCGCAGGAAGTCGCTCAGCGGGCCGTGCAGCCGGTCCGCGTCCGACAGCAGCGCGCCGTGGTCCCCCGGGCCCGGCAGCTCCAGGAAGCGGGCGCTCACGCCCGCCGCGCTCAGCAGGTGGTACGTGTCGCGCACCCGATTCACCGGTGCCAGCGCGTCCGTGGCCCCGGCCATGAGCAGCACCCGCGCGCGGATGTGCGCGAAGCAGTCCGCCACGTCGCACCCCGCGTAGGCCGAGCACAGCGTGGCCCAGGACACCGGGTCGAACGTGTCGGCGAACGCGTCGGCCTCCGCCTCCAGCGCCAGCCGGGCCGCCTCGGCGCTCGGGTAGACGGAGGACAGGTGCTCGCGCCCGTACAGCAGCTTGAGGAAGTCCAGCCGCAGCCGGCGCATCGTCTTGCGGGGCAGCGTGTCCGGCCCGTAGAGGCCCTCGCGGAAGTCCGGGTCCGCGCGCAACAGCTGCCATGACAGGCCCAGCTTCTCCCGCACGCCCTCCGGCAGCGCGCGCGCCGACCC
This sequence comes from Pyxidicoccus fallax, assembly GCF_012933655.1. GTDB lineage: Bacteria > Myxococcota > Myxococcia > Myxococcales > Myxococcaceae > Myxococcus > Myxococcus fallax. The sequence continues at coordinate 72 of NZ_JABBJJ010000191.1, read as the reverse complement.
GAGCACCACCACGCCCTCGGCCAGCTCCGGGAAGAGCGCCGCCAGCCGCAGCGCCACCAGCCCGCCCAGCCC
>NZ_JABBJJ010000190.1 GCF_012933655.1 Pyxidicoccus fallax | reverse complement strand
GACAGGGTGAGGTCCCCGTGAGGCCCGTGCGCGGGCGCGGCGGACTGGAGAGCACCGGGTTGGGGGACGACGGGGGTTGCACCGCGGGCGTCTCCACGGGGGTGACGCTGCGGTTCGAATCGTCGTCCGGCTGACCTGCGGCCGGGGGGGACGGCCTCCTGAACAGGGACATTCGGTGCTCGCTCGAGGGTGTTTACCCGAGCCTACCGCAGGGCTCCCGTCTGGACGAAGCACGGCGGTAACGGGTTGTGCGGGAGTTTCATCTCACTGCGTGCTTTCCATATTTGTCACTTTCGCCTTATGACGCGCGCCCCCCTTCGCCCCCCCGCGGAGGGGGCCTCGCGTGGCGCGTCCGTCCGAGCCCTCCGAGGTCGCGGTATCTCCCCCTCACCCTGGAGCCACATCCGTGAACCGACTCCTGTCCCTGTGCGCCCTGCCCCTGCTGCTCGTGGGCACCGTGGCCGCCGCGCAGACGGCCCCCGTCATCTCCTTCAACGCCAACTGGAGCCTCACCGAGTCCGCGCCGCTCGTCGCCGGCGGCTCGGCGCAGGTTGCCTACGACGCCACCCGTCTGCCGCAGTGCCGCACCTGGCTGGCGGACGGCACGCCGACCTGGAGCATCACCGGCCACTACCGCCTCAACAACGGCACCCCGGGCAGCTTCGACGTCGCCGGCCTGCCGTCCACCGGCGCCGCGCCCGTCATCCCCCTGCCCGAGGCGGGCTCACTGGAGGTGTGGTTCCGCGTGAGCGGCCCGGACTGCGAGCACTACGACTCGAACTACGGGACGAACTTCCGCTTCACCGTGCAGCCGGCCGGCACCGCGGTGCCCCCCACCATCGTCTTCCAGGAGGGCTGGGTGGAGTACGTCGTGGGCACGCCGAAGGCGGGCCAGCCGCTCGTCATCGACTACGACATCGACCGGCTCCCCGAGTGCCGGCTCCTCTACAACGGCGCTCCCACCTGGGACGTGGCGGTGCACTACCGCTTCGGCTCGGGAACTGTCACCACGACGAGCGTCACCACGGTCTCCGGCTTCTCCCGCCGGGGGGCGCCGGTGACGATTCAGGCTCCGACCTGGGCGCGCTCCGTGACGATGTGGTTCGAGAACTGGGACCGCGGCTACTGCCGCCGCTGGGACTCCCAGTTCGGCGCGAACTACACGTTCACCATCCAGCCGTAGGCCGCACCGTCTGGACCCGGGCACCGGTGCGGACGTCCGCGCCGGTGTCCAGTGGCGCCAGGAAGCGCGCGCCGGTGTTAATTTGGGCGCATGAGCTTCTTCCAGGACCCGCCGACACTCGGAAACCAGTACGACGACGACGCGCTCTTGCAGAGCTACCTGGCGCGGACCCTGCCGGAGGACCTCCGGCGCTCGCTGACCGACGAGTTCCGCGAGCTGGGTGACCTGGGCGGGAATCATTTCTACCAGTTCCAGCTCCGGGACCGGCTGAACGAGCCCGTGCTGACGCAGTGGGATGCGTGGGGACACCGCATCGACCAGATTGAAGTCTCGCCGCTGTGGAAGGAGGCCGAGGCCCTCTCCGCGCGGCGCGGACTGGTGGCCACCGCCTACGAGCAGAAGAGCGCGGAGCTCAGCCGCGTGCACCAGTTCGTCCTGAACTACCTCGTGCAGCCGTCGCTCGACGTGTACTCGTGCCCGCTGGCGATGACGGACGGCGCGGCCCGCTCGCTGCTGATGTTGGGGAACAAGACGCTCATCGACCGCGCCCTGCCCCACCTGACCTCGCGCGACCCGGCGACCTTCTGGACGTCCGGCCAGTGGATGACCGAGCGGACTGGCGGCTCGGATGTGGGCCTGACGCAGACGGCGGCGCGGCAGTCTCCCGAGGGGTGGCGGCTGTATGGGACGAAGTGGTTCACATCCGCGACGACGGCACAGATGGCGCTGACGCTGGCTCGGCCCGAGGGGAACGGTCCTGGGGGTAAGGGGCTGTCCATCTTCTACGTGGAGACCCGGGATGCGGCGGGGAAGCTCAATGGCATCCAGATCAACCGGCTGAAGGACAAGCTGGGGACGCGGAAGGTGCCCACGGCGGAGCTGACGCTGGATGGGACGCTGGCCATTCCGGTGGCGGGACTGACGGACGGCATCAAGAACATGGCGTGGATGCTGAACGTGACGCGCACGTGGAATGCCATGGGCTCGGCGTGGAGCATGCGCCGGGGACTGGCGCTGGCCCGTGACTACGCGCAGCGGCGGGTGCAGTTCGGGGCGAAGCTGGCGGAGAAGCCGCTCCACGTGGACACCTTGGCGGGCCTGGAGGCGGAGTTCCAGGCGGGGTTCCTCTTGGCCTTCCGCGCCGTAGAGTTGCTGGGGCGGATGGAGGCGAAGGTGGCCACGGAGCAGGAGCTGCTCCTGCAGCGGCTGGTGACGCCGCTGGCGAAGCTGACGACGGGGCGCCAGGCGGTGCACGTCACCTCGGAGGTCTCCGAGGCGTTCGGCGGCGCGGGGTACGTGGAGGACACGGGCGTGCCTCGGCTGCAGGCGGACTCGCAGGTGCTGTCCATCTGGGAGGGCACGACGAACGTGCTGTCGCTGGATGCCCTGCGCGCGCTGGCGAAGGAAGGCACGCTGGAGGCGTTCTTCCACGAGGTGGAGGGACGGCTTTCCCGCGTGAAGGATTCGAGCCTGCGGCCCTGTGTGGACGCGGCGAACAACGCGCTGGAGCACGCGCGGGCCTGGGTGACCGGGGCCATGCTGAATCCGACGGCGCTGGAGTCCGGGGCGCGGCGGTTCTCACTCACGCTGGGACGGACGCTGGAGCTGGCGCTGCTGAGCGACCATGCGCAGTGGTGCCTGGACAATGGGCACGGGCCGCGGACCAGGGCCGCGGCGCGGCGGTTCGCGCAGCAGGGCGTGGACCTCATCCAGGATGAGATGGACCTGGACGACGCGAGACACCTGCTCTGACCCGTCTACGCGGGCGAAGGCAGCCACTCCTTGACCTTGACCGTCAGGGAGGACTCCTTCGCCAGCTCGCCGAGAATCCGCCTCAGCGTTCCCTCGTCGTCGCCTCCTAGCGTGAAGGACAGGATGCCCTCTTCGAGCGGCGTGCTGTTGCAGTACATGGCCGCATCGGCCCGCTCATACAGCCCACAGAAGGTCCCGGTGGCAATGGGCGTCGTGAAGCCGAGGCTGCTCATCAGCGGAGCCAGCCGCGGGAGGATGGGATGCTCACCGCGGAAGATGCCCTTGCACCGCCGAGGGAGTCCTCCCACCCGGAACTTGAAGAACGCGTTCCACGCCAGCATTTCGCGGAGGGTCTCGAACCGGTAGTGGAGATCTCCCCCCATGGCATGCCGCCTCGCGACCGCCGCATCCCCCCGCGCCGGCAGGTCGAAGTCGTAGAAGAGGTGCAGGGGCATCAGCTCATCGGAGTCGTACCCGATGAGCAGGAATCGCGGATGGGGCTGGACGACCTCCTCGGCATAGCAGTTGAGGATGCCCTGGACCGAGAGGTCATGCTGTGGATAGGCCAGCGCCCCCATGCTCTGGCCCATGCGGCTCAGGAACCAGCGATAGAAGGGGGGAAGAGGTCGCCCGGCGAGCCGCTCCAGTTGTTCGATCTCGGAAGGCGTGGCGCCCTTCCACTCCCGCGCGAGCCCGGGGACGGTTCGCAGGAGCAGTTCTTCCATTTCTGGCTCTAGTGCTGACACGTATCCTCCTTGTCGACTCCGGGGCAGATCATCAGGGGAACGATGCGTTCACAGGTCCGGCAAGGCGGAACGGTCGACCCATGCGCGAACACCTCGGTCTTCACCTCCCCCGAGGCCGCATCGAAGTAGCGGATCTTCGCCGAGGTCGGCTTGCCCTTGCAGTGGTAGTACTGCTCCGTGAGCGCCCCAGGGAATGCCTTTTTATCCCGGGCGAACACGATGGCCTTCTGGGCCGCGCAGGCTCCAGGCGGATAGGCCGCCGGGAAGGTGCCCCCGCTCGCCATGCTCTCATCCGCCTTCTCCTCGGCGTCTCTCCAGGTCTCCGCCAACTTGTCTTCGCCGATGCGCTCCGCCAGGCGAGAACGAATCCGGGCGACCGAGGCGTTGTAGGCTTTGTACTCCGGGTCGGGTTGCCCCAGCGACAACGAGCCCTCGGGAGCGTTCCACCCGAGATTCGTGGCGACGTTCGTGAACTCGGTGAGGGTGACGCCCGAGTGGTCCGCATAGTTCTTCCCACACTTGCATTTGACGATGCCGACCATCGTCGCCAGATGCTTCTTCTTGGCCTTGACCACCTCGTCGAGCTTCGACGTCAAGGACGAGGCGTCGGTCCGCGTCTGCTCGCTTTCCTCCAGCGCTTTGTGCTGCTTCTCGCAGACGGGGCATTTGTCCTCTCCCGTGATGACCGTGACGAAGCCGGTCACCTGGAGGACGCCCATCATCGTCGCCGCGTTGGCCGGGCTTCCGCTCGGTCCGCAGTTGTTGAGCATGGGGTCGCCGAGCAGCTGGACGTTCTTCCCCTCGACCTTCGTGTCCATGGAACCGGGGCCCAGGAAGCTCGTGGGGCCTTCCACGTTGGCGGACACGATGCCGCCCCCCGTCCCCTTGCTGGCCACGTCACCCATGGAGCCGAAGGTGGCGCCCTTGATGGCGATCTTCTTCCCGTCGATGGTGACGGTCTTCGAGTACTTCTTCGGATCCGTCCCGCTCTTGCCGATGTTGGGCAGCGGCGTGGGAACGAACGGCGCCGGAGGCCCGGGCATCTTGCACACGTTGGGCAGCGTCGCCGCGGCGATGCCGCTGCTGCCCTCGGTCACCGGCGTCTTCGGCGCATTCACTGAGACCTTCGGCATGGCTGCTCTCTCCTCCTCATGCTTCCCGCGGTGTCCGCAGGAGCATGGCTCCCCGCAGCCCGCCATCCGAACCCGCCAGCACCAGGGCCCGTGGACCTCGCGCATAGCCCCGGGTGAAGGCCTGGACCGCCAGGACGCCCCCGAGCACTCCCGACGCGGCGCCCACGTCTCCCCAGCAGTCGCTCGGAGCCCTGTACCGGGTGGACTTCCAGACCGAGGGCGTCCGCAGCGCGACGAACCCCCACTCCTCACTGCGGTAGCGCTCGCCATTGATGTCCGTATACAGCTCGTCCACCCCCTCCCGAGGAAGGCTGAGCCCCTCGACGGCGCCCTCCACGGCCTGTGTCATCCCGACGCCGAACGAGCCCGAGCTGCTATCGCGCAACAGGCGCTCCTGGGCGGTGTGCACGCCCTGCACGACCGCCAGACGGGGCAGCCCCAGGCGACGACGCAGCCCCGGACTCATCAGCACGAGGCAGCCAGCACCCTCCCCCGGTGTGAAGCCTCCCCGGATTCCCGGCAGCGCGAACCGGCGGCACTTCTCCAGCCAGAGGAACGTCTTCGCGTGGTGGTAGCTGTCGGCGCCCACCACCAGGCACACCGAATCCCGACCTTCGGAGCACTCCCGCACGGCCTGCTCGACCGCCTGGATTCCCCCGGCATGGCCGCGGCCGGCGACGTCCACGCGCAACTGCGCCGCCCTTCCTCGCAGGCGCGCCTCCAGGGTGCTGGCAAGCCAGGCCGCGTCCTCCTCGGAGAACCCTGGCCTGGGCTCCGGAAGCGCGAGCCACAGTCGAAGCCGGCTCCTCTGGAGCACCTCGGGTCCCAGCTTGGCCTCGACCTCCTCCAGGACGCTCTGGAGCAGGGGCCAGAGCCGGTCCCGCCCCTCCACCTTCGGGTCGAGCAGCCCGTCCGAGGCCACCACCACCGGCTCGCCCCGGGCATCGGTGAACGGGTACTCGGCGTAGCGTGAGAGGCCCGCGCGCACGGCCGCGGCGCTGTTCTCCGCAGTGTATCCCAAGGGCGTTCGTGCGCCGACCGCCACCACCTCGACTTCGGACTTCATGCCGTGCCCTTCCGTTCGACGATCTCCGTCACGTCGAGATAGTCCGCCTCTGGAGCGGGAACATGCAGCGCGCCCTGCCACACCAGGCAGAGGCGCCTCTCGTCGGGCTCCACCAGGACCGTGGTCAGGTGCGCGCCATGCTGTTCGCGCCGCCGGCCGATGTGCGTGGTGAGGCCGAGCGAGATGCGTGGAAGCTCGAAGCGGAGGACGCCGTCGGGCGTCAGGTTCACCAGCTCGATACGCTCTCCGCCTTCCAGGGGCTTTCCGGTTCGCTGGTCCGTGGGGGCGCTCATGGCGAAGGCGGGGTCGAAGTCGTCCGGAAGGAGCGGCTTCTTCGTGCGCTCCCACCGGGCGTCATACGTCCCCGCGAGCTTGCGCCTCGGCAGCCAGGCTGGATCGATGGGACCGAAGCCCGCCGGTCCCCTCTCCGCCGGCTCCCCGCCTGGATACTCGACAGTGTGAGCGGGCTTTCCCACGACGTGGGCACCGCGCGTCGCGAAGCCACGACCCATCGGGTTCCGCTCGTCGATACGATGATTCCGGGGATCGGGGTCGGAGACATCGCTGCCGCCGAACGCCTGCTCGTAACGAATCGGCGCATGGGTGAAAGGCCGCGCCCGGCTCACCGTCGTGCCGAGCAACCCCCGCACGTAGGTGCGCTCCCCGTGAACAACCAGCACCTTGTGAAGGTGCCCGAGCCGGAGCGAGACCGGCACCGTCTCGGCCGGCTTGCCTCGAGGTGCATGGGCCCATGCGTGGACCAGCACGTCCGTCCCGGGCTTCGCCGCCAGGAGGTCCGAGTCGTACCGCAAGCTCGACTGACCGGGCTCACCGAAGTACTCCGGCATCAGCACGGGAGGTGGCTGCTCGTCGGCGAGCGTGAGCCGGCCTTCGGGGCCGAACTCGAACGTCGCCTTGACGGCGACGAGCCACCAATGCGCTCCGTCCTTGTCGCGCGTCCAATTGCGTTCCGCGGCATAGGCCGTGCGGTTCTTGAGTGCCCACATGCGTCAGCTCGAAGCCGGCCCGCCTGCAGCCGGGTGAGTCCCCCTCGAAGGCCTGTTCCACAGACCTCGTCGTCCTACGAACGATAGGCCAACGACGTGCCCTACTCCATGGCACTCCGAGTCAGGCAGCCTTCCACTGTCTGCACCATGGACGGCGACTGTCCACGCTGGTGACAGCGTCACGCTCAAGCCCGTGGTTTCACTGAGCAGGGAGCCGTGGCACCCGGGTTGCTGAAGCGCCTCGCGGTCAGGACGCGAGGAGAGCCACATGTTCGATGTCGCGGTCGTGGGCGCTGGAATGGCGGGCATGGCAACCGCCGCACGTCTCCAAGCTCGGGGACTGAGCACGCTGGTGCTCGAAGCCCACGGGCAGCCCGGGGGCTGCGCCGGCTTCTTCCGCCAGCGCGGGTTCCACTTCGACGTGGGCGCCACCACCCTCGTGGACTTCGAGCCCGGTGGCGTCGGGGGAGAGCTCCTCGACTCCATGGGGTTGATGCCACTGGAGGCGGAGTGCCTGCCAGGCTACCAGGCATGGCTGCCAGATGGGACCGTCACGCTGCATCGAGACCTGGAGCGCTGGCGGGAGGAGCGGCTCCTCAAGCTCGGCAGCACCCCGGCGCATCTGAGCTTCTGGCGCCTGCTCGACCGGCTCGCCGAGGTGTTCTGGAGCGCGAGCCGCGCCGGCATCAAGCTCCCCTTCCAGCGGCCCTCGGACCTCTTCCATGCGGTGCACTGCATTCCGCTCACGGACCTACCGCTCGCGCGCTACCTGACCTGGACGATGGGTGATGCGCTCCGTGCCCACGGGCTTCGTGAGGACGCGCCGCTGTGCGGGCTCCTGGCCATGCTCATCGAGGACACGGTGCACGCCACGCTCGACACGGCTCCGCTCATCAACGCGGCTCTGGGCGTCACCATCCGTGGCGCGGGCCTGATGCGTGCCAGGGGCGGGATGGCCGGCTTCTGGCGGCGCTTCGTCGAACGCTACCGACAGCTCGGCGGCGTGCTGCGCGTGGGGTGCGCCGTCACGGACATCTCCGGTGAGGAAGGCGCCTTCGTCCTCCACACCCGCCGGGGCCGATTCTCCGCCGCCCAGGTGGTCAGCGCCCTTCCCATCCAGCTCACCGCCCGGATGGCACCACTGCCTGTCGCTCAAGCACTGAGCCCATTCCTCCAGCGCGACGCCGACTCCCTGGGCGGCGCCATCGTCGTCTTCCTCGGTGTTCCCGAGGACGAAGTCGTGGGACAGGAGTTCACGCATCATCAACTGCTCCAGAGCTACGACGCGCCTCTCGGGGACGGAAACAACATGTTCATCTCCGTGTCCACCCCTGGCGACACCGAAAGCGCTCCTCCCGGCTTTCGCGCGGTGATGATCTCCACCCACTGCGAGCTCGCGCACTGGCAGGGCCTCACCTCGGCGGAATACGCGTTCCGCAAGCGCGAAGCGGAGGAGCGGCTCATCTCCCTGGCCCGACGTGTGTACCCTTCTCTCGGACACCGTGCGGTCGTGCGCGAGACGGGCACTCCGCTGACGTATCAGCGCTATGTCCACCGACCTCTCGGCACCGTCGGTGGCGTGCGACAGCACCTCGGAAACAGCAATCAACACGCGGTTCCGCAGGACATCGGCGTGCCCGGGTTCTGGCTCGCCGGTGACTCGACATGGCCCGGGCTCGGGACGGTGGCCTGTGTCCTGGGCAGCCGCATCGTCGCCGAGGGCGTCCTCAAGCGTGCTCCTCGGGTCGTGCCCTCACTGCCCACGGGCGTCACTCCCGCGGCGAATTACTGACTCAGCGAGCTGACGAGCTTCGTCTTCACGTTCGTCACCTTCCCCGAGCGCTCCAGCACGCCCTGCCCCACGATGAACAGGGCACCGTGAATCTCCTTCCGGCACCGCTCATACACATCCGGCGGCACGATGAGGTTCGCGATGCCCGTCTCGTCCTCCAGCGAGATGAAGCAGATGCCCTTCGCCGTCGGAGGCCGCTGCCGGCAAATCAGCATCCCTCCCACCGTCACCGGCCGCCCCGAGCGCACCTGCTTCAACCCCTCCGCCGTCACCGCGCCCAGCTTCTTCAGCGTCGGCCGCAGCAGCTCCAGCGGGTGCTTCTCCAGCGACAGCCCCACCGTGTCGTAGTCCGCCACCACCCGCTCGAACACGCTCATCGACGGCAGCTCCACCTCCGTGCCGTCCATCGACATCCCGAAGAACAAGTCATCCGAGTCCAGCGGCCCCAGCGCCTGTATCTCCCACAGCGCCTTGCGCCGCGAGCCACACAGCCCCGCCAGCGCTCCCGCCAGCGCCAGCCGCGTCAGCTCGTGTCTCGGAATCCGTGACCGTCTCGCCAAATCGCCCACGTCCCGGAAGCCCTGCCCTTCCCTCCTTGCCGCCTCCACCCTGCGCCCCGCGGTCTCTCCCAGCCCCTTCACCATCCGCAGCCCCAGCCGCAGCGCCTTCCCGCCGTCCTCCAGCGTGCAGTCCCATCCCGAGTACCGCACGTCCACCGGCCGCGCCTCCACCCCGTGCCGCTGCGCGTCCGCCACCAGCGTGTGCGGCGCGTAGAACCCCATCGGCTGCGAGTTCAGCAGCGCCGCCGTGAACGCCGCCGGGTAGTGGCACTTCAGCCAGCTCGACGCATACGCAATCAACGCGAAGCTCGCCGAGTGGCTCTCCGGAAAGCCGTAGTGCGCGAAGCCCCGGAAGTTGTCGAACCACTCCTCCGCCTGCCCTCGCGCGTAGCCCCTCGCGATGCAGCCCTCCACGAAGCGGCCCCGGTACTGCAACAGCATCGACTCCGCCCGCTTGTGGCTCAGCACCCGCCGCAGCCCGTCCGCCTCCCCCGCCGTGAAGCCCGCCGCCGCCATGGCCAGCTTCATCGCCTGCTCCTGGAAGAGCGGCACCCCCAGCGTCTTCCCCAGAATCTCCTTCACCGCCTCGCTCGGGTACTCCACCTTCTCCAGGCCGTGCCGCCTGCGCAGGAACGGATGCACCATGTTCCCCACAATCGGCCCCGGGCGGATGAGCGCAATCTCCACCACCAGGTCGTAGAACGTCCTCGGCCGCAGCCTCGGCAGCATGTTCATCTGCGCGCGGCTCTCGATTTGAAACACCCCCACCGAGTCCGCCTCGCACAGCATGTCGTAGACCTTCGGGTCCTCCGCCGGAATCGTCGCGAGGCACAGCTCCCGCCCGTGGTGCTCGCGAATCAACGCGAAGCACTTCGACAGCGCCGTCAGCATCCCCAGCGCCAGCAGGTCCACCTTCAGCAGGCCAATCGAGTTGATGTCATCCTTCTCCCACTGGATGACCGTGCGGCCCGGCATCGCCGCGTTCTCCACCGGCACCAGCTCCGTCAGCGGCTCGCGCGTAATCACGAAGCCGCCCACGTGGATGGACAGGTGCCTCGGAAAGCCCTCCAGCTCCATCGCCAGGGACAGCGTCTTCTGCACCCGCCCGTCGAAGGCGGACAGCCCCGCCTCCAGCAGCACCTCCGGCGTCACCTGGAAGCCATTCGCCGCCGACACCTTCGACAGCTTGTCCACCTGGTCCAACGACAGCCCCAGCGCCTTGCCCGTCTCCCGCAGCGACAGCCGGCCCCGGTAGCAGATGACCTCGCACACCATGCCCGCTCGGTGCCGCCCGTGCTTCTCGTAGACGTACTGGAGCACCTCCTCGCGCCGCTCGTGCTCGAAGTCCACGTCGATGTCCGGCGGCTCCTTGCGCTCCATGCTCAGGAAGCGCTCGAACAACAGCCCCATCCGCACCGGGTCGATGGCCGTGATTCGCAGCGCGTAGCACACCGCCGAGTTCGCCGCGCTCCCTCGCCCCTGGCAGAGAATCCCCCGCTCCCTCGCGAACTTCACGATGTCCCACAGCGCCAGGAAGTACCCCGCGAAGTCCAGCGCGGCGATCAGCTTCAATTCATGCTCAATCTGCCGCACCACCTCCGGCGGCACGCCTCCCGGATAGCGGAACGCGAGCCCCTCGTACGTCAGCGCCCTCAGGTGCTGATCCGCCGTGCGCCCCTCGGGGAGGTCCTCCTCGGGGAAGCGGTAGTGCAAGTCGTCCAGCGAGGCACGGCACCGCGACGCCAGCTCCACCGCCCGCTCCAGCGCCTCCGGACGGTCCGCGAACAGGCGCCCCATCTCGTGCGGCCCCTTCAGCGTCCGCTCCGCGTTGGGCATCAGCCGCGTCCCCGCCTTGTCCACCGTCGTCCCGTGGCGGATGGACACCAGCACGTCCTGCAGCGGCTGCCGCCGGCGGTGGTGCGTGTGCACGTCGTTGTGCGCCACCAGCGGCACGCCCAGCTCCCGCGCCAGCCGCACCGCCTGCGCCTCGCGGGCCACGTCCCCCGCTGACAGCGTCCGGCACAGCCCCACGTGGAAGCGGTCCGGGAAGGCCTCCGCCAGTGACGCCACCCGCTCCACCGGCGCCGGCTCCGGCAGCAGCGCCAGCAGCCCCGCGGACCGGTCCGCCAGCGCCCGCCACGGCAGCCCCGCCTCTCCCTTCGGGTGCGTCATCCGGCTCTGCGACACCAGCCCACACAGATTCGCATAGCCCACGGCGTCCGCCGCGTAGACGATCACCGGCGGGGCGTCCTCCAGCGTCAGCTCGGCCCCGAGGATGAGCTTCAGGCCGTGCTCCTTCGCCGCCAGGTGCGCCTTCACCACCCCGTACAGCCCGTCCGCGTCCGTCAGCGCCAGCGCGCGCAGCCCCAGCCGCGCGGCCGTCGCCACGAGCTCCTCCGGATGGGAGGCCCCGCGCAGGAACGAGAAGTTGGAGCGACAGACCAGCTCGGCGTAGTCCACGACCCCCCAACATACTGAGCGGCCGTTCAGGCGCTAGGTTGGATCCGCACTCGACGGGCAGGGTGACTTGATGGGTTGAGGTAATCCGGACAGCCCACGGTCCGTCCGCCCGCGTCAATACCTCTCATGACAAATGTCTGTCCATGCTGGAAACAAAAAACACAGGCATGCATGGATTTCCTCTTCCCTTGTCAGACTGAATCCCTGACCATGGCGTGGCAGTCCCCACCCGCTGGAGGATTCATGCACAAGCTGATGAGGTCCCTGCTGTCCGCCACCGCGTTCCTCTCCCTCGTCCCCACGGCAGCGCTGGCCCTCCCGCCTCAGTGCGATGACGCCTGTAGCTACGAGAGCAGTTGCGACGAGACCTGTGCCATGGGCCGCTACATCACCACCTGCGGCGACTACGGCATCTGCGGCGGCTTCCTCGCCGAGCCCTCCGACGAGCAGGCCTCGCTGACGCAGAACGAGGCCGCGCAGGTCTGCAGCGAGGAGCAGGCGCAGCCGGAGCCCTCCGCGGAGAGCTGAGCCACCGCGTCACCCGTGGGGCCCGGGCTTCGGACCCCGGCCCTACACCCGAGCACGACGCGCGGCAATGCCGGCCGTGGCAACCCGCGCTTCGCGGAAAAAGCCCTCTTTGCTTGCAAAGAATAACCAATTACCATTCCGTTGCATTTGATGCTCAACGGAGGATTATTCATGCGCAAGACGATGAAATCCCTGCTGTCCGCCGCCGCGTTGCTCGCCCTGGCTCCCACGGCGGCGTTGGCGCTCCCGCCGCAGTGCGACGAGGCCTGTGGCTTCGACGCCGACTGCGGTCAGATCTGTGCCGCGGGCAGGTATCTCACCAACTGCGGAGAATACGGCATCTGCGGCGGCTTCCTCGCCGAGCCCTCCGCTGAGCAAGCCTCGCTGACGCAGGACGAGGCCGCGCAGGTGTGCAGCGAGGAGCAGCAGCACTCCGAGCCCTCCGCCGAGAGCTGATCCGCGTCACCCGTGGGGTCCGGGTTGCGAGTTCCGGCCCCACACGGGCGCGCCTAGCAATGCTGCTCGATGGCGGAGACGAGCTCTTCAATCCGGGGCGGCTTGCGGATGAAGGTCGCCGCGTTGAGCTTCTCGGCATTGGTCTGCACGTCCCGGTACGCGGACACAACGACCACCGGAATCCGGGAGAGCACCGGGTCCTGCAGCTGTGCCTCCCGGAAGGCGTGCCCATCCATGATGGGCATCATCAAGTCCAACAGGATGAGGCACGGCAGCGAGTCCGTGCTCCGGAGGTAGGCCAGCGCCCGCTCCCCATTGACCGCGCCCACGGCGTCACAGCCGTTCTCCTCCAGAATCTCCAGGAGCGCCTCGCGAATCTCCGCGTCGTCCTCCACCACCATCACCTTGTGCCGGTTCACCGGGCCACCTCCGCCTCGGCGGATGCATCCGGGCCCGCCCCCTTCCGCGGACTCCGCGGCAGGGTGACGATGAACCGCGCCCCCTGAGGCTTCACCGCCTCGATGGAGATGGTGCCGCCGTGGCCCTCGACAATCTGCCGCGACACGTACAGTCCCAGCCCCATCCCGCCGTAGTGGCGCATCGAGGCCGCGCGCTCGAAGCGGGCGAAGATCCGCTCCCACTCGGACTCGGGGATGCCCGGGCCCTGGTCGGAGACCGTGAGGACGGCGTGGTCCCCTTCCGCCCTCACCGCCAGCTCCACGGGCGTGCCCGCCGCGTACCTGAGCGCGTTGGACAGCAGGTTGGTGACCACCTGCTCCAGCCGGAGCCGGTCCCACTCGCCCGTGACGTTCTCCTCCAGCCGCAGGGTGAGCTCGCAGCCATCCCTGGAGGCCTGCTCGCGGAAGCGCTCCACGACCTCCTCCACCGTCCTGCCCAGGTCGCACGTCTCCAGGGTCAGGGAGAACCGGCCCGTGGCGATGCGCGATACATCCAGCAGCGCCTCCACCAGCTGCGTCAGCCGCTCTCCTCCCCGGAACGCCCGCTCCGCCTTGTTGCGCAGCTTCGGCTCCAGGTCCTTGGCCCCGTGCAGCAGGCTCTGGAGCTGGAGCTGGATGGCGCTCAGCGGCGTCTTCAGCTCGTGGGAGGCAATGGAGAGGAACTCGTCACGGAGGCGGACGGCCTCCTGGGCCTGGGCGAGCCGGAGCCGCTCCTCTTCCGCCTTGCGCCGCTCCGTCAGGTCGCGGGTGACCTTCGCGAAGCCGATGTGCCGGCCCTCGCTGTCCCGCACCGGCTGGATGACGACGTTCGCCCAGAAGCGCGTGCCGTCCTTGCGAACGCGCCAGCCCTCCTCCTCGAACCGTCCCTCCGCCAGGGCGACCTCGAGCTCCCATGCGCACTTGCCGCTGGTGGCCTCCTCGGGCGGATAGAAGCGCGAGAAGTGCTGGCCGATGATTTCCTCGGGTGCGTAGCCCTTGATGCGGGCGGCGCCCGCGTTCCAGCTGGCCACGTGCCCCCGCGGGTCCAGCATGAAGATGGCGTATTCCTTCACGCTCTGGACGAGCAGCCGGAAGCGCAGCTCGCTCTGGCGCAGGGCCTCCTCCGCCTCGCGCCGCGCCGTCAGGTCCCGGGTGACCTTGCTGAACCCCTGGAGCTTCCCGTCCTTGTCCCTCAGCGCGGTGATGACGACGTCCGCCCAGAAGCGCGTGCCGTCCTTGCGAACGCGCCAGCCCTCGTCCTCGACGCGCCCCTCCTGGGCCGCGGTGGAGAAGAGCCTCGCGGGCCTCCCGGCGGCCTGGTCCTCGGGCGTGTAGAACATGGAGATGTGGCGGCCGATGGCCTCCCGCGGGGTGTAGCCCTTGATGGCCTCCGCGCCCGCGTTCCAGGTCCGGATGTGCCCCTCGGCATCCACGAGGAAGATGGCGTAGTCCTTCACGCCCTGGATGATGAGCCCGTAGCGTTCTTCGCCCTCTTCGTGCGCGTCCTCCTGCTTGGACTCGCTCTCGGGCGATGGCTGGACGGGCTGACGAGCGGTGCTCAAGGTGGTCTCCAGCTGTTGGAACTCAAAAGGCCAGGGAAGCAGCCTACGGAATAGCCGGCCCATCCCCTCGGTCAACCCGAGGGCGGCCGAGCAATTGTTCATTCGTACACTTGCCTTTTGCCGAAGAGCGGTAGATCGCCGAAGGCGCCCGGACTCCGAGTCACAGCCGAGGGAAACCGCCCGCTCGACGTGAGCGCCCGCAAAAAGGCAGGACGTGCTTGCAACCCAAACCACGCTGGCGGGGGATAATCATTCCTTCGCGGCCGCGCATCGGTGGGGCGCTCCCCCGTCCTCCTGCCCGCTCCGCCGCCGAGCCTCAGTCCTGGCCCGCGGTGACGAGCCCCCGCCCCAGGGCCTTCGGGTCGGAGAACATCAGCTCGTGGCCGCCGGGAATCACCACGAGGCGGAAGTCGCCGAGCCGCTTCGACATGCCCGGGTGCCAGGTGAACTCGGCCGCGGGGAACACGTTGTCGCCGTAGGCATACAGATAGGAGCGGGGCACTGGCAGCGTGTCGAACCCCGTGAGGTCCAGCGGCTCCGCGCTCCGCGCCAGCGGCTCGGGAGACAGGAGCGCATACGCCGCGACGGCCGTGGCGTGGTCCGCGTCGTTCATGAGGTGGTCGCGGAAGAACGCGAATGGCAGCGTCAGCGTCCCGTCCGGTGACGCGAGCGCCTGGAAGGCCCCCGCCACCGACTCGGGGACGTACGAGAACACGGACCTGCCATGCTCAATCACATACGCGTTGTAGAACACCAGCCGCTTGAGCCGTCCCGGCACCCCTGGCGCGGCGAGCTGCACCACCGCGCCACCGAAGCTGTGGCCCACGAGGATGACGTCGCGCAGGTCCCGCTCCTCGATGAAGTCGGTCACCGCGCGCGCCGTCTCGCTCATCGTGACGGCGGGGTTCGCCCGCTCGCCGTTGCCCGGCAGGGTCAGCGCGTGCGTCTCGTGCCCCTGGGTCTCCAGGAAGTCGCGGACCGCGCCCCAGCACCGCGCGTCATGCCAGGAACCATGAACGAGGACGAAGCGCATCGGGTCTCCTTGTCGGGTGGAGCCCGAGGCTACGTGTGGCTCCCACCACTGACCAGAACCCAACCTCCTCGTTGCGGCCTGGCTATACGGGTTCAATGACGCTGTCGTCCTTCACCTGCCTTGCGTGGCGAAGGCCGTTCCATCCCTGATATGCAGGGCGTCCGTCCGTCGTTCATCGACAGCATCGCGAAGTCAGCGTCAGGGGGACGCACCATGGGTGGGCCACAATCCGTCAGCAGCGGTTCTGGGACCTCTGGAGCGAGCGCGGCACTCGAGGCAGCGCGTCGCGCGGAGGAGGCTCGCCAGCGGGCCGAAGCCGCTCGCCGTGCCGCGGAAGCCGCTCGCAAGGCCGCGGAGGAGGCCCGCCGTGCCGCGGAAGCCGCTCGCAAGGCCGCGGAGGACGCGCGCAAGCAACAGGCCGCGGCCCAGAAGGCGACCGCCAACGCGCAGAAGGCCACCCAGCAGCCGGGGCTGACGCCCGAGGCCGCGAAGAAGGCGAAGGTCGACCACGAGGCGGCCCTGAAGGCCGAGAAGCAGGCCACCGCCAACGTCGCCGCCGCGGAGAAGAAGCTCCAGGCCGCCGAGGAGAAGGTCGCCCTCACCGCCAAGAAGGCCGAGGGCGAGATGCAGCGGGCGAACACGCTCGCGACGCAGGAGAAGAAGACTCCGCCCTTCACCCAGAAGGACATCGACGGCGTCAAGCCCAAGGCCAACGAGCTTGTCTCGGCCTTCGACGGCAGCAACCGCAGGGCGCAGCTGGAGAAGCTGCTGGGCACGGCGGCCCCGCCACAGCTGCAGTCCGCGCAGGACGCGAAGCAGACCCAGAAGGCCGTCCAGGACGGACCGAAGCCCCCCGCCGCGCTCGATGCGGTGGACTCGCGCGACGTCGAGGCCGCCCGCAAGGTGGCGGACGGGAAGACGTTCACGGACCCGTCCTCGGGCACGAAGTACCAGGTGAAGAAGAACGCCCTCACCGGCGAGACGGTGCTGTCCGACAAGGCCTCCGGCAGCACGGTGACCATCAAGCCGGATGGCTCGTTCACGTCCACGGTCGCCAAGACGGACGAGACGAAGGCCGGCACGCGCAGCACCACCTGGACGAAGACGTCGGACGCCCAGGGCCGGACGACGGGCCTGCAGTCCCAGCAGACGCACACCACGCGCACGCCCGAGACGGGCGCCACGACGACCACCACGACGACGCGGTATGACCCGCGCAAGTCGACGCCGGTGCCGCAGTCGCGCACGGAGCAGGTGCGGATGGAGCGGCCGCCCGCGTCGCTCGCGCAGCGTCCCGGCGTCCCGCAGGGCCCGGTGTCCGTGACGACGGACACCCAGTTCAACGCGCAGGGCCTCCCCACGAACCAGGTGAAGCGCACCGAGGTGCGCACCCCGGGCTTCAACGCGGACGCGGTGAAGTCCTTCGAGGACGGCACCCACCGGGCCTTCGACAGCGCGTCGAAGGGCGAGGACCACTACGACACCAACAACGCGCCCACGAGCCTCAAGGCCGGCGAGTCCAGCCTGACCATCACCGAGGAGACGCGCTTCAACGCCAAGGGCGAGCCGGCCGTCTCCTCGCAGCGCACGGAGTCCGTGGCCCTCAAGCCGCTCGCGGCGGACCCCAACGGCAACGGCGTGCAGGTGGTGCGCAACCAGCAGCAGGTCAACCGCGGCCCGGTGGGCGCGACGTCCACCGACTCGCTGCCGTCCATCTCCGCCAGGACGCCCGGCACCGTGACGAGCAACACCACGGTGACGGGCTATGACCCGGATGGCTCGCGGTTCGACGAGGGCTACGCCAACCGCACGCAGACGGTGTCCCGGGCCTCGGGCACGGTGGACGCCAACGGGCAGCTCCAGCTGAAGCACGAGCCCACCGAGGTGAAGAGCCTCCAGGAGGCCGACGACAACCGCTGGACGTATGACCACGTCAGCCTCGAGGTGGGCTCGGACGGCAAGCCCGTCGCGGGGCAGAAGCCGAAGGAGATCGACAGCGAGCGGCAGCTGCCCTGGTACGAGGACGCCGCGGACTTCGTCTCCTCGGGCATCCAGGACCTGGCGAACCTCGCGGGCGACGTCTTCTCCGACGCGCTGAGCTTCGCCAAGGACGTGGTGCTCGCGCCCATCGACGCCGCCATCGACCTGGCCACCGCTCCCATCGAGAAGGAGCTGGCGGACGAAATCAAGAAGCTCAACAGCGCGGGCGACACGCTCACGCTGAGCGGCAACCTGGACGTGAAGGTCGGCCTCAAGGCGGGCATCGCGGGCGAGGCCGAAATCGAGCGCACCGCGGACGGCAAGTACCAGCTGTCCGCCGAAGTCACGGCGGACTTCGGCGTGGGCCTCGTGGGCTCGGCCTCCGTGTCCGCGGGTGGCCGCATGGAGTTCAAGTTCGACTCGCCCGAGGACGCCGCGAAGGCGGCCGTCATCATGGGCAAGGGGCCCGCCGCGCTCGCCTCGGGCGGCGAGGACCACAAGTTCCTGTTGGACCACCTGTCCGCGATGGAGGTGAACGTCGGCGCGGGCGTGGAGGCGGGCCTCGGCGCGAAGTTCGGCCCGGGCGGCGCGGAGCTGTCCGCGAGCCTGGAGGCCACCACCGGTTACCGCGTGGAGTTCGACAAGGGCAAGCCGACGCACCTGGTGCGCACCACCGAAATCGAGGGCTCCGGCGCGGCCAGCCTCGCCACCGGCCTGAAGGGCAAGCTCGGCTTCGGCGTGGGCGGTGACGTCTCGGGCTCGGTGAGCATCGAGACCAGCATCCCGCTCGATGCGAGCAAGGTGGACGCGAAGGACATGCTGGCCTTCATGGCCAGCCCGACGAGCGCCGTGTTCGCCGGGCCCGCCGAGACGAGCATCAGCGTCGAGGGCTCCGTCGACGCCGGCAACCACGGCGCCTTCTTCACCGCGGAGATTGCCGGGCTGAGCGGCAACGAGGTGCAGTCCATCGCCGGGAAGCTGATGGACGGCAAGTTCGAGAACGCCTTCGACGACGTGAAGGTCGACGCGAAGGTGACGACGGGCACGTTCAAGGACCGCGAGCTCGGAATGGGCGCGAAGCTCGGCGTGGTCGACTTCGACATCAACGCGCGCCACCGCGACGTGACGGCCGAGGGCGGCAGCGGCAACGGAGGCATGACGGTCAGCCTCGGCCGCGGCCGGCGCGGCGGCGGCACCAGCGGGACGTCGGGCGGTAGCAGCTCCTCCGGGGGGACGTCGTCCTCCGGCGGCACGTCGTCGACGAATGGCACGCCCTCGACCAACGGCACGCCCTCGAACACGACGTCGAACCGCCCGCCTCCTCCCACGAACTTCCGGGTGAACCCGGCCACGGGCCAGCTGGTCCCCGTGCCTTCGTCGGAGACGGGACGCACGCAGGGGCCTCAGCGGAACGAGACGACTCCGGGCACTCCGTCCTCCGGGCGCCCCGTGCCGGTGGTGACGAACCCGGACCTGCCGGGCCGCACCACCCACGTGCGCTACGACAACGGGCGCGTGCGCATCGAGGCGGGCCCCCAGGCCACGCCGCAGGACATCCAGGCGCACATGGAGACGGCCCGCATCCTCCAGCGGTACGAGGGGGCCATCGGCAAGGTCCGCCAGCTCGTCGACAAGGTGAAGCAGGTCATCACCGGCATGCCGGGCTACGGCACCCAGGGCTTCGAGTCCCGCCTGGAGGTGCAGAAGCTCAACGGCATCCTCCGCGGCCTCGAGGTCGCCCAGCAGCAGCTCCAGACGGGCATCGCCGGAGCCACGGGCCGCTCGACACCGGCCACCGCCGCGCAGCAGGCGGAGCTGGAGCGGCTGGTCTCCAGCGTGGAGCAGCAGCTGCGCACCCACGAGACGCAGGTCGGCTCGCTCGCGTCGGGGCGCGGCTACGTGGCCATGGAGGATGACACCTCCGTCCAGGGCACCTCGGCGCCCCGGACCCAGGCCGAGCGGCGCGCGGACGCGAAGGCCCGCGTCGAGAGCTTCTTCGCGGACCCGAGGAACACGAGCCAGGTCCACAAGAACGTGGACCCCAAGGCCTTCACGAACGAGGCGTTCCTGGAGCGCTTCGCGTCCTTCTCCCCGGGCGAGCAGGAGCTGGCGCTGGATGCCCTCAAGACGCGCCGGCCCTACACGCCCGACCAGCTCCTGGGCTCCATGCAGGAGACGCGGACGCGGCTGAGCAACGCCGCCACGCTCATGGACCCCACCGACGCGCAGTACCGCGAGCAGGCGGGAAGCGACTCCGTCGGGCAGGCGCGCAAGGACGTCCTCGCGGACTTCCGCGAGGTGAAGGGCAAGCCGGGGCGCTACCAGACGTTCGTCCTGGACTCGAACCTGCGCACCAACCAGAACCAGGTCACCTCCATCCGCGAGAACATCCGCGCCTTCAACCCGGACTCCATCATCGTCGTGGAGCGCGGCGGCGCCTTCATGGGTGACGTGGTGACGCATGGCGACCCGTCGCTGGCCGACCGGATGACGCGCATCCCGAAGACCAAGGGCGAGCAGCCGTACGACCGCATCGAGGCGGAGCTGGAGCGCCGCATCGCCAACGGCGAGACGCGTTTCTCCTTCATGGACGCGTACATGGGCGGCGGCTTCGCCAACGGCCTGCAGAAGGTCCTGAGCGAGGTGAGCGAACGCCACCCGGAGGTGAAGTTCCAGGTCGCATGGATGCGCGAGGAGCTGGGCATCGAGCGGGAGGAGGTCGCCTCCATCGACAGCGGAGACGGGCGCCCCACGCTGCGGCTGCCGAGCTCCGGGCTGCCGGGCTCGGGCAACATCCAGCACATGGAGTTCAACGTCCCCTTCGTGATTGGAGACGACGCACCCCAGCTTCAGAGGACGGAGCCGCCCGCCGAGTCGATCAAGATCTTCGACCGCGAGGGCAACGTGAAGATCATCAAGCCCCGGGAGGGAGAGTCCACACGCGACCTCATCATCCGGGTGCTCAATGGAGAGGACAGCTAGGCCATGGCGCTCGCATGCCGTGAATACGTGACGCCCCACCGCGCGGGCACCAAGAAGGACGACTACGAGCGGCTCCTGGCCATCAAGGACGCGCTCGGCCCCATCATGGCGCGCAGCAAGAGCCTGCGCTTCAAGGCGAAGGCCCTGTACCAGGTGAAGGACCTGGAGAATGAGCTGCTCAACCCCAAGGCCATCCTCGCGGCCTCCGGTGGCGTGCTGCCCGTCATCTGGCTCAACGTCACCTGGCAGCCCGGGGACCTGCCCGCGGAGGACCTGCGCCCGCTGGAGCAGCAGTTCAACCTGAAGCTGCTGGGCGAGTTCGTGGACGAGAACGCCGTCTGACGCGCGCGGGCGGGGGCCGTTTGTCCACGGGTCTCCGCCCCACCCTCACACCGCCTGGAGCTGCTCCGAGGACACCTCGTCCAGGAACGCGGAGATGGCCGCGTTCACCGCCTCCGGCTGCTCCAGGTTGCTCATGTGGCCCCCGTGGGGCAGCCGCACCAGCCGCGAGCCGGCGATGCGCTCGTGCAGCTTGTCCGCCATCTCCGGCAGCGTCACCGCGTCCTCCTCACCCACGAGGATGAGCGCCGGAGTGACGATGCGGTGCAGCTCGCCCTCCACGCTGCGGCGGTTGATGACGCCGTCCATCGCGCGCCACACCGCCCGCGGGTTGCTGGCGAGCTGGCGGCGCAGCGCCTCCCGCTCCGCCCGCCGGCTGGGGTCGTTCATGAACGTGGGCCCGAAGTAGATGCGCATGATGCGGTCCACCACCGGCCACAGCCCCAGCCAGTGCGTCACCGCCGCGAGGAGGCGGTAACGCGGCAGGTTGCTCGGCAGCTCCGCGCTGGCGGACGTGTCCAGCAGCACCAGCGAGCGCAACAGCTCCGGGTGACGCGCCGCCACGCGCAGTCCCACGAAGCCGCCCATGGACAGCCCCACGAAGTGGCACGGCGCCAGCTTCAGCGCCTGGATGAAGGCCACCGCGTCCTCGTACACCGTTCGTAAGTCGATGGGCTTGCCGTCCTCGGGCGCCTCGCTGCGGCCCTGCCCCCGGTGGTCATAGCTGATGCACCGGTAGCGCCCCTTCAGTGCCTCCACCTGTCGTGAGAACAGGTGCGAGTCCCACAAGAGCCCGTGGCTGAAGACGATGGGCTCCCCCGAGCCTCCAGAGTCCTCGTAGTAGAGCTGCGCGCCACGAATGGACAGGAACGGCATGGATATCCAGGATAGGCAGGTGGTACGGAGCCGAAACCCCCGGCTCCAATACGATTGTTTCCCCCTGTGCTCCCGGCTCGCCTGCCCGGTTTGACAGGACGGCGAGGCGGCTGCCAAACAGGGGACATGGACCTCACCCCCACAGCTTGGCAGCTCTGGATGGTCGCGGCGCTCGTCTTCGGGGGGCTGGAGATGAAGCTCTCCGGCTTCGTGACGCTCTGGTTCGCCGTGGGGGCGCTGGTCTCCTCGCTCGCCGCCGCGCTGGGGCTGGGGATCGACTTCCAGCTGTTCCTGTTCACCGCCGTGTCCGCCACCCTGTTCGGTGCATCCCGGACGATCTTCAAAAGCGTTTTCATGCGGACCGCCTCGCATTTGAAGACAGGCGTCGAAGCCATGCTGGGGCAAGAGGCGGTGGTGGTGGAGGCCATCCACGAGACGCACGGGGGCACCGTGCGCATCAACGGCGAGCTGTGGACGGCGCGCTCGCTGGCGGAGGGCGGCGTCCCCGAGGGTGAGCGCGTCACCGTGGAGCAGGTGGAAGGATTGAAGCTGTGGGTGCGCCGCCCTTCGGCGTCGTTGTCGACTCCCGCTCGGGAGCTGAAGAAGGAGAGGGCCTCGTGACCTTCGTGACCGTACTCTTCCTCGTCGCCGCGGTGGTGGTGGGCTTCGCGCTCGTCACCGGCATCCGCATCGTCCCCCAGGCCAAGGTCATGGTGGTGGAGCGGCTGGGCCGGTTCCACAGCGTGGCCACCAGCGGCCTCAACATCCTCATTCCGTTCCTCGACAGCCCGCGCCCCATCGAGATGCGCGTGGGCAACCGCTACCTGCGCAGCAACATGGTGGACATGCGCGAGCAGGTCATGGGCTTCGACACCGTGCAGGTCATCACCCATGACAACGTCAACATGGAGGTCGGCTCGGTCATCTACTACCAGATCGTCGACCCCGCGAAGGCGCTGTACCAGGTGGAGAACCTGGCGCTGGCGATTGAACAGCTCACCATGACGAACCTGCGCAACATCATGGGCGGGCTGACGCTGGACCAGACGCTCACCAGCCGCGAGACGGTCAACGCCAAGCTGCGCATGGTGCTGGACGAGGCCACCGAGAAGTGGGGCGTGAAGGTGACGCGCGTGGAGCTGCGCGAAATCGAGCCGCCCCAGGCCATCAAGTCCGCCATGGCCAAGCAGATGACCGCCGAGCGCGAGCGCCGCGCCGAGGTGACGAAGGCCGAGGGCGACAAGGCCGCCGCCATCCTCCAGGCCGAGGGCGAGAAGATTTCGCGCATCCTCCGCGCCGAGGCCGAGCGCGACGCGGAGGTTGCCCGCGCCGAGGGCCGCAAGCGCGCCGTCATGCTGGAGGCCGAGGGCAAGGCCGAGGCCACCCGGCTGCTCTTCGAGGCCGTGCACCAGGGCCGCGCCACCCCCGAGGTGCTCGCGCTGCGCTACATGGAGACGCTGCAGGAGCTGGGCAAGGGCGACAACAAGATGTTCATTCCCTACGAGGCCACCGCCGCCCTGGGCGCCGTGTCCGCCATCAAGGACGTGTTCAACGCCGAGTTGGGCTCGGCGAAGCAGCGCCCCGCCCCGGCCGCTCCGGCCGCACGGTCCCAGGCGCCTTCCGCCGCCGCGCTGAGCGCCCAGGCCATCTCCCGCGCTCCCGCCGCCCCGGAGCCGGCCACGCTGACGGGCGTGCCCGCCGGCCCCGCGCGCCGCCCCCGGCCGTCCGCCGAGCCGCAGGAGGACTGACGGCGGCCCCTGACTCCTGGCCCGGCGCGGGAACCTTTTCCGCGCCGGGGTGTCCTTGAGGCCGGACACCGCAGACATCAACCAGGAGTCACCATGCAGGACGCATTCATCGCCGGTGGGTGGGGCATGTATCCCACGTTGCTGGCCGGGCTCGCCCTCATCGCCACCTGTCTCCGGTACGCGCGCCGCCCCGAGTCACGCTACGTGCCGCTGATGCTCTCGCTCGGCATCTTCACCCTGCTGGCCGGCGCGCTCGGCTTCGCCACGGGCATCCTCTCCATGCTGCGCTACTACACGAGCACGCCCTTCGAGCACGGCACCAACCTCCTCTACGCGGGCTTCTACGAGTCGCTGCACAACGTGGCGCTCGCGCTGCTGCTGTCCACGTTGGGCGCGCTGCTGGCCTCCGTGGGAGCCTGGCGCCTGTCGCACCGGACCACGGTCGCCTCGGCGGCCTGAGCCCGCTTCCCTGTCAGGAAGTCCGCGCGCGCGCCGTCCAGCCGAGCCACCAGGCGGGCCGGGGTTGCATTCCGGCCCGGGTCTGGACATAGATTGCGCTGTTCGTATCCCCAGGAGGGCCTGGCAACCCCTCCCAACGAGAGGTCCGACACCGTTGAGGCTCGGCAACTGAATCCCCAGGTCGTTTGGTTTCTCCCGCGCTGAGCCGCCTTCCGGCGGGCTCGCGCCCTGGATTCAGGAGCTCGCCGTATGCCTTCCGTTCGCGCGCATCGCGTGTCGTTTGCCTATTCCGACGCCGTTCCCGTCCTCTCCGAAGTCGACTTCCACCTGCCCGCCGGCTGGACGGGCCTCGTCGGTGCCAATGGCGCCGGCAAGTCCACCCTCCTGCGCCTGCTGTCCGGCGAGCTGACGCCCACGGAGGGGCACCTCCAGTTCGACCCGCCCTCCCCCAC
>NZ_JABBJJ010000018.1 GCF_012933655.1 Pyxidicoccus fallax | reverse complement strand
AGAGATGCTTATAAGAGACAGCTCCTTGGCCCAGCAACCGTCCCCGGGGAATCCACCGTGACAGCGATGACACACCGCGTCCGACCTCGCTGACACAGCGCGTTGCCATAAGTGCCCGTCATCCCTCCATTTTTTGAAGGATGACACCTCACTGCCGGCGGTTGAATCCGCAGGGCGGCTATGCACATAAGGGCCGCCATCCCGCGTGCCTCGCCACCAACACACCCCCGGCGAGGCCGACAAGGAGCGTTTCCCGTCATGGCCAGCGAAGAGAATTTCATGCGCGCCCCGGCCCCCACGCCCAAGCGCACTGTCTACACGGAGGCGATGGAGATCTTCCACCGCGCCGCGGACCTCATCAAGCTGGACAAGCGCGTCCGCCTGGAGCTGGAAGAGCCCGACTACGAGCACATCTTCTACGTCACGGCCAAGCTGAAGGACCGCCTCGTTCCGCTCGCCCCGGACAGGGCGAAGTCCTTCGCCGACCTGCCCGAGACGCAGGTCCGCAACAAGGAGGGCCTGGAGCTGCTGGCCAACGGCAGCATCATCCTCAACGGCCGCGCGCTCCTCGGCTCCGACGTCGCCATCCGCCAGGGCCACCTGCGCCTGCCGGACGGCAAGGTCTACCAGCTCGTCCCCGGTGAGTCCCAGCGCTTCAAGGCCTACCGCGTCCAGCACAACCAGGCCCGCGGCCCCTACAAGGGCGGCCTCCGCTATCACCGCGAGGTCTCCCTGGACCTCTTCAAGGCGCTCGCCGCCGAGATGACCTGGAAGACGGCCATCTCCGAGGTCCCGTTCGGCGGCGGCAAGGGCGGCATCCAGATCGACCCGCGCGAGTACGGCAAGGAAGAGCTGGAGGCCATCACCCTGCGCTTCATGTACCGGCTCAAGAGCCTCATCGGGCCGAACATCGACATCCCCGCCCCCGACGTGGGCACCAACCCGGAGATCATGGCGCTCCTGTACCGCCAGTTCTCCGACGGTGAGCGCGAGCGCCACAACCTGCGCGGCATCGTCACCGGCAAGGACGTGCGCATCGGCGGCTCCGAGGGCCGCGGCAAGGCCACCGGCCAGGGCGTCGCCTTCTGCATCGAGGACTACTACGCCGACCGCGGCGAGTCCGTGAAGGGCAAGACGTTCATCCTCCAGGGCTTCGGCAACGTGGGCAGCCACGCCGCCATGATCCTGGGCAACATGGGCGCCCGCCTCCTGGCGGTCAACGATGCCGACGGCACCATCTACAACGGTGACGGCATCGACGTGAACGCCCTCGCCGCCTACGTCCAGGACCCGAAGAACCTCAAGCGCAGCGTGCTCGGCTTCCCCGGCGCCCAGCGCATCGAGAAGAAGGACCTGTGGGACGTCCAGGCCGAGATTCTCATCCCCGCCGCCCTGGGTGGTGAGATCACGGCCGACATCGCCGAGCGCCTCAAGGTGAAGCTCATCGCCGAGGGCGCCAACGGCCCCACCACCCCCGAGGCCGACCGCGTCCTCCAGAAGCGCGGCATCGAGCTCATCCCGGACATCATCGCCAACGCTGGCGGCGTGACGGTGAGCTACTACGAGTGGATCCAGAACAAGCGCATGGAGCGCTGGAGCGAGGCCGAGGTCGACCAGCGCCTCGAGCGCGCCATGAAGCGCAACTACCGCATCATCCGCGACATCTCCCGCAACCAGCCGCGCAAGACGGAGATGCACGACAGCCGTCAGTACTGCATCGGTGAGACGGTCGACACCCGCTGCGCCGCCATGATCCTGGCGCTCAAGCGCATCGAGGCCCACTACCTCCTCGAGGGCTTCTCGCAGTAACCCCCGAAGCCCCACTCGCTGTAACGACGAAGGGCACGTCCTCCACCCTTGGGAGGCCGTGCCCTTCTTGTTTCCCGTCAGCCCTGAAAGGCGGCTCCCACGAGCCCCCGCGGTTCCGGGAGCGGCGGGCCGCGAAAGCCCCTCACGGGCCCGGCCGCGACGTCAGTGCATCACCCGCGCGCGGTCCACCAGGAGCAGCGGCGCGTCGTCCTGCGTCTCGTACGCGACGATGCGCAGCCCCACGCCGCGGCTGCTGCCCTCGCGCCCGTCCTTGCGCCCGAAGGACAGGGCCACCTGGTAGCGGACCTCGCACAGGCACGTCATCTCCGTGCCGTCCTCGCCCGCGAAAGTCACCTTGAGCTTCTCGCCCAGGCCCACCGAGTCGCGCACCTCCACGAACATGCCCCGGGCGCTGATGTTCCGGCCCACCCCCCGCATCATCCCGTCCTGGGTGGTGAGGTACACGGTGAAGACCTTGTCGAAACGAAGGTGGCTACGACGCTCTTGGGGACGCTCGAACACTGGGGGGCTACCTCCCGGAACAGGTGGTGACAGGCACACCCTACATGGTAGCCACATGTAGGCAAGTTCTTCACCTACATCTACCCCTGTCCACCCGCACTCACCCTCAAGAGGGAGGTGCCGCGGGCGCGTGGGGGTGGCACAGTCTTCGGCCAAACCCCCGTTTCCTGGAGTCCCCTCACGTGAGTCGCTTCCTCGCCGCCGCCGTCACCCTCCTCCTTCCCGCGCTGGCCCTGGCCGACGTGGACGCCCGCTTCGCGAAGCTGCGCGACGAGGCCGAAGCCCTGGGTGGGCTGGGGGCCTTCCTGGAGAAGTACGTGGGCGCGTGCGAGGGCGCGCTCGTGGACCCCGAGTGCAAGTCGCAGGCGGAGGCCTTCCGGAAGAAGTACCAGGGCAAGCGGCTGTACATGATCATCACCGAGGACGACGCCACCATGCTGGCGCCGGGGCCGTACTCGCCCGCGTCGGGGGAGTACACCATCAACATCACCCCCTTCTTCCCGGGGGGCCGCTACGCCCTGACGCACGGCGCGCCGAAGAAGACGGACGCCAATGGCAACCCCGTCCTCCCGTACCTCGCCGTCACCGGCACCCTGCCGGACGGGTGGAACGCGCAGATGTTCGCGCGGCTGTTCTCCATGCGCGGCGTGCGCGCGCAGGTGGTCTTCACGCCGCAGGGCGTGTGGAGCCTGCCCAAGAAGGGCGGCGGGAAGAACTTCGGCGTCACCGCGCGCGTGGAGGGCATCCTCGTCTCGGAGGGCCGCACCGGCCAGCAGCTCGGCCTGTGGCTCAACGGCAAGGACGCCAACAAGTAGCCGCTAGCGGGCGATGGCCACGTACTGGAGCGCCTCGCCCCGCTTCACCCGCAGGAGGATGCTGGCCCCGGCGCTCCCCTTGGCGAGCGCCGCGCGCACCCCGGCGGCGTCCTTCACCCGGCGGCGGTTGACCTCCGTCACCACGTCGCCGGGCCGCACCCCGGCCGCGAAGGCCGGGCTGTTGGGCGTGACGCCCGACACCAGCGCCCCGGCCCAGGCGTCCTCGCCCAGCGGCGCGGCCACCTCCGGCGTCAGGTCCGTCAGCGCCAGCCCCACGTCCTCCTCGCTGGAGGTCCGCTGCACCAGGCCCAGCGCCTCCTGGGCCTCCGGCGCCGGGCGCACCCGCAGCCGCACCGTCACCTCGCGCGTCTGCCCGTCGCGCAAGAGCGTCAGCCGCGCCTCGGTGCCGGGCGCCAGCAGCGCCACCTTGCGCAGCAGCTGCAGGTACGAGGCGATGGTCCGCCCATTCACCGCCACCAGCCGGTCTCCCGGGCGGATGCCGGCGACGGCCGCGGGGCTGTCCTTGTAGACGTCCTTCACCACGGGGGCGCGGCGCTCCCCGCCCTGGCCGTCGTCGTTGATGACCACGCCCAGCCAGCCACGCTCCAGCTTCCCGTTCTCCCGCAGGTTGGGCAGCAGGTCCTTCACCAGGTTGATGGGCACCGCGAAGCCGATGCCCTGCCCCTGGCTGATGATGGCCGTGTTCACCCCCACCACCTCGCCCTTCATGTTGAAGAGCGGCCCGCCGGAGTTGCCGGGGTTGATGAGGGCGTCCGTCTGGATGAAGTCGTCGAACTGGCCCACGCCCAGCACGCGCTCCTTCGCGGAAATCATGCCGTGCGCCACCGAGTGGTCCAGGCCGAAGGGGTTGCCGATGGCCACCACCCAGTCACCCACCTCCAGCCGGTCCGAGTCCCCCAGGTAGAGCGCCGGCAGGTCCTCCGCCTCGGCGCCGTCGAGCCGCAAGAGGGCCACGTCCGTGGACGCGTCGCGGCCCACCACCTCGGCGGAGAAGGCGCGCCCGTCCGACAGGCGCACCGAAATCTGCCGCGCCCCGGCCACCACGTGGTTGTTGGTGAGCACCAGCCCGTCCGGCGTCAGCACGAAGCCGGAGCCGGTGGCCTTCTTCATCCCCGTAAGCCCGCTGTCGCGCGGGGCCACGGTGGTGATGTTGACGACGCCCGCCTCCACCGCGCGAATCAGCGGCGCCAGCGACGGGGTGGGCACGAAGTCGGGGATGCCCGGGTCATTCCCGGTGCGCTCCCGCCACAGCCCCGGGGTGGGTGCGGTGCGGCCCTCCCCTCCTGTCTGGGCGGCGAACCAGGCGGCGTGCTCGCGCACCCGGGCCTTGAGCCATGAGTCGAGCGGACCCTCGTCGGCACCCGCCGCGGGGGCGAGCGCCAGGACGAGGAGGACGGAAAGCAGTCGGGAGGACACGGGGCGGCAGCTTACACGGCGGGCCATGACGGACCGAGGCAACAGCCACCCCGGACGCTCCCTTCCCGAGCCCCAGGGCGCCCGTCAGGCCTGGGCCGGCGCCACGTACTTGGCCACCTTCACCCGGGCGGGCCGGATGATGCGCTCCTTCAGCCGGTAGCCGGCGCGCACCTCGGCGACCACCTTCTGGTCGTCATCCGGGGTGGTGGTGATCTCCATGTCCGTCGCCTCGGCCACGTTGGGGTCGAAGGGCTGGCCCACCACCTGGATGCGCTCGATGCCGGTGCCCTGCACCTTCGCCAGCAGCCCGTCGCGAATCATCCGCACGCCCTGGGCGAGCGGCGAGGTGTCCTGGGCGCTGGCGGCGAGGCAGCGGTCCAGCTCGTCGATGGCCTCCAGCAGCGTGGTGGCCACGTTGCCGCGCTCCACGTCCATCATCCGGTCGCGCTCGCGGGTGAGCCGCTGCTTGAACTCCTCGCGGTCCCGGTTGACGTCCTGGTAGGCACGGGCGAGCTGGTCGTACTTCTTCCGGGTGGCGTCCAGCTCCGCCCGCAGCTGCTCCTTCTCCGTGTCGACGGGAGGGGCGGCTTGCGCGCCCTGGGACTGCTGCGAGGAAGGCTCACCAGCGCCCGAGGCGGGGCCGGGGCCGTTGGCGGTCTGGGCCTGCTGGGTTTCCGGTGCTGCGTCGGTGCGGGGGTTGCCGTCCATTTCGAGGTACCTGAGCCGATGGTGGGTGCGCGGTGTGCGCGCTAATGGGTTGTGCCCGGAACGTAACCGCGACAGCCCACCTGTCAACGCGCAGGTGCTCAGTGCTGCTGCGGAGCGGCGGGAGGCTCGGACATGAAGCCGTGGTCCACCTGCCCGGTCACCTCGTCGATGATTTCCACCTGCGCGGCGCGCAGCGAGTAGTAGAGGAGCCAGCGCTCCGCCGCCGTCAGGGTGCCCGGAGGCAATGCCGCCTCGATCTCCTGCACCGAGAGTCGCCCCTCCTTCAGCCCCTTGGCGAAGAGGGCTTTCCGGGCCATGTAGCTCTTGCCGATCCTGTTCTCCACGGCGACGCCTCCTTTCGGGCACAAGATAATTTCGCCCACCGGACACCGCAGGGCATCGCGGTGGCGGTGGGCGGAGGCACGCCCGCGAGGCAGGCGTGCGAGCTTCACCGGGGACTCAGGAGTCCAGGGGCGACTTGCCGGTGGCGTGCTGCGTGGGAGGCGTGGGCTCCTCGCCGCCGCCCACGTCCACCGGGTGCGCGGAGATGACCTGGCGCGCCTCGGGGTGCAGCAGGCCCCGCTGGGCCACCACCTTGGGGCCGAGGATGGCCTGCATCGTGTCCTCCTCGATGACCTCCGTGGCCAGCAGCCGCGCCGCCAGGGCCTGCACCTTGTCGCGGTGCGTGAGCAGCGTCTGCCGCGCCCTGTCCAGCGCCTCGCTGACGAGCTTGCGGACCTCCTCGTCAATCATCCGCGCCGTCTGCTCGGAGTAGCTGCGGGACTCCGGCATGCCCGCGGAGCGCAGGAAGCCCGGCCCGTGGTCGGCGCTCAGGGCCACCGGGCCCAGGGTGCTCATGCCGTAGTCGCGCACCATCATCCGGGCCATCTCCGTGGCCTGGCGGATGTCGTTGGAGGCGCCGGTGGAAATCTCCCCGATGAAGATCTCCTCCGCCGCGCGGCCGCCCATCATGCCCGCCATCTTGTCGCGCAGCTCGTCCAGCGACATGAGGTAGCGGTCCTCCAGGGGCAGCGACATGGTGTAGCCCAGTGCCGCGAGGCCGCGGGGGATGATGGACACCTTCGTCACCCGCTCGGCGTGCGGCATCATCCAGCCCACCACCGCGTGGCCCGCCTCGTGGTGCGCGACGATTTCCTTCTCGCGCTCGTTCATGCGGCGGTTCTTCTTCTCCAGGCCCGCCACCACGCGTTCAATCGCCTCCTCGAAGTCCGCCCGCATCACCGCGTCGCGGTTGCGCCGCGCGGCCAGCAGCGCCGCCTCGTTCACCACGTTGGCGAGGTCCGCGCCGGCGAAGCCCGGCGTGCGCGAGGCAATGGACTTCAGGTCCACGTCCGAGCCCAGCTTCACGCCCTTCGAATGGATTTCCAGCACGCGCTCGCGGCCCCGCTTGTCCGGCCGGTCCACCAGCACCTGCCGGTCGAAGCGGCCCGGGCGCATCAGCGCGCTGTCCAGGATTTCGGGCCGGTTGGTGGCCGCGAGGATGATGAGGCCCGCACGGCTGTCGAAGCCGTCCATCTCCGCCAGCAGCTGGTTGAGCGTCTGCTCGCGCTCGTCATGGCCGCCGGCGACGCCCGCGTTGCGGCTCTTGCCGATGGCGTCCAGCTCGTCGATGAAGATGATGCACGGCGCCTTGGCGGTGGCCTGAGCGAAGAGGTCCCTCACGCGGGCGGCGCCCACGCCGACGAACATCTCCACGAACTCGGAGCCGGAGAGGCTGAAGAAGGGCACGCCCGCCTCACCCGCCACGGCGCGCGCCAGCAGCGTCTTGCCGGTGCCCGGCGGGCCCACCAGCAGCACGCCCTTGGGGATGCGGCCGCCCAGGCGGCGGAACTTCTCCGGCGTCTTGAGGAACTCGACGATTTCACGCAGCTCGTCGACGGCCTCGTCCACGCCGGCCACGTCCTTGAAGCCCACGCCGGTGTCGGCCTCGGCCTGCACCTTCGCGCGCGTCTTGCCGAAGCTCATGACGCTCTGCGGGCCCTGGCCGATGCCGCCGGCCACCCTTCGCATCATGAAGGACCAGAAGAGGAAGAACAGGCCCAGCGGCAGCAGCCATATCCACAGGGCCTCGCCCAGGCCGGACTGCGGCACCGCCTCGAACTGGATGTTCTTCTCCTGCAGCAACGGGACGAGCGACTCGTCACCGGGGACGCGGTACGCCATCCACGGCAGGGCGCTGGGCTCGCTGCGCAGCGTGCGGTCCCCCGACGGCGGCGGCTGCTGCGCCGTGTCCTTGAGGAAACCCTTCACCCACTCGTTGGAAATCTGGACCCGGCTGAAGTTGCCGGCCTCCACCGCGTCGCGGAACTGGCTGTAGCTGACCCGCCGCACGCCCGCGTCCTGGAAGACGTTGCGGAAGAGCAGGAAGCCCAGGACCAACAACAAGATGTAGCCCAGCGGTGAGCCGAGCTTGAAGCCCCGCCCCGGTGTCGTCGGAGGTGGCTTGTCTGTCTTCTTCCCGCGCGGGCTCATCCCCGGCGGCAAATCCTGTGGCTTCATCGTCGGCACGCTCGCCCTCCCCCTCCTCCACACACCGTGGCACCCTGCCCTGGTGGCGGTACCCCAAGCTGTGGCCAAAGATGTTCACCGTCGCCATACCGTCAACCCGGCAGGCGGGCTTCACCTGAGGTGCCAGCCTTAGCGACGGATCAGCGACAACGCGTGAGGAACAACGGTTGACTGGTGAACTCGGAGCCCAGCAGGTAGCCGTTGCCGTCTTGTAGAAAGGTAATGGCCTCGGCCTGAGCTTGGCTCGCGCCCGGCACCTCGACGAGTTGTCCCTTCAGGAGGTCCTCCAGTCGGGCGGCGTCCGGCTGACGCACCTCCCACACGCGGGTGTAGGTGCGCAGCAGCAGGCGCTGCCCGGAGGGGTGGAGCGAGGCGGCGGTGGTGGCCCGGTCCAGCCCCTCGGGAACCTCCAGCGTGCCCAGCTTCGACGCCTGCACGGACGCCCCCGGCTTGAGGCCGTCCAGCGCGTAGACGTCGCCCAGCGAGTCGCGCGTCTTGGTGACGACGGCCAGCCGCCCCGAGCGCGCGTCCGCCACCAGCGACTCGGCGTCGTGCGCGCCGTCCGGGTACGTGAAGTTGAGCACGTCCACCGGCACGGTGGCGTCGGCCAGCGACTCGGGCTCGGGCAGCCGGTACAGGCGCACCTCATCCCGGCGCTCGAAGTTGTCGCCGATGTCCGCCAGGAAGACGCACGGGCGGGAGTCTCCGGGGGCGCAGGGGCCCACCGTCACGTCCTCGATGTCCCGCGGCTCGCCTCCGGTGAGCGTCAGCCGGGCGCGGAGGGCGCCCGTCTCGTCCAGGGCGTACAGCACGAAGCCGTGGCCGGAGTCGTTGTGCGCCCAGTAGACGCCGGGGTGGCGCTGGCTGGCGGCCAGGCCGGACAGCTCGGGCAGCGCGTCCGGGACGGTGCCCGTCTCCCGGGGCTCGCCATACAGGGTGCAGCCGGGCACACCGTGCGCGGGCACCTGGGAGCCAGCATCGGCCGCGTCGGCGGCCGCGGCCGGCACCGGCTTGGAGCGCGAGCAGGCGGCGAACGCGGCCACCGCGCAGAGACAGAGCACGACCTGACGGGTCGGCACGTCAGGAGTCCAGGTCGAGCAGCTTCGCCAGCGTCTTCGCGTCCGCGTCCGGGAAGCGGTAGTTGGGCATCTCCTCCAACGTTACCCAGCGGTGGTCATGCACGCGGACGTGGCGGATGTGGGACTCGGGCTCCGCCAGCCGGCAGCGGAAGACGCGGAAGTCGATGTCGTACGTCGGGTACTCGTGATGGGTGTGCATGGCCTGCTCGAGCACGTGCACGTCGACTCCCATCTCCTCGCGAATCTCCCGGGCGAGCGCGGTCGCGTCATCCTCGCCCTCCTCCACGCGGCCGCCCGGGAACTCCCACAGGAGGGGCAGCGACGCGGTGGGGGGGCGCTGGGTGATGAGGTAGCACCCCCGCTCGTTCTGGAGCATTGCGCCGACGACGCGGATGTGGCGGCGGGCCATTCGCTTCTCCTGTCTCCTGGGCAGGGGTCTGGGGAGGGGCGACCTAACACAGCCCCCGCCCGTCGCCAATGTGCCACTGCCCCCGCTGGCCACCGTGCGCACGACCTGGCGGGGTGGCCATGCCCGCTCCCCAGACCGCCCCCTGCTCGGGGGCGGGGCAGGCGTCACTTTCCAGGGCGGGACGTCCCATTCCACTGTTCGAGGCCGGGCGTCGGATGCCCGGGCATGTGGTGAATTGGATGACGGACGGGCCGGATGGCGTCATGCTCGGGGATATGACGACGAGTCGGAGGGAAAAGGCCGAGGTGCTCGGCGCGGCACTGAAGGCCGCCCGCCAGCAGGCGGGCCTCGGCATGGAGGAGGTCGCCGAGCGGCTGGAGATTCCCGTGGAGGTCCTGGCCCGGGTGGAGCGCGGGGTGATGGTGCCCACCATCTCCACTCTGACGCGGCTGTGCGTGATTCTGAAGCTCGACCCGGACACGCTGCCGGAGCTGCCGGAGATGACGGACTGAAGCTCCCGGGCGGCGCCCCGCTGTGAGATGATTTTCGGGTTCTGAACGAACGACGGATTTCTCTGGAGTTCGTTCCCACCAGCGATGCGTTGTCCCACCTGTCACCGCCGAGTGGCGGAGCGCTGTCCCCTCCACCCCTCGGCCGAGCCGCGTTCCGCGGTGGCCCCGGCCCGGGCCCCGGACGTGCCGGGCTTCGCCGTGGTGGACCCACTGGGGCGCGGCGGCTTCGGGCGCGTCTTCTCCGCGAGGCGCGAGGCGGACGGACGCGAGGTGGCGCTGAAGGTGCTGGAGCCCCTGGCCAGCGAGCGCCTGGAGCGGGAGGTGGAGGCGCTTCGCCGCGTCGGCCCGCCCGCGGCGCCCCGGTTGCTGGGAGAGACGCGCGCCGTCACGGGCGAGCCCGTGGTGGTGATGGAGCGCATCGATGGGCTCACGCTCGCGCGCAGGCTGGCGGAGCTGCCCGGCCCGGGGGCGCTGCCCTGGAGCGAGGCGGCGCCGCTCATGCGTTGCCTGGCGGAGGCCGTGGGGCACGTGCATGCGGCGGCCGTCGTCCACCGGGACTTGAAGCCGGAGAACGTGATGCTGGCCGGGGCGCGGCTGGTGCTCCTGGACTTCGGGCTGGCGCGGCTGGGGGCGGTGGATGACGCGGAGGCGCCCGCGCCCACCCTCACCCGCACGGGCCAGCGGCTGGGCACGCACGAGTACATGGCGCCCGAGCAGTGCAGGGATGCGCGGGCACTGGACGCGCGGGCGGACCTGTACAGCCTGGGGGTCGTCTTCTTCGAGCTGCTGTGCGGCCGGCCTCCCTTCGTGGGGGACACGGCCGCCGTGCTGCAGGGACATGTCTCGCGCCGACCGCCCTCGCTGAGGGAGCTGGCGCCAGGGCCGGTGCCCGCGCGGGTGGAGGCGCTCGTGCAGCGGCTGCTGGCGAAGGACCCGGAGGAGCGCTTCCCGAGCGCGGCGGCGCTGCTGGACGCGCTGGTGGAGGTGCCGGACACAGAGGTGGCGTCGCCGGTGGTGGCCGCGCGCGCCGGACCTCCTGGAGCCGAAACGCGAGGCCCGCGAGAGGTGGCCCTGCTCGGGGTGAAGACGTCGATGGAGGTGCCAGCCATGCTCGCGCGGCTCTCCGCGTCGGGCGCGGAGCTGGCGCGGGTGGAGGCGGGGCTCGCCATCTTCGCCTTTCCCCAGGCGTCCGGCGTGGAGGCAGGGCTTCGCGCGGCGCTCAGGGCCGCGGAGGTGCTGGGGCCCGTGTTGCCCTCCGGCTCGGTGCGGGTCATCCACTGCGCGCCCCTGCGCGTCCGCGAGCGCGGAGGCCGGCTGACGGTGGGAGGCGCGGCGCTGGAGCGTCCCGAAAAGTGGTGGCCCGCTCCCGAATCCGCTGAAGCCCTGGCCCCTACCCAGGATGGTCTCCGGAGCCCAGGCCCCGGGGATGTTCCCCTCCAGGCCGACGATGTGACGAAAGCGCCCGCGTCCGCGGAGTCACGTGCCCGCTCCGCGAGTCCGGCTCCTGTGCCGGCCTCGACGGCCCCGCCGCGAAGCCCCGCCTCCGGGAGCTCCGTGAGTCCGGCAGGCGCATCCGCCTCCGTCGAGTCCCCTGCCCTCACGCCCGAGGCCCGCGCGTACCTCGGAGAGACTCCCACCGGCCGCACACCGGCTCCCGAGGTGGTGCTGCCCACCATCGACGCGCTCCTGGGCCGCGAGGCGGAGCTGTCCTGGCTGCGAGAAGGACTCGCACGCGCACGCGACAGCGGAGCGCCGACGCTGCGGACCCTCCTGGGCCAGGAGGGCCACGGCAAGACGCGCCTGCTGACCACGTGGCACCGCGAGCTGCGGAGCACACCGGGCGTGTCCGCGCTCTTCGTGGAGGCCCTGCCCGACGAGGGCAGCGCGAGCGAGAGCGGCCTGCGCAACCTCATCACCACCCTCTTCTCACTGCCCCCGTCCACGCCTCCGGACGAGGCGGTCCGGAAGCTCCTCGTCAGCGTGGGGGACGCGCCCACGGTGCACCCGGCCGCGCGCCGGCAGCTCATTGCCCGGGAGCTGGCCTTTCGGCTGTGGCGGCTCGCGGCGGACCGTCCGCTCGTGCTGCTCGTGGACGATGCCCACACGTTGGACCCCACCGCGCTGGACGCGCTGGAGCTGGCCACGCTGGCCGGCGTGAGCGCTCCGCTGTGCGTGGTGCTCGCCGGACGTCACCGGCTGCTGGGCCTGCGGCCGTACCTGGGAGAGCGGGCCAGGGACTCCGCGCTGCATGAGCTCCCCCCGCTCGACGAAGGCGCCGCCCGCGAGCTGCTGCGCCAGTTGCTGCGCCCGGTGGACCTGATTGCAGAGGGCGTGGTGCGCGAGCTGGTGGACCGGTGCGGTGGCTCTCCTCTGCGCCTGCTGGAGACGGCGCGCGTGCTGCGGGCAGCCGGTGCCATCCGCGCGCGAGCGGATGGGGGCGCATACCTCGCGGCGGACGCGCTGCACGCGCTGGCTTCGGATGGCTCACGTCCGGACGAGCTGCTCGCGGAGCGGCGCCTGGCGGCCCTGCCGTCGGGTTTGCGCTCCGTGCTCCAGGTGGCGGCACTGCTCGGGGACGAGGTCCGGCTGGAGGAGTTGTCCGCCACGCTCGCGCACCTCGACGGGAGCGACGCGCTGGACCTGTCGCTGGACCCGGGTGTCGCCCTGGAGCGGCTGGCGCGCGCGGGCACGTTGGAGCCTCGCGGTCCCCGGCGCTGGCGCTTCGAGCACGCCACGCTGCGCGAGGCCTTCGCCGCCCTGCTCCCCCCGGCGCGGAAGCGGCACATCTGCGCGGCGGCCCTGAAGGCCCTGCCCCACGCGGCTTCGGTGCGAAGGGCGCGGCTGGCCGAGGGCGCCGGGGACATCGCGCAGGCCCACGCGCTCCACCGGATGCTCGCCGAGTCCGCTCGCCGCGCGCATCGGCTCCTGGAGGCGGAGCGGCACTACTCCGCGGCGCTGGAGCTGCTGCCTCGCGGAGACGATACGGTCCGCCTGGACCTGCTGTCCGGCCGTGGCCGGGTGCGCTACCGGCTGCAGCGCATCGACGACGCGCTGGCGGACCTGCGCGCCGCGCGAGCCCTGGCGGAGTCGCACGGAGACGCGGTGCGCGAGGCGGACCTGTTGCTGGAGGAGGCCACCGCCCTCGACTGGCAGGACGACTCGGAGGGCTCCACGGCCCTGCTGGAGCAGGCCCTGGGCCGGCTGGGAGACACCGTGCCGCCGGAGCTGGCCGCGCGCCATGCGCTGGCCCGGGCGCGGGTCGTCGTGCGCGGAGGGGACATCCCCGGCGCGGTGCCGCCGCTCGAACGCGCGTTGGAATTGGCGCGTGCCGGTGGCGACGCGGAGTCGGAGGCCATCGCCCTGTCGATGCTCGGCGCCATGCTGGCGTGGACGGGCCGGTTGGACGAGGCGGCGCGGCGCTTCGACGAGGCCATCTCCCTGTGCGAGGCCACGGGCGACACGCTGCACCTGGGCGTGGCGCTCAACAACCGGATGGTGCTGCGCGTGCAGCATCGCGACGTCGCGGGCGCCCGCGCGGACCTGGAGCGCGCCGTGTCCCTGGGACGCGAGCTGGGCAACGTGCAGATTGAACGGACGTCGGCCTTCAACCTGGCGCTGCTGCTCGGCTACCAGGGACGAGCGGCGGAGGCGCTGCCCCTGGCGCGGCGGGCCGGCGTGCTCAGCCAGCGCTTCTTCCCGGGCTCCATGGCGCAGGACGCGCTGCTGGTGGCGCGGCTGTGCTGCGAGCTGGGGGACATGGCGGAGGCGGCACGCCAGCTCACGTGGTTGGAGGAGCCCTCCACCCAGGCGCGGCTGCCTCCAGGGGACCAGCTCATGTTGTCGGTGGTCCGCCGCGTGGTGGGTGAGGCACGGGGCTCGCTGCCCTATGACCCGAAGGACTGGGCCGGGTTGGTGGAGACGGCACGGCAGCAGGCCACGCCGGACGAGCGGCTGGAGGTTCTCGTGTGGGCCGCGAGGGCGGCACGGGTCGCGGGAGATACCGCGACGGTGCGAGCCCGTGCCCGGGAAGTCGATGAGACCGCGCACGAGGCGCCCCTCTGGACGGAGCGCGTCCGGGCACTGGAAGCGGAGGGGCCATGACCAGAGTGGAGGTGTCCTTGTACGGCGACGAGCTGGAGCCCGGGGCGCTCGTGGGGCCCTGGGTGGTGGAGGCCCGTGTCCACGCCGGTGTCACCGCGTGGCTCTACCGCGCCAGCCACCTGTCCACCCGGGCCCCCGCCGCCGTGAAGGTGCTGCGCGCCGAGTACAACCACGTGAGCGAGGTGCTGCGCCGGTTCAAGCAGGAGGCGGACACGCTCCAGGCGCTGCGGCACCCGAACATCGTGGAGGTGCTCGAATACGGCGAGCTGCGCGACGGCCGTCCGTGGCTGGCCATGGAGTGGCTGCCGGGAGAGAGCGTGGACCGCTGGCTCGCGCACCGGGGCCCCTTCTCCGCCGCCGAGGCGCTCACGGTGATGGAGGAGCTGGGTGGAGCGCTGCACCTCGCGCACCGGCTGGGCGTGCTGCACCGGGACCTCAAGGCGCAGAACGTGATGGTCCTCCCGCGCGCGGAGGGCTTCACGGTGAAGCTGGTGGACTTCGGCATCGCCCGCGTCCAGGTGCCCGAGGGGCTCTCCAGTCTCACGAGCGCGGGCGCGGTGCTCGGCACGCCGGTGGCGATGGCGCCGGAGCAGATTCGCGGCCAGTCCGTGGACTCGCGCACGGACCTCTATTCGCTGGGCGTGTTGCTCTACCAGCTCCTCACGGGGCGGCTCCCATTCGAGGGCCCGAGCGCCGTGGAGGTCGAGGAGCAACACCTGCACGCGCCGCCTCCGCGTCTGGGCGAACGTGTCCACGCGCCCCCGGCCCTGGAGTCCGTGCTGCGGCGCTGCCTCGCGAAGCGCCCGGACGAGCGCTGGCACGACGTGCCCGCGTTCCTCGGAGCCCTGCGCGAGGCCCTCGTCCCCGCCGCGTCACCCTCGTGGGCCGCGGGCCTCTACGTGGACGTGCGATTCCCCGAGTCCACCGAGGACCCCTCCGACGAGGACCTGGACGCGCGGGACGCGGCCCTGGACGCGGCGCGTGACACGCTGGAAGCCGCGGGCTGGCGCTTCGCACTGGAGGGAGGCAACGCCCTCCTCGCGTGGCGTGCGCTGCCCGAGGAGAGCACCGCCCGGGCCCACGCCATCGAGGAGACCCGAGCGCTCGCGGAGCAGGTCCTCGCCCGGGCCCGCGCCGCGGCCGGCTCCGCCATCCAGGTACGGCTGCATGCCCATGCGGCTCCGAGCGAAGTCACCCCGGATGCTCAGGGACATCCCAGCCTCGTCGGCGGCGAGCTGCTCCGGCTGGAGCGCTGGACCACGGGCGGCGCGCCGGGCACGGTGACCTGGGCCACCTGAAGCTCCCCTCACCCCACGAGTCGCGGCACCTCGAGCGGGCGCAGGCTGTCCTCGATGAAGCGCACGAGCGTAGACGTCAGCCTCTTGCGCTCCGCGCGCTCCCCGAAGACGGCGAGCTCGATTTCGCCCAGCTCCGGGAAGCCCTCCTCGGCGGACAGCGGGATGAGCCCGCCCGTGAGCGTGCTCTCCGGGAGGACGGCGACGCCGAGCCCCGCCTGGGCCGCCGCGATGACGCCCATCACGCTCTCGCACGTGTAGATGACGCGCCAGGGCTTCCCGACGGAGTCCAGCGCCGCGAGCCCCCGTGAGCGGAAGACACACGGCGCCGGCAGCGTGCACAGCGGGAGCACCGACGCGGCATCCACGCGGAAGTCCTGCGCCATCGCCCAGCGCAGCCGCTCCCGGCGCACCACGCGTCCTCCCTGGCGCGGGTCATCGCGCCGGCACACGGCGAGGTCGAGCTCGCCCCGTTGGAGCAGCTCGAAGAGGTTCTCGTTGGAGTCGACCTTCACCTGGATGTCCACCCGCGGGTACGCCTGCGTGAAGCGCGAGAGGACCACGGGCAGGTGGTGCGGAACGAAGTACTCCGCCACCCCGAGCCGCAGCTCGCCCTCGTTGTCCGGCTCCAGGAAGCGCTGCACCGTCTCGTCGTTCAGCTTGAGAATCTGCCGCGCGTAGCTCAGCAGCAGCTCTCCATCGCGCGTCAGCAGCGGCGAGCGGCTGCTCCGGTCGAACACCTGCCGCTCGAGCAGGTCCTCGAGCCGCTTGATGCGGATGCTCATCGCCGCCTGCGTGCGGCCGAGCCTCGCCCCCGCCGCCGTGAACCCACCCGCGTCCACGATGGTGACGAAGGTCCGCAGCAGGTCCATGTCCAGGTCGGTGTAGCCCATTCATTTCATATGTGACGCTTATCCTGATGATGTCAACTATCAATGGTGAATATCACGTGGCGGCCCCATTCTTATCCGTGCACGGCGCCTCCGACTGGCGCCGGACGAGGAAAGAGCCATGAAAGCCATCGCCTACCGGCAGCCCCTCCCCATCGAGCACGCCCAGAGCCTCATCGACGTGGAGCTGCCCACGCCAAAGCCCACGGGCCGGGACCTGCTGGTCCGCGTCGAGGCCATCTCCGTGAACCCGGTGGACGTGAAGGTGCGGGCCGGAGCGGACCCGAAGGGGCAGGACAAGGTCCTCGGCTGGGACGCGGCCGGGACGGTGCTCGCGGTGGGGCCGGACGCCACGCTGTTCAAGCCCGGCGACGAGGTCTTCTACGCCGGCTCGCTGGACCGGCCCGGCACCAATTCCGAGCAGCACCTGGTGGACGAGCGCATCGTCGGCCGCAAGCCGAAGTCGCTCAGCTTCGCCGAGGCCGCCGCGCTCCCGCTCACCAGCATCACCGCGTGGGAGCTGCTGTTCGACCGGCTGGGCATCCGCAGGGGCAAGCCCGTTGATGCCGGCTCGGTGCTCATCCTCGGCGGCGCGGGCGGCGTGGGCTCCATCGCCATCCAGCTCGCACGGCGCCTCACGGGGCTGAACGTGATTGCCACCGCCTCGCGTCCGGAGACGCAGACCTGGGTCCGTGGGCTGGGCGCGCACCACGTGGTGGACCACCGCGGCGCGTGGCTGGAGCAGGTGAAGGCCATTGCTCCGCGCGGCGTGGA
Organism: Pyxidicoccus fallax; assembly: GCF_012933655.1. GTDB lineage: Bacteria > Myxococcota > Myxococcia > Myxococcales > Myxococcaceae > Myxococcus > Myxococcus fallax. The sequence continues at coordinate 60,456 of NZ_JABBJJ010000018.1, read as the reverse complement.
GTACGTGCTCGGCCTCACCCACACCGAGGACCACTTCGATGCCATCGCCGAGGCGCTGGCGCCGCAGGGAGCGCTCGCCCTCATCGACGACCCGGCGAAGCCGCTGCCCATCAACAAGCTGAAGGCGAAGAGTGCCTCGCTGCACTGGGAGTTCATGTTCACCCGGTCGCGCTTCCAGACGCCGGACATGATTGCCCAGCACCACCTGCTGAACGAGGTGGCGGACCTGGTGGACTCCGGAGTCCTGCACACCACGCTCAAGGAGAACCTGGGCCGCATCAACGCCGCCAACCTCAAGCGCGCCCACGCGCTGCTGGAGAGCGGCCGCGCCATGGGCAAGGTCGTTCTCAGCGGCTTCTGACGCGGGGCCTCAACTCCGCAGCCCGTGCCTGCGCAGCAGCCGGTACAGGTACACGCGGTCCATGTCCGCGGCGGTGGCGGCCTGGGACACCTTGCCGCCGTGGAGCTTCAGCAGCGCGTCCAGGTACTCGCGCTCGAACGCCTCCAGCGCGCGGCGGCGGGCCTCGGCGTAGGGCAGCTTCGGATCCACCATGCCGCGCAGCACGCCCTGGGGGCTCACCTCCTCCGAGAGGGGCGGCATCGCGTCCTGGAACACGAGGCAGCGCTCCAGGTGGTTGCGCAGCTCGCGCACGTTGCCCGGCCACGCCGCGTGTTGGAGCTGGGCGATGAACTCGGGCGTGCGCAGCGCCTCCGTCTGCTCGGGCACCGCGCCGAGCGACGCGAGGATGCGCTCGGCGATGAGGGGGATGTCCTCCGGCCGCTCGCGCAGCGCCGGGATGAGGATGCGCACCACAGCGAGCCGGAAGAACAGGTCCGGCCGGAAGCGGCCCGCGTTCACCTCGGCGCGCAAGTCCCGGTGCGTCGCCGCGATGACGCGCACGTTGACGGGCTGGTACGTGTTGGCTCCAAGGCGGCGGATCTCCCGATCCTCCAGCACGCGCAAGAGCTTGGGCTGCAGCTCCGGTGGCAGCTCGCCAATCTCATCCAGGAAGATGGTGCCACCGTCCGCCTCCTCGAAGGCACCCACGCGGCGCTGGAGCGCGCCGGTGAAGGCGCCCTTCTCATGGCCGAACAGCTCGCTCTCCAGCAGGTTGCCGGGGATGGCGCCGCAGTCCACCGTGAGGAACGGCCCGGAGGCGCGAGCACTGGCGCGGTGGATGGCCAGCGCGGCGCGGCTCTTGCCCGTGCCCGTCTCGCCCTCCAGCAGCACCGTGGCGTCGCTCGCCGCCGCGCGCTCCATCAACGCGAAGCTGGCGCGCGTCACCGCCGCGTTGCCCACCAGGTCGCCGAAGGTGCCACGCTCGGAGATGAGGAGCCGGTTGCTCTCCGCGCTGAAGTCGAACCGGACGCTCACCCGCCCCAGGCGCAGCACGCTGCCGCCGCGCAGCCACGCCTCACGCACGTGGACCCCGTCGAGCACCGTGCCGTTGCGGCTGTCCAAATCCCTCACGCGGGCGCCATCCCGGTCGATCTTCACCTCACAGTGGAAGCGCGACACGGTGGGCTCGTCGAGCACGAGGTCATTGAGCGCGTGCGAGCCGATGGAGAAGGTGTCCGCGTTCGAGTCCTTCACGAATCCAGGCTGCGGCCCCTCCTGGACGGTGAAGCGGAAGCGGCGGACGGCGCCGGAGAACCCGGGCCTTCCCGTGCCAGTGGGCAGCGTCTGCTGAACGTCCTCGGGGCCCACGGTCGGGCGCCCCCCGCCCTGCGGTCGTTCGGAGTTGCTCATGGGCGTTACACGTTATCACGCTAGAGTGCGGCTCATGGCCTCCCTCCACTTCCTCGGTGCCGCCGGCACGGTGACCGGCTCCAAGTTCCTCCTCGAGCACGATGGCCGGAAGGTGCTCGTCGACTGCGGTCTGTTCCAGGGACAGAAGGACCTGCGCCAGCGCAACTGGCAGCCGCTCCCCCTCCCGCCCTCCAGCCTGGACGCCATCGTGCTGACGCACGCTCACATCGACCACACGGGCGGCCTACCGAGAGTGGTGCGCGACGGCTACGACGGCCCCGTGTACACCACGCCGGGCACGAGAGACCTCGCGGCGCTGCTGCTGCCGGACTCCGCGCACCTGCACGAGGAGGAGGCGCGCTACGCCAACAAGGAGGGCTTCTCCAAGCACCGCCCCGCCCTGCCGCTGTACACGGTGTCCGACGCCGAGCGCGCCGTCGGCCTCATCGAGACCTTCGGCTACGAGCGGCCCAAGGAAATCCTCCCGGGCATCACCCTCACCTTCTACCGTGCAGGCCACATCCTGGGCTCGGCGGTGTGCGTCTTCGACCTGAAGAGCACGCGGCAGCGGGTGGTGTTCAGCGGTGACCTCGGCCGCTACCAGGCGCCCATCCTGAGAGACCCGCAGAGCGTGGCCTCGGCGACGACGCTGGTGGTGGAGAGCACCTACGGAGACCGGCAGCACCGCGAGACGAAGCCCATCGAAGCCCTGCAGGAGGCGGTCTCCGGCGCCTTCGAGCGCGGCGGCGTGGTGGTGATTCCCGCCTTCGCGATTGGCCGCACGCAGGAGCTGCTCTACCACCTGCGCCAGCTGGAGGACGAGAAGCGCATCCCCGTGGTGGACGTGTTCGTGGACTCGCCGATGGCGTGTGACGCGACGCCCATCTACCTCGCGCACCCCGAGGAGCACGACCTGGTGATGAAGTCGCTGGTGGAGCGCGGCGCGTCCCCGCTGGCCACGCGGCGCACGCGGTTCATCACTTCGCCCAACGAGAGCAAGCGGCTGAACATGCACGAGGGCCCGGCGGTCATCATCTCCGCGTCCGGCATGGCCACGGGCGGGCGCATCCTCCACCACCTGAAGCACCGGCTGCCGGACCCGCGCAACACGGTACTGTTCGTCGGTTATCAGTCCGTGGGCTCGCGAGGGCGGCGGCTGTTGGATGGGGAGAAGGAGATTCGCATCCACGGGCAGATGGTGCCGGTGGGGGCGGAGATTCGCACGGTGTCCGGCTTCTCCGCGCACGCGGACTGGACGGAGACGATGCGGTGGATGGAGGGCTTCGACGCCCCACCCCGCCAGACGCTGCTGGTCCACGGCGAGCCGGAGGCCCTGGAGGCCCTGCGCCAGCGCGTCCGGTCCAAGGGTTGGAAGGCCTACGTTCCGGGCTACCTGGAGAAGGTGGAACTGGAGCTCGCCGCGTAATCAATCCCCGGGCGAGCCCTGGTGCTATCTTCCGCCGCGCCATGGCTCAGCCCCTCTTTTCCACGGTCCCCACCGAACTCGACTTCCCCGCGGACGAGCGCCGCATCCTGGCCTTCTGGAAGGAGCGCCGGATTTTCGAGCGCACGCTCGAGGGCCGCGAGAAAGCCCCCAGCTTCGTCTTCTACGAGGGCCCGCCCACCGCGAACGGCCTGCCCCACAACGGCCACGTCCTCACGCGCGTCATCAAGGACCTCTTCCCGCGCTACCAGACGATGCGCGGCCACTACGTCCCCCGCAAGGCCGGCTGGGACACCCACGGCCTGCCCGTGGAAGTGGAGGTCGAGAAGGAACTGCGCATCCACGGCAAGGCCGAAATCGAGCGCTACGGCGTGGAGCCCTTCACCGAGCGCTGCATCGAGTCCGTCTTCCGCTACACCACCGAGTGGGAGCGCCTCACCGAGCGCATCGGCTTCTGGGTGGACCTGAAGACGGCCTACGTCACCTACCACCGCAGCTTCGTGGAGAGCGTCTGGTGGGCCCTGGCCGAGCTGTACCGCAAGGGCCTGCTGTACCAGGGCCACAAGGTGGTGTGGTGGTGGCCGCAGGGCGGCACCGCGCTCAGCGCCGCCGAGGTGGGCCTCGGCTACAAGACGGTGGACGACCCGAGCGTCTACGTCGCCTTCCCGCTGCGCGACGCCCCGGACACCGCGCTCCTCATCTGGACCACGACGCCCTGGACGCTGCCGTCCAACATGTACGCGGCCGTCAACCCGAACGTGGACTACGTCACGGTGGACGCGGGAGACCGCAAGCTCATCCTCGCCGCCGCGCTGCGCGAGGAGCTGGCCAAGAAGCTCAAGAAGGACCTGCCCGTCCTGGCCACGCAGAAGGGCAGCGAGCTGGTGGGCCGCCGCTACACCCCGCCCTTCGACGTCTACTTCCGCCGCGCCGGTGACACGACGCTGCCGCTCAAGGACGGTGGACAGGACGCCATGGCGTGGCGCGTGGTGGGCGCGGACTTCGTCACGCTCGACAGCGGCACCGGCATCGTCCACACCGCGCCGGCCTTCGGCGAGGACGACTACGAGACGTTCCGCAAGGACCGCACGCGCTTCGCCAACCCGGACGCGCTGGAAATCTTCTGCGCGGTGAAGCCGGACGGCACCTTCGTGGAGGAAGTCCCGCTGGTCGCCGGCCGCTTCGTGAAGGACGCGGACAAGGACATCCAGCGCAACCTCAAGGAGCGCGGGCTGCTGCTCATCACCGAGCAGTACAAGCACGAGTACCCCTTCTGCTGGCGCGCGGACAACGACCCGCTCATCCAGTTCGCCCGGCCCGCCTGGTACATCCGCACCACGTCGGTGAAGGACCAGGCCATCGCCAACAACCGCGCCGTCAACTGGGTGCCCGAGCACATCAAGGAGGGCCGCTTCGGCGACTTCCTCGCCAACAACGTGGACTGGGCCCTGTCCCGCGAGCGCTACTGGGGCACGCCGCTGCCCCTGTGGGTGCACTCCGAGACGGGCGAGGTCGAGGCCGTCCCCTCGCTCCAGGCCCTGCGCGAGAAGCCGGGCAACAACCTCGCCGCCGTGGAGGCCGAGCTGAAGGCCTTCCTCGCCGGCAAGCCGCACGAGGCCAACGCCGAGCACCTCATCGTCCACAAACCGTGGATCGACAAGGTGACGTACCAGAAGCCCGGTTCCTCCGGCCGCTTCCAGCGCGTGCCCGAAGTGGTGGACGTGTGGTTCGACTCGGGCTGCATGCCCTTCGCGCAGTGGGGCTTCCCGCACGCGCCGGGCTCGAAGGAGATCTTCAACCGCACCTTCCCCGCGGACTTCATCTCCGAGGCCATCGACCAGACGCGCGGCTGGTTCTACTCGCTGCTGATGGTCAGCACGCTCGTCTTCGACGAGGAGACGCAGCAGCGCATGGGCCTGACGCCCACGCGTGGCTGGCCGAGGCCGTACAAGAACTGCATCGTGCTCGGCCACGTCTCGGACAAGGACGGCAAGAAGGAGTCCAAGTCCAAGGGCAACTACACCCCGCCGGAGATCATCCTCGACGAAGTGCGCATGGACTTCGCGGTGCTGACCGCCGCGGAGGCCGGTGCGCCCGGTGAGCCCGGCGTGGCGCTCATCGCCCGCGAGGACCTGGAAGGCCTGGACCTGCTGGAGGGCGCGAAGGTTCAGCTTTTCCGCCCGGACCGGCCGGACACCGTCGTCTCCGTCACGCTGAAGGTGCACAAGAAGCTCAAGCGCCGCGTCGTGCTCCTCGCCCCCGCCGAATTGCAGGCGCTCGGCGTGGCGCCCTCGGCGCGCGGCGCGGACGTGATGCCGGTGGAGGTGCCCCGGCTGGCGCCCTCCGAGCGCGTGGTGGTGAGGGACCCGTCCACCCGCGCGCCCGGCGCGGATGCGTTCCGCTGGTTCTTCTTCGCGGCGAGCCCGTCGTGGTCCAACACGCGTCACTCGCTGGCGAACGTGCGGCTGCTGCAGAAGGACTTCCACATCAAGCTGCGCAACGTCTATTCGTTCTTCACCATCTACGCGAACATCGACGGCTTCAACCCGGCCGCGGGCAACCCGGAGGCCTCCGAGGCGCCGTGGCTCGCCGTGCGCAACAGCCAGGGCTGGCGCCCGGTGAAGGAGCGCTCCGTCCTCGACCGGTGGATGCTCTCCGAGGTGCAGTTCGCGCTGCGCGAGGTGTCGAAGTCGCTGGACACCTATCAGGTGTACGACGCGGCCCAGCGGCTGGTGGCGCTCGTGGACGCGCTGTCCAACTGGTACGTGCGCCGCAGCCGCCCGCGCTACTGGGCGCCCGGCTTCGACCAGGACAAGCAGGACGCGTACTTCACGCTGTACGAGGCGCTCACCACCATCGCCGCGCTGTCCGCGCCCTTCATCCCCTTCTTCGCCGAGGAGCTGTGGAGCAACCTCGTGCGCAAGCCGTGGCCCACGTCGCAGCCGGAGAGCGTGCACCTGGCGCGCTTCCCGGAGGTGGACGAGAGCCTCATGGACGAGGGGCTGGCCGCGGAGATGGGCGCGGTGCGCGAGCTGGTGTCGCTGGGCCAGAAGGTGCGCACGGACAACAAGCTCAAGGTGCGCCAGCCGCTGTCGCGCGCGGACGTCATCCTCGCGCGCAAGGAGCTGACGGAGCGCGTGGCGGTGTACCGCGACCTCATCGTGGACGAGCTGAACGTGCACGAGGTGCACTTCGTGGAGCCGGGCAGCAAGGAGGCCGAGGTGGTGCGCTACCGCGTGCGTCCGAATCTGCGCGCGGTGGGCAGCCGGCTCGGGCCCAAGCTGGCGCCGGTGCGCAAGGCGTTCGACTCGGCGGATGGCCGCGCGCTGCACGGCGAGCTGCTGCGCACGGGCCGGGTGGCCATGAACGTGGCCGGTGAGGACATGGTCTTCCCCGCCGAGGAGCTGGAGACGCTGGTGGAGGCCACTCCCGGCTACGCGGCGGCCGGCGCGGGCGTGGGCGTGGTGGTGCTGAACACGAACCTCACGGAGGCGCTCATCGACGAGGGCCTCGTGCGCGAGCTGCTGGCCCGCGTGCAGGGGGCTCGCAAGGACATGGAGCTGGGGTACACGGACCGCATCCGAGTCTGGGTGGACGGCGACCCCCGCGTGAAGCGCGTGACGGAGGAGTCCCGCGAGCTCATCTCCCGCGAGACGCTGGCCTCCGAAATCCACGTCGGCCCCGAGGGCCTCACCGGCAAGGAGGAGGAATTCAGCCTCAACGGACTGCCGGCGCGGCTGCGGGTGGAGCGGGCCTGAAAACGCGAAAACGACGCGCCGTGAGGAAACTTTCTCGCGGCGCGTCGGAAAATTGGGGGCGATTCTCACTTTCAAGGAAAGGACCATCCCCCCCATGGTCGCCATCGCTCGAACCGCCCCCTCTGCCCTCCGTCAGCCGGCCGCCGCGTCTTCCCCCACGCTGCGTGAAGGCTCGAAGGGTGCCTCCGTGGTGACGCTGCAGAACAAGCTGAAGGCCGCGGGCTTCAATCCGGGTGCGTCGGACGGTGCGTTCGGTCCGAAGACCGAGGCCGCGGTGAAGGCCTTCCAGCGGGCCCGTGGGCTGACGGCCGACGGCATCGTGGGGCCGAAGACGTGGGCGGCGCTCAACTCCGCGGGCTCTTCCGGTGGCTCGGGCCCCACGCTGCGTCCGGGTGCCAAGGGCGAGCCGGTGCGCGCGCTGCAGCAGCGGCTCAACACCCTGGGCTTCAACTCCGGGACGGCGGATGGCTCGTTCGGTCCGAAGACGGAAGCGGCGGTGAAGGCCTTCCAGAAGTCGCGGGGCCTGACGGCCGATGGCATCGTCGGGCCGAAGACGTGGGACAAGCTCGGCATCAAGGTGTCGGGGAACGTGACCACCGGCGGTCCGTCGGGCGGTGGACGGGTCGTCACCGGCTACGTGAATGGCTCGCCCCGGCAGATTTCGCTGTCGCCCATTCCGAACGGGAAGGAGATGCGCTCGGACGCGGCGGCGGCCTTCAACCGCATGCACGCGGCGGCGAGGGCCGCGGGCATCAACCTGAAGGTGAACAGCGGCTTCCGCTCCATGGCGGAGCAGCAGGCGCTGTACCGCGCGTACCAGAACGGCACGGGCAACCTCGCGGCGAAGCCGGGCTACTCCAACCACCAGGGCGGCATCGCGGTGGACATCAACGTGGGTGGCACGGGCACGTCGACGTACCGGTGGCTCGCGGCGAATGCGAAGAACTACGGCTTCGCGCGCACCGTGCCGTCCGAGCCGTGGCACTGGGAGTTCCGGCCCTGAGAGGCTGACCCGCGTCAGCGCACCGGGTGCGTCGTCCAGGCGCGCCCGTCCGCGCTCGACGCGAGAACGTGACTGCCGGCCAGCCAGAGGCGGCCCGCCCCCACGGACAGCCTGCCCACCGAGGGCAGGTTGCCGACGGAGTCCATCGCGGGAATGGCGCAACGCTCGAAGCCGGATTCTCCCAGCCGGTAGACCCGCTCCGAATCCGCGACGTAGAGATGACCGCCCCACCGCTCGGCGGAGTGGATGGGGCCGACGCGCGCGACGACGCGGCAGGCCGCTCCCGTTCCCGCGATGACGTCCCCCCGCGTCGTGCCGGCGACGACCTCGCCCGTCGGGAAGCAGCGGAGGAACGCCACCTCGCCGCTCAGGGACGGATGGATGTCATGCCATTGGCCCGCTGAGTACATCCAGAGGCCGCGGCCTCCCGCGTAGAGGACCCGCGTCCCGTCCTCCGCGAGGCAGCTGTCCAGCGCGAGCACCCGACCCGGGACCTGTCCGAAGGACTGCGTCCAGGTCATGACGCCATCGCCTCGCACGAGCAGGCCCACCTCGGACGGCGAGTCGAGGTCATACGCCCGACTTCCCGCCAGCACGACGTCCGCGTCGCTGAAGCACGCGCGCTTCTCGATGAGGCTCGCGGGCAGGCCTACGTGTTCGAGGGCATCCCAGCGTCCGCTGTCGCTCGCGCGAAAAGCCGCGAAGAAGGCCGAGCCTCCGTACGAGAGCAGCGCGCCGTATTGATTCGACTCCAGGCGGCGCAACGCCTCGAGGGTCCCCGAGCCGGGAAGCTCCTCCAGCGTCCATTTGCCCGCCGTGCACAGCGCCACGTGGCGGAACTCATCGACCTCGAAGCGGGCATCGTCAGGGTCGAAGTCGGGGTCGACGAGGGCGGCGTACGCGTCGAAGTCGTAGGGCTCGCGCCAGTCCTCGACGGGACCGGGGCCGCCCCCGTGGTCATTGTCGGGGTGCGGGTGGCTGACGACGAGGGCCAGGTTGCGCTCGTCGATGAAGCAGCCGCTGTGCACGACACCCCGGAACGCGTTCTCCATGGTGCTCCTCTCGGCGGTCAGTGCCGGGACGTTCGTCCGACGAGGCGAAGCTCCACGATGAACTCGGGGCCGCCCTTCCCTGCTCGCAGTTGCTCCAGGAGCTCGGGCCGCTCGTCGCCCGTCCACAGTCCCACCAGCTCGCCCACGAGCCACTGGGACAGGGAGCGGGCCACGCGCTGCACGCCCTCGCGAGGCACTCCGGACAACGAGCGCTGCGTCTCCATGAGGCCGCGGGCCACGCGGGCCGGTACCATCCAGCACTCGGGTCTGGGAATGGGCGGCGCGAGGAAGAGGCAGAACGCGGCCTCGCTGCGCAGCAGCAGTGCATCCAGGGGCTCGCGCGCGAGCCGGAACGTCGGCATCCACTGCCCTTCCCCACGCTGCTCCAGCTTCACCACCCGCGCGAGCGCGGCACGCTCCGTGCGCATGAAGCCGTCCACGTCCACCGTGAGGACGAAGGCCACTTCCACGCCGAGCGGTCGTGTCGAGGCAGGGCGCGCCGCATCCGACGTGGCGCGCACTTCCATGGGCGCGGATGGGGGGCGCACCTTCAGCTCCCCTGAGTCGGATGCTGTCAGGTCGTCGGGCAGTGGCGGAGCCATCGCCGGATCGGCACTGGCCATGACGGTGACTTCCAACGGCACGGCGGACACCGGGCCGGGTTCCGGAGCGACGACTTCCGTCGGCTGAGAGTCGGGGACCACGGTGTCCGAGGCGGCCGGCTCGACCGCGTCGGCCATCGGCTCGGAGGAATCCAGGGCGATGTGCGAAGCAGTGTCGTCAGCCTCAGGCGCCACGTCGGCCACTCCCGAGGAGGGCGACGCGACCACGGCGTCCACCAGCGCGGAGGAAGGCGGGTCGATGGCCGAAGCAGCAACCTCGGTCTCAGGCTCTCCGGCCATCGCACCCAAATCAGCCGGTTCGACAGAGCCCGTTACCCGCTCCGAGGAGGTCGGGTCGATGGCCAAAGCCGCGACCTCGGTCTCAGGCGCGATGGCCGCCGCGTCCGCAGTGGACGGCTCGACAGAGGTGCTCTGGGGTTCAGAGGGCGCCGGGCCGAAGGCCGAAGCGGTGGCCTCGGTCTCAGGCGCTACAGCCACCGCGTCCGAGCTAGACGGTTCGACAGAGACGTTCAGGGTCTCGGAGGAAGTCGAGTCTGTGACCGAAGCCGCGGCCTGGGGCTCAGGGGCTCCAGCCAGCGTGCCCGCGTCAGATGGCTCGACAGCGACGTTCAATGGTCCGGAGGAAGTCGGGCCGAGGTCCGCACCAGCGGCGTCGGTCCCAGGCGCTACAGCAACCGCAGCGGCCTCCAAGGGTTCGGAGGTGGTCGGACCGACAACCGAAGCAGCGGCATCGGATTCAGGCGCCACAGCCGCAGCACCCCCTGCGGACGGCTCGACGGTGTCTGAATCAATGACACCCGTCTCAACCTCGGTGAGCACCGCACCCGACGTGGACTGTGGGCGCGCGGCATCTCTCGACTCGGACGACTCCTGGCCGAAGTCCAAGGCCACGGTCTCGGGCTCCACGACCGCCGCGTCCGCGCCTGCCGAATCGACCGGGGCGTCCGAGGGAATGGAGGCCGCCGCGAGGTCGATGTTGGAAGCATCGACGGAGGAAGACGCCGGGCGGATGTCGGAAGCAGCAATCCCGGTCTCCTTCTCCACCGTCACCGCCTCGGGCGCGAACAGCTCCCCCTGCGGCTCGGGCTCGCCCTCCTCTTCGCTCCCTGGCGGGACCCGCCGCACCGTGAAGCCAATCTCCAGCGGCGCCGACTGTCCCGGCGCCAGCAGCGCGGACATGTCCGACTGCACGCGCTCCAACTCGACGCGCAGCCCGTCCAGCAGCCCCGCGACCAGCTCCGCCGTGTCCTCGCGGAATCGCTCCGGGTAGCGCGTGGCGAACTCCGCCTCCACGCGCCCCACGGCCCCGAGCAGCAGTTCCTCCAAGTCACGGTCCCGCAGCCACGTCCGTCCGCCCAGCGGCACGGCCCGCGTCACGTGCAGGTGCCGCAGCGCCTCCGTCACCGTGGCCGGCCCCGAACTCCCCGTCGGCTCCACCGCGGGTGCCGCCCCACTCTTCCCGCTCCCCTGCAGCCACGCCTGCAACGTCCGCACGCGGAAACGCACTCGCGAGGACGGGTGCTCCTTCAACCGTCGCACCTGCCGCCGGTCCGTCGCCGTGCGCACCAACGACAGCACTGTGAGCTCCGCCTCGGACGCCGCCGCATCCGGCGCGCACCACAGGAAGAACTCGATGGCCGCCTTGCGCAGCACGGGCTTGCGCCCCACTCGCGCCGCCACCTCCTGCCGCCATGCCGCCAGCTCGTCCATCCCCGGCCGCGTGCTCGCCGTGATGCGCGGCCACAGCTCCGAGCATTCCTCCGCCAGCCAGCACAGCGAACGGAACTCCGACGCCCACGGCTGCAGCTTCGTGCGCACCCGCACGCGCCGCTCGAACGCGTCCGGCAGGCCCTTCTTCACCGACGCGCGGAAGAGCCGTTCCTCCAGCCACAGCAGCGTCAGCACCAGTCCGGGCTCACCCTTTCGCAGCGTGGCCTGGCAGTGGTTCAGCACGAAGCGCACCGGCCCGACATCCGCCATGGTCTCGAAGTCGCCAGCGACCAGCGCGCCCAGCGCCCCGCGCAGTCCATCCACCGGCGGCGCATCGAAGCGCGCCAGCAGCTCGCACAGGTTCTCCACCACCTCGGGCGGGCCACCCGCCTCCAGCGTCCGCGACAGCAACAGGCCCGCTCGTGCGCACCACTCCGGTTCTCGCCGACCACTCGGGTAGCACGCGAGGAACCCGCTCATCCCACTCCGGCCCTCGGGAGACGTCGCGAGCGCGAACAGCCGCTCCGCCAGCGCCTCCGACGCCTCACGCCACGGAATCCGCGCCGCCTGCGAGCGGATGAAGTCCGCCAGCTTGTCCCGCCCGTCCACGGGCGTCCTGGGCAGCAACGCCCGGAGCTGCTCCAGCAGGCCGATGGACTTCGCGCCCGCGCCGAGCGCCTGCTTGAGGTCCACCTCCACCGCGCCCTCGAACCGCAGCGCCCGCCCGTCGAACGTGCACGGCGTGTCCTCCACCATCGCCAGCAGCGACTCCGGATGCCGCTTCAGGTAGCGCGCGAGCACGGTGGAGATGACCGCCTCCGTCTCACGCCGCACCCGCTTCACGCCCTCCGAGTCCCCCGTCGCCTCCAGCGCGCCCAGCATGGACTCCCGCCGCGCCAGCAGCCGCCGCAGCAGCCCGGTGGGCGGAGACGCGTACGGCCACAGCAGCTCGACGCACGAGGACAGCAGGAACAGCAGCTCCCCGGCGGTCCGCTCGCCGGAGTCCAGCCGGTCCCACGCGGCGAGCTCCGCCTGGATGCGCTCTTCCAGCGACGCGCCCTTCACCCACTGCGCGAACGCCTCACGCCACCGCGCGGACGCGGCCAACGCCTCCGTTGCCGGAGTCTCGGAAATGCCTTCGTAGAGCGGCCGGAGCGACTCCGGCCAGCCAACTTCACCCATGGGGGGCATGGTCTCTCACGAAACAGCCCCCGGAGTCAGCGCCGGCGTATCCACGGACGGTGACACGGTAATGACCACGGACTTGGACGCGGGTGTACGGCTCTTCTCCGCGAAGCTGTCCACGGGGACCAGGACGTTGGCCTCCGGGAAGTACGTGGCCGCGCACCGGCGTGGGATGTTGTACGGCACCACCCGGAACCGCCGGGCCACGCGCGTCTCACCCTGGAAGTGGCTCGTCAGGTCCACCAGCTGTCCCTCCGAGAGCCCCAGCTCCTTCACGTCCCCCGGGTGCAGCAGCACCACCCGCCGCCCGTTCCGGATGCCCCGGTAGCGATCATCCAGACCGTACACGGTGGTGTTGAACTGGTCATGGGTGCGAATGGTCATCATCAGCAGCTGCCCGGGCCCGAGCTCCAGCCGGGGCAGCGAATGCACCGTGAAGTGCGCCTTGCCGCTCTTCGTGGTGAACCGGCCCTCGCGAGGACCGTTGGGCAGGTAGAAGCCGCCGGGCTCGCGCACGCGCCGGTTGAAGTCTTGGAAGCCGGGGATGACGCGGGAGATGAGGTCGCGGACGCGGTCGTAGTCCTCCACGAGCCACGTCCACGGCACCTTCGAACGCGCCCCCAGCACCGCCGCCGCCAGCCGAGCCACGATGACCGGCTCGCTGAGCAGGTGCTCCGACGCGGGATTCACCGCGCCGCGTGACGCGCTGACGACGCCCATCGAGTTCTCCACCGTGACGAACTGCGCCCCACCGGCCTGCACGTCCCGCTCGGTGCGGCCCAGGCACGGGAGGATGAGCGCCCGGCGCCCGTGGACCAGGTGCGCGCGGTTGAGCTTGGTGGACACGTGCACGGTGAGCCGCGTGCGGCGCAGGGCCTCGGCGGTGAACTCCGTGTCCGGCGTGGCGGAAAGGAAGTTGCCCCCGAGCGCGAAGAACACCTTCACGCGCCCGTCGTGCATGGCGCGAAGGGTGTCCACGGTGTCCATGCCGTGGTGGCGCGGCGGCTCGAAGCCGAACTCGCGGGACAGCGCGTCGAGGAACTCGGGCTTCGGCCGCTCCCAGATGCCCATGGTGCGGTCGCCCTGCACGTTGCTGTGCCCGCGCACCGGGCACAGGCCCGCGCCCGGCTTGCCCACGCTCCCGCGCAGCAGCGCGAGATTGACGATCTCCTGGATGTTGGACACCGCGTTCCGGTGCTGGGTGAGTCCCATGGCCCAGCAGAAGATGGTGCGCTCGGAGCGCGCGAGAATCTCAGCGCCCGCGACAATCTGCTCGCGCGGAACGCCGGCGCCCTCCACCACGTCCTCCCACCGTACCGCGCGGATGTGGGCCGCCCACGCGTCGAACCCGAGCGTCTTCTCCTCGATGAACGCCCGCGCCACCACCGTGCCCGGCCGCGCGTCCTCCAGCTCCAGCAGCGCCTTGGCCAGCCCCTGCAGCAGGGCGACGTCGCCGTTGATGCGGACCTGGAGGAACAGGGTGTTGAGCGCGGTGCCGGGGCCGATGAGCCGCAGCACCTCCTGCGGATGCTTGAAGCGGTTGAGCCCCGTCTCCGGCAGCGGGTTGATGCTGACGATTTCGCAGCCCCGGCGCGCGGCGGCCTGGAGCGACGAGAGCATGCGCGGGTGGTTGGTGCCCGGGTTCTGCCCGATGACGAAGATGGCGTCGGCCTTGTTGAAGTCCTCCAGCGTGACGGTGCCCTTGCCGATGCCAATCGTCTCGGAGAGCCCGGTGCCGCTGGACTCGTGGCACATGTTGGAGCAGTCCGGCAGGTTGTTGGTGCCGAACTGCCGCACGAAGAGCTGGTAGAGGAACGCGGCCTCGTTGCTCGTGCGCCCGGACGTGTAGAAGCACGCGTCGTCCGGTGAGCCGAGCGCGTTCAGCTCCTCGGCCACGAGCGCGAAGGCCTCGTCCCAGGAGATGGGCGCGTAGTGCGTGGCGCCCTCGCGCAGCACCATGGGGTGCGTGAGGCGGCCCTGCTTGCCCAGCCAGTGGTCCGTCTGGAGGGACAGGTCGGCCACGCTCCACTGCCGGAAGAAGTCCGGCGTCACGCGCGCCGTCGTCCCCTCCTCCGCCACGGCCTTGGCGCCGTTCTCACAGAACTCGGCCACCGAGCGGTGCCCCGGGTCCGGCCACGCGCAGCCCGGGCAGTCGAAGCCCTGCTGCTGGTTCACCTTGAGGAGCAGCTGGGTACCGCGCACCGGCCCCATCTCGCCCCAGGCGTGCTTCATCGAGGACACCACGGCGGGGATGCCACCGGCCACCTCGGCGGGCGGGCCCACGCGCGGTGGATGCGGCTCCTCGGGCGGCTGGGCGCTCGGCGGTACGGAAGCGCGCACCGTCGCCAGTGCGTCCCGTGCCTGCTGTTCGTCCGCGTGTCCGTCAGCCATGTCCCGCCCTCCAGGAGGCATGCGGCCGGATGCCTGGCCGCGCGAGCGGAACTCTACCTTTCCGGGCGGCTCGCGAGCGCTGGACGCGCTTGTCGGGTCGGACGACGCGCTGCATCGAGACTGTCGGTGAGGAAGCCCCCCTCCCCGGGTTCAGTCGGTCCCGCCCTCTTCATTCCAGGCCGCGCCGAGCCTGTCGGGGCGGCGGGCGTGGCAGGGGCGCGTTGCCGGGACCACTCAGGGTCAAAAACCTCTGGAGTCGAAGCCAAGGCGAACGAGACACGCAAGGAGGGACGCGATGAACGGCAGGCGCGATGACGACCGCGGTTGGCGGTCCGGACACGACGAGCTGCGCAGGGGCGAGCAGGCGGAGTACCAGGCGGGCAGGCGTGGCGACACGGGCCGCGACTGGGACGAGCACGGCTACGAGCGCGGCCCCGAGCGGCTGGCGTGGGGGGACCGCGACGCGCGAGGCGCGGACGAGAACCTGCGCAAGAACCAGCGCGGCCGGGAGCTGCCGAACTATGGACGGGGAGAGGACCGGACCGCGGCCCAGGGGGACTGGGACGAGGACATCGACTACGAGCGCCCCTCGCGCGACTTCGATCGCGACCGGAGCTACCGCACACTCGGAAGCGACCGCGACCCGCGAGACTACGAGATGGACCGGGACTTCGGCCGCGCGGCCAGGGACATGGACCGCGCGCGCGAGCCCGGCCGCGACTTCAACCGCGACCGCGAGCTCGACCGCCGCGCTCGCGACCTGGACCCGGAGCGAATCTCGCGCCAGCCCGGCTACAGCCCGAGCGGCTCGTTCCGTTCCTTCCAGGAGGAGATTCGCGAGGAGCGTGAGCGTCCGCGCCGCTATGGCGACCGGTCCCGGCCCTCGAGCCTCCCGTACGACACGGACCGGTGGGGCCATGGCCAGTACGCGCTGGGAGAGGGCGCGGACTACCAGCAGGGCGGCGGCCGCGACTCTCAACGCTACGGCGGCGACGCGGGCCGGGGCGGCCAGGACCGTGGACGCTACGGCTTCGGCACCCGTGGCCCCAGCACGGAGACGCGGGGGGACCCGCGGCGCCCCGTGGGCCGTGACTTCAGCTTCAGCGAGCGCGGCGTGCGCGGCGGCACCGGCCGGGTGCCCGACGAGGACACGGGCTACCGCGGGGGCCGCGACGTGCGCGGGGCCGGCCGCACCGCCGAGGACGACACGCGCTTCGGCGGCAGTGTGCCCGGAGGCCATGGCCCGGGTGTGGAGAACATGGCGCCGCCCCGCGTGGGCTACGGCACCAGCCCGTCGCGCCGTGACGACCACGAGATGGGCCACGGCGGCTACCTGGGCGGCACGTACCGCTCCGCCACGCCGACGCGGCTGGAGACTCCCACGCGGCCCGTGTCGCCGGGGCGTGGCCCCAGGAGCTACCAGCGCGGGGACGACCGCATCCGCGCGGACATCTGCGACCGGCTGATGCAGGGCTGGATGAACGCGGAGGACGTGGAGGTGATGGTGAAGGACGGCGACGTGACGCTGTCCGGCACGGTGCGCGGCCGCGACGAGAAGCGCGCCATCGAGGACCTCGCCGAGGAGGTGCTCGGGGTGAAGAACGTCACCAACAACATCCGCATCAACCGCGCCGAGGCCGCCCAGCACCGACCCAGCAGCCAGGAGCCGGTGTCGCAGCCCGGGGCCGACACCGGGGATGACCGCACGCTGCACTCGTGACGGAGCGGAGGACACGACCATGGCGAACCATCGACATGAAGATGAACCCGGGACCTGGAACTGGAACGACCAGGCCCGGGACGGGCACTCCTGGCGCGGCCCCAGCGACCGCGACGCGCGAAGCGTGCGAGGCCCGCGGCCCGGTGGCGGCTACGGGCTGGGCGGCGCCCAGCGCGGCTACAACCAGGGCGGCTGGGGGCCTTCCAGCTACGAGGAGGGCTACCAGCACCGCAGCTATGACCGGTTGCTCGACGCGAGCGGAGACGTCGAGCGCGGCGAGGGCCTGGACACGGGCGCCCGGGGGCTCGGCCTGGACCGGCCTCGCGGGCTGGGCAAGGCGCCGCGCGGGTACGTGCGCTCGGACGAGCGCATCCGCGAGGACGTGTGCGAGCGGCTCATGGACAGCCCCTATGACGCCAGCGACGTGGACGTCCAGGTGAAGGACGGCGAGGTGACGCTGACCGGCACCGTGAAGAGCCGCCAGGAGCGGCGCAATATCGAGGACCTCGTCGTGGCGGTGCGTGGTGTACACGACGTGTTCAACCGGGTGCGCGTCTCCGAGGGCGACACCCAGCGCCCGCTGCACTCCTGAGCAGCGGCGCCCCACCCGGTCCCGGGCCACCCCGGGGCCGGGGGGCTCCTGGGACGGGACGTCGGGTGGACGACGCGGCGTGGCAGGCCTCATCGCGCTGTGCCGCCGCCGCACGGGTTCGGGTAGTGTGCCGGGCCTTTCCGTCAGCCTGTTTCCAGGAGTCTGTTCATGTCCCGCGTCATCCGCGCCGCCCGTGGTACCACCCTCTCCTGCAAGGGCTGGGTCCAGGAAGCCGCGCTCCGGATGTTGATGAACAACCTCGACCCGGACGTCGCCGAGGCGCCCCAGGACCTCGTCGTCTACGGCGGCACCGGCAAGGCCGCCCGTGACTGGCCGTCCTTCGACCGCATCGTCTCCAGCCTCCAGAGCCTCACCGACGAGGAGACGCTGCTCGTCCAGTCCGGCAAGCCGGTGGGCATCTTCCGCACGCACCCGGACGCGCCCCGCGTGCTCATCGCCAACTCCAACCTCGTGGGCCGGTGGGCCAACTGGGAGCACTTCCACGAGCTGGAGAAGAAGGGCCTGATGATGTACGGCCAGATGACCGCGGGCTCGTGGATCTACATCGGCACGCAGGGCATCCTCCAGGGCACCTACGAGACGTTCGCCGCCGCCGGCCGCTTCCACTTCGGCAGCGAGGACCTGGCCGGCCGCCTCGTGCTCTCCGGCGGTCTGGGCGGCATGGGCGGCGCGCAGCCGCTGGCCGCGACCATGAACAACGCCGTGTTCCTCGGCGTCGAAATCGACCGCGCCCGCGCGCAGCGCCGCGTGGAGACGCGCTACCTGGACGTCATCGCCAAGGACATCGATGAGGCGCTCGCGATGGCGAAGGAGGCCCAGCAGAAGCGCGTGGGCCGCTCCATCGCCATCATCGGCAACGCGGCCTCGGTGTTCCGCGAGCTGTACCGCCGCGGAATCAAGCCGGACCTCGTCACGGACCAGACGAGCGCGCATGACCCGCTCAACGGCTACATCCCCACGGACCTGTCGCTGGAGGCCGCCGCCGAGCTGCGCCGGCGAGACCCGGAGGGCTACGTCCGCCGCGCGCGCGAGTCGATGATCATGCACGTGGAGGCGATGAACGACTTCCAGCGCGCCGGCAGCCACGTGTTCGACTACGGCAACAACCTGCGCGGCCAGGCGCAGCTGGGCGGCATGGAGAACGCCTTCGAGTTCCCCGGCTTCGTGCCCGCGTACATCCGCCCGCTGTTCTGCGAGGGTATGGGCCCGTTCCGCTGGGTGGCGCTGTCGGGAGACCCGGCGGACATCCGCCGCACGGACCAGGTGGTGCGCGAGCTGTTCCCCCAGAAGGCGTCGCTGCAGCGCTGGCTGAACATGGCGGGCGACCGCATCGCGTTCCAGGGCCTGCCGGCGCGCATCTGCTGGCTGGGCTACGGCGAGCGCGCGAAGGCGGGCCTCGCCTTCAACGAGCTGGTGCGCAAGGGCGAGGTGAAGGCGCCCATCGTCATCGGCCGCGATCACCTGGACTGCGGCTCGGTGGCGTCGCCCAACCGCGAGACGGAGGCGATGAAGGACGGCACGGACGCGGTGGCGGACTGGCCCATCCTCAACGCGCTGGTGAACGCGGTGAACGGCGCGTCGTGGGTGTCCTTCCACCACGGCGGCGGCGTGGGCATGGGCTACTCGCTGCACGCCGGCCAGGTCATCGTCGCGGACGGCACGCCGGAGGCCGCGCGCCGCATCGAGCGCGTGCTGACGAGCGACCCCGGCATGGGCGTGATTCGTCACGCGGACGCGGGCTACCCCGAGGCCATCGAGGTGGCGAAAGAGCGCGGCGTGAAGATTCCCGGCATCACCGCCTGAGCCCGAGCCCCGAGCCCTGGAGACCGCCATGCACCGCTGCTGTCCGAGGTCCTTGTTCGTCGTGGCCACCGCGCTCGCGGTGCTGGCGGGGTGCGCCCCCACGGCCATGGGCCCCATGGTGATGCGCCTGGGGCCAGGGGACCCGAGCAAGCGGCTCGGGCAGCTGGGCGTGCGCACGGGGCCGCGGCTCTCCGCGCCCATCGCCGGCTCGCAGCCCAACCTCTCCCCGGGGGACCGGTTCCGGGGGGACGACGCCAGCTTCTCCACGCAGCAGTGGGGCATGGCGTTCGACGCGGCCATGACGTGGCCGCTCACCGAGCGGCTGCACCTGCACACCGGCCTGCAGGGCGAGTTCTTCCTGCCGCTGCCCATTCCCGGCTACGGGCTGTACGCGGGCACGTCGTACTACGTGGGCTCGGAGCGGCTGGGCCTGGCCCCCGCGCTGGCGCTGCGCGGGGCGTCGGACTTCGGCATCGGCAACCCGCGAGGCGGGCCTGGCAACATGTTCGGCGCGGAAGCGTCCTGCGCCTTCACCTTCCAGCCGGAGAAGGACGTGTCGCTGGGCTTCATCCCCTTCTTCGCGTGGCACACCGTCGGCTCGTCGGGGATGAGTGACTCGTCGGTGTACTACGGCGGCGCGCTGGCGGCCCGGTTCTCCTGGGGCTGGCTGGACAACGTGGAGCTGTCCGGCGGCTTCGGCCGGGTGACGATGGACAACGGAGCAAGCTGGAACGTCCCCATCGTGGGCGTGCGGGGAGGTCGCTGACACATGGACGCGCTGGACTTGCTGGTCCGCAACACCTCCGAGGTGCTCACGCTGGAGGGCACCCACCGCGAGAAGGCGGAAGTCGCCCTCACCCCGCGCCCCGGCGCCTGCGTGGGCGTGCGCGGAGGCCGCGTGGCGTACGTGGGCCCGGAGAAGGAGCTGCCCGCGGGCGCGGTGGGCCCCAGCACCGAGGTGGTGGACGCGGAGGGCGGCTTCGTGGGCCCCGGCTTCGTGGACCCGCACACGCACCTCGTCTTCGCGGGCGAGCGCTCCGCGGAGTTCGACCTGCGCAACCAGGGCGCCACGTATCTCGAAATCGCCAAGGCGGGTGGCGGCATCGTCAGCACCGTGCGCGCCACGCGCGCGGCCAGCGAGGACGAGCTGGTGCGGCTCGCCCTGCCCCGCATCCACCGGCTGCTGGCGCACGGCGTGACGGTGGCGGAGGTGAAGAGCGGCTACGGGCTCGACCTGGAGAACGAGCTGAAGATGCTGCGCGTGGTGCGCCGGCTGGGCGCGCTGACGCCCATGGAGCTGGTGCCCACGCTGCTGTGCGCGCACGCGGTGCCCGAGGAGTACCGCGGCCGGCGCGAGGACTACGTGCGGCTGTGCATCGACGAAATCATCCCCGCCGTGGCGCGCGAGGGCCTCGCCCGCTTCTGCGACGTCTTCGTGGAGGACAGCGCCTTCACCGTGGACGAGGGCCGCCGCATCCTCACCGCCGCCCGCGCGCACGGCATGGTGCCCCGCCTCCACGCGGACCAGCTCACCGCCTGTGGAGCCTCGGAACTCGCGGCGGAACTTGGAGCCGCAACGGCTGACCACCTGGAGCAGGTGACGGAGTCGGGCCTGCGCGCACTCGCGGAGGCGAATGTCACCGCGGTGCTGGTGCCCACCTCCACCCTGTTCCTGCGCATGCGCCCCTATGCCCCCGGGCGCAGGTTGCGTGACGCGGGGCTCAATATTGCTTTGGGTTCAAACGTGAATCCTGGCTCGGCCATGAGTGAAAACGTGGCCTTGGTGCTGGGATTGGCGTGTCTCGAAAATGGTTTGAGTGCAGCCGAAGCGTACTGGGCGGCCACTCGTGGGGCCGCGCAATCCTTGGGGCTGCAATCACATGGACGGCTGGCCGTTGGAGATGCGGGCGACCTTGTGGTCTTCGGCTGTGCTTCCTACAGGCATCTGCCTTACCATCTAGGAGTAGGCCACGCGCGTGTGGTGGTAAAAGCTGGACGTGTCGTCGTCCGGCAGCAGATGAATTCCTGCGCGTGAACTGGCGTCGCAGTAACAGGTGACGCCAACCGGGCGAGTTCGAGAACTTCTCGCCAGGGCCGGGCGTTATAAATACCTGCCGCTGCCATGTGCCGACTCTTTGGATTCCGTTCCGCGATGCCTGCCGCCGTCCACCCCGCGCTGGTGACGGAGAAGAACTCGCTGCTCATCCAGTCGCGCGAGCACAAGGATGGATGGGGAATTGCCGCCTACGGCGCCGAGCCGGTGCCGCTGGTGGCTCACGGTGTGGGGCCCGCTCACAGCGACCCTGACTTCGAGCGGGTGAGCAGCCGTGTGTCCTCGCACACGGTGGTGGCTCACATCCGCCAGGCGTCAGTGGGCGCGGTGGAGCTGCGCAACTCGCACCCGTTCCACCATGGACGGTGGACCTTCGGGCACAACGGGACGCTGCGCGACTTCGCGAAGCACCGTGCGGCCGTGGAGGCGCTCATCCACCCGAGCTTCAAGGCCCACATCAAGGGGACGACGGACAGCGAGCGGTGCTTCTACCTGTTCCTCACCCGGCTGTCGGCTAGGTACACGCTCGAGCACTCGGTCGCCGTGGAGGCGGTGGCTCGCGCGGTGGCCGAGACGATGACGCTGGTGTCTGCCATCACGGACGTGGACGGCGGAGAGGGCCCGCGTTCGGCGATGAACTTCCTCGTCACGAATGGCGAGGTGATGGTGGCCTCGCGGCGGAACCGGACGCTCTTCGTGTCCACGGGGCCGACGCGCAACACGGTGCCGGAGCTGCCGGCGGTGGGCTCGCAGGTGTCGCAGCTCATCGTGGCCAGCGAGTCCCTGTGCGGCGGGCCGTACTGGGCGCAGGTGAGCGAGGAGGACGTCATCGCCGTGGATGCGCGCCTCGTCTTCCACCGCTGGCGCGTGCACGAGCTGACGGGAGGGGACTTGTTCCCTCCCGTGAATCCGGGCGCGCCGCGGAACGCGGCCTGACGCTCGAGCAGCATCCGTTCGGTTCCGGGGGCTATCGTCACCAGTGCGCGGCAGGTCGTCGCGCGCTGGAGGCCGCCCGTTGATGCGCGCGGATGAACTCGTTGCACGTTGGAACACCGCTGACGGTCAGCGCCGTCGTGAGCGGCTCATCTCGATGGGCTTTCAAGGCCCCTGGCGCGAGGTGTTGGCCGGCTTTCCTGGCACGGAGTCGCTGGGTGACAACCTCGGCGACCTGCGCGGTATCGACCTGACGCAGCAGGAGCTGACGGGCGCGGACCTCGTGAGAGCGCGGATGGACGGCGCGCGGCTGGATGACTGTGGCCTGCAGGAGGCGCGGCTCGAGCTGGCGACGCTGTCGGGTGCCTCGCTCACGTGGGCACGCTTGGACCGCGCGAACCTGACGACCTGCGTGGCACTGGGAACGCGCTGGGAAGAGGCCAGCCTGGAAGGCGCGGTGCTCACGGCCTCCAACCTGACGCGAAGCTCCTTCCGTCGCGCGCGGCTGCGCGAGGCACGGTTCGACGGTGCCTCGCTGTGCAACGCGGACCTGCGCAATTCGGACCTGCGGAACACGAGCCTGCGTTTCTGTGACCTGGAAGGCGCGCTCCTGACGTGCGCCCAGTGGGACCCACCCCGAGCGTATTTACCCGGGGAGCGGGACTTCGCCCGGCACGCACGAGAAGCGGGCTTTCCGTCCTTCATCGAGCCGCTCTTGATGATGGTGTCCGTCCACGACCTCACCCATCTCAGGCGGGATGCACTCCGGCACGTGGAAGCAGGAGTGGATGCCAGTTCCAACCTTGAAGCGGAGGTGAGCGCGCTGTGGAAGCAGAAGCGCTGGGGCTCCGACTTGTTGGCGGCTACGGCGATGGTGCTGGGCGGCGCGAGCGAGCGCACGCTGGCGGCCCTCTGGGAGCATCTGGACCGGGACCATGGGTCACTCCCCCATCTCACGGTGACGGCGCTCCTGAGGGACCCTGACTTCGCGAACCGGGCTCGCGAGCGGCTGAAGCCCGTTCCCCCAACCCGGCTGGAACTGGCTCTCACTCCCCTCCAGACCGACGTGCGCGCATGTCTGCAATGGGCCCTCGAGCTCCGGGAGAACTCCTTCGCATCTTCAGGGGCGCCAGCAAGAGGCTCCGCGCGAAGGGCCTACGATTGGCTGACACGCCTGCGAGAGCAGGTGGAGCCTCGAATCCAGGCCACCTGGTTGAAGTGAAGCGTCACGCGCCCGGCGCCCAGGCCTCCAGCAGCGCCGTGGGCCGCGCACCGAACGCCTCCGCCGTGAGTTCGCGCGCATCCGCACCCGCGTGCCTCAACGTCACCCGCAGGAACTCCCGGGGCGCGGCCTCGGGGATGCGGTCCAGCCACTCCACCAGCGAGGCACCGTCTCCGGTCTCCACCATGTCCAAGAGGCCGGTGGAGTACAGGTCGTCGTAGTTCGTCAGCCGGTACAGGTCCGCGTGGTACAGGGGAATCCGTCCCGAATACGGGTACACGATGGCGAACGTGGGGCTGGCCACCTCCGAGCGAGGCACCTCCGCGCCCTCCGCCACGCCGCGCACCAGGTGCGTCTTCCCCGCGCCCAGGTCGCCAATCAATCCCACGAAGTCGCCCGGCTGAAGCAGCTTCCCCAGCCGAACACCCAATGAATGGGTCTCCTCCGGAGACGCCAGTCGCAGCGTCTTCACCCGAGTCGGCGTCCCGGTGCTCATCGGCCCCACCGCACCCAGACGTCGCAGAGCCCCTGCTCCACGAGGTCCCCGGCAATCAACCCGAGCTGCCCGCGCTTCGCCGCCGCCAGATCGCCCGCGAGCCCATGGGCATACACCGCTGTCCACACCGCATCCGGCATCGGGAACCCCTGAGCCAGGAACGCGCCACACAGGCCCGACAGCACATCTCCCGAGCCACCCGTGGCCATGCCCGCGTTGCCCGTGGTGTTGATGAACACGCGCCCATCGGGATGAGCCGTCAGCGTCCTGTCTCCCTTCAGCACCACCGTCACGCCCACGCCCGCGGCGAGCTGCTTCACCAGCTCCAGCCGCTTCGCCTGGACCTCCTTCGTCGACTTCCCCGTCAGCCGCGCCATCTCACCCGGGTGAGGCGTGAGCACCACCGGCCCCTTCGCGCGTCGCAGCACGGACAGGTCGTCGGCCACCGCGTTCAGCGCGTCCGCGTCCAGCACCGCGGGCAGCTCCACGCGCGACAGCAATTCGCCAATCAGCGCCCCGGTCTCCGGGCCGCGCGGAATCCCCGGCCCCATCACCAGCGCGTCCTTGCCCTCGGCCGCCGCCAGCAGCGCGTCCAAATCACGCATCCCCAGCGGACCAGTGCCGTCCAGCGGGGTGCCCATGATCTCCGCCGAGTGCGACTGAATCAGGTCCAGTGCATCCCCACGCGCCGCCACCGTGACGAGCCCCGCGCCCGAGCGCAGCGCCGACTTCGCCACCAGCGCCGCCGCTCCCGTCTTCCCGCGGCTCCCCGCCACCGCCAGCACGTGCCCGTACGTGCCCTTGTGTGAGTCCGCCCGGCGCGCCGGCAGCGTGCCGCGCGCGTCCGCCTCCTCCACCACCATCAGCCTCGGGCCGGACAGCTCCTTCGACGCCTCGCCGCCCATGCCGATGTCCACCCGCCGCACCCGCCCGCACAGCGAGGCCCCGGGCTCCAGCACCTGCCCCGGCTTCAGGAAGCCGAAGGCCACCGTGACATCCGCCTCCACGCACGGCGAGAACGGCTCCCCCGAGTCACTCTGCAACCCGGACGGCACATCCGCCGCCACCACCTTCGCTCCCGTCCGCCTCCAGCGAGCAATCGCTCCAATCGCCTCCGCGAACGCTCCCGCCGGCGCGCGGCTCAGCCCCGTGCCGAACAGCGCGTCCACCACCACGTCCCCGTGCCCCAGCTCCGGCAGCGTCTCCAGCGAGCGCGGCACCACCCCGAAGCTCTTCAGCGCCGTGAGATTCCGCGCCGACTCCACCGTCAGCTTCGCCGCATCCCCCACCAGGGCCACCGCGACACGTGCTCCGCCCTCGTGGAGGAAGCGCGCCGCCACCAGCCCGTCGCCGCCGTTGTTCCCGGGGCCGCACAGCACGGTGAAGCGCCCGTCCGGACCGGCCACGCTCCGGGCCACCTCCGCCAGTCCGCGCCCCGCGTTCTCCATCAGCAGCGCGGAGGGCATTCCGTGCCGCTTCTCCGCGTCCTGCTCGGCCTCGCGCATCTGTGCGGCGGTGAGAACGCGCTGCATCGGCTCAATCCCCTTTCTTCTGGAGCACCACCGTGGCCGCGGCCACACCCGCGTCGTGGGACAGCGCGAGGAAGGCCTCCAGCCCCCGCTCCTCCATCACCTCGCGAGCCCTGCCGGAGAGCGCGAAATACGGCGCACCGCCGTCCCTGCGCACCTCCATGTCCTTCCAGCGGATGCCCGGCGGAACGCCCAGCGCCTTCACCAGCGCCTCCTTCGCCGCCCACCGGGCCGCGTACGCGCTGGCCGCGTCCGCCCGCTGGCCGCACAGCGCCCGCTCGGCTTCCGTGTACACGCGGTTGAGGAACGGCTCCGCGCGCGGACCATCCATGATGCGCTGGATGCGCTCGACGGAGCAGATGTCCAGGCCCAGCCCGACGATTCCCATGCCGCGCTACCCCGGGTTGCGCATCAGGTCCAACATCTCCCGGACCGCCCGCTCGAAGCCGACCAGCACCGCACGCGCCACGATGGCGTGGCCGATGTTCAGCTCGTCGATCTCGGTGATGCGGGCAATCGGCTGCACGTTGTCGTAGTTGAGCCCGTGGCCCGCCGCCACGCCCATGCCCAGCTTCGACGCCGCCTTCGCCGCGTCCACGATGCGCGCCAGCTCTCTCGCGCGCTCCTTCTCGTTGCGCGCCTCGCAGTAGCGCCCCGTGTGCAGCTCGATGCGGTCCGCGTTCACCTTGTGCGACGCGCGCACCTGGTCCAGGTCCGGGTCGATGAACAGCGAGACGGAAATCTCCCCGTCCTTGAGGTTCTTGATGATCTTCGCGACGTGCTCGCGCTGGCCCGCCACTTCCAGGCCGCCCTCGGTGGTGAGCTCCTCGCGGCGCTCGGGCACCAGCGTCACCACGTCCGGCTTGTGCTCGTAGGCGATCTTCACCATCTCCGCGGTGGCCGCCATCTCCAGATTCAGCAGCGTCTGCACCGTCTCGCGGAGGATGCGCAGGTCGCGGTCCTGGATGTGGCGCCGGTCCTCGCGCAGGTGGATGGTGATCTGCTGCGCGCCGGCCAGCTCGGCCATGGCCGCCGCCGTCACCGGATCCGGATACGTGGTGCGCCGCGCCTGACGCAGCGTCGCCACGTGGTCCACGTTGACACCCAGTCGCTGTCCCATCGACCGCACCTCGCTTGACGCGCGGTCCCGGGATTGTCGATGGCCCCGGTACGCGCCGGCCCTTCTATTCGCGGCCGGCGTCCGGAAGTCAACCGTCCTGAGGCCGCTTCAGCCGTTGAGCGACTTGGACAGGGCGTTCGCGATCTCCTTCGCGTACGCCTCGTTGCGGGCCGCGTCCTCGCCCTCGATGAGCACGCGCACCTTGGGCTCCGTGCCGGAGAAGCGCACCAGCACGCGGCCCGAGTTGCCCAGCCGCTGCTCCACGCTCTTGATGGCCTTCATCACCTCCGGCAGCTCGCCCAGCTCCTTCTTCTGCTTCACCACCACGTTGAGCAGCGTCTGGGGCACCGGCTCGAAGATGGAGGCCAGCTCGCTCAGCGGCTTGCCCGCGCGGCACATGACGGCCAGCAGCTGCAGCGCCGCCAGGGTGCCGTCGCCCGTCGTGGTGTGGTCCAGGAAGAGGAGGTGGCCGCTCTGCTCGCCGCCGAGGTTGTAGCCATTGCGGCGCATCTCGTCGACGACGTAGCGGTCGCCGACGCGGGTGCGGGCCACCTTCACGCCCCAGCGCGACACCGCGCGCTCCAGGCCGATGTTGCTCATCACCGTGGCCACGAGCGTCTTCTTCTTGAGCTGCTTGCGGGCCACCAGCTCGCCGGTGCAGATGGCCATGATGGCGTCGCCGTCCACCACCTTGCCCTTCTCGTCCACGACGATGAGGCGGTCGGCGTCACCGTCCAGCGCGATGCCCAGGTGGGCGCCGTGCTTCACCACCGTGCGCGCCAGGTTCTCCGGGTAGAGCGCGCCGCACTTGTTGTTGATGTTCTTGCCGTCCGGCTGCACGCCCAGGGTGATGACCTTCGCGCCCAGCTCCTCGAGCACGGACGGGGCCGTCTTGTAGGCCGCGCCGTTGGCGCAGTCGACGACGATGGTCATCCCCTCCAGCGTCAGCTCGCGGGGGAAGGTGGCCTTCAGGTAGACGATGTAGCGGCCGCGCGCGTCCTCCATGCGGAACGCCCGGCCAATCTTCGTCGCGGTGGGACGGATGGAGTCGATGGAGCCGCTGGACACCAGCTCCTCAATCTTCCCTTCCGTCTCGTCCGGCAGCTTGAAGCCGTCGCGCCAGAAGAACTTGATGCCGTTGTCCTCGTACGGGTTGTGGGACGCGGAGATGACCGCGCCGGCGTCCGCCCGCATGGAGGTGGTGAGGTTGGAGATGCCCGGCGTCGGCAGTGGGCCCACGAGCTCCACGTCCACGCCCATGGAGATGATGCCGGCGGCCAGCGCCTGCTCGAGCATGTAGCCCGACAGCCGCGTGTCCTTGCCGATGATGACGCGATGACGATGCGGTCCGTTGCGGATGAGGTACGCGAGCGCGCGCCCGAGCTGCATCGCCACCTCGGCCGTCATCGGGTAGACGTTCGCCTTGCCGCGCACGCCGTCCGTACCGAACAGCTTCTGCGACGCCCGCTCCTCCTTCGGAGGCATGTTCATCCTGTACGCCATGTGTGCCGCTCCACCTTTCCCACGCCGGGCCTGCGCCGGCCGCTCGACGTCGGGGCTTATACCCCGCCCTCAGCCCGGGCCCGAAGCTACGAACCCGGTGCTCCCCGGGCAACCACCCAGGCATGCAGGCTTCTCTGACTGAGGTTGCGAAATCAGTACCAACGCCCCGAGAGGGGGCCGCGCCGCACTGTACCAGGGGACATGGAAGAGGGATGGCCGTCGTACAAAGCCCCCCTGCCCGCTCCCCGGCGGTGTCCTGCCATCCACACCGCGAGGACTGAAAGCCACACCAAATTACCGTCCGTACAGGGCACCACCCTCCAATCCTTGCCGGATTGCGTCCGCCACGACGATGGCGTCCCGGGCCTCGGCCACGTCGTGCACCCGCACCACCTCCGCGCCTCCCAGGGCGGCCACCGCGGCCACGGACCCCAGCGTCGCCGCAAGCCGCTCGGCCGCCGGCTTGCCCCCCGTCAGCTTGCCGAGGAAGCCCTTGCGGCTGGTGCCCACCAGGAGGGGCAGGCCCAGCACCCGCAGCTCGCCCAGCCGGCGCAGCAGGTAGAGGTTGTGGTCGAACGTCTTCCCGAAGCCGATGCCCGGGTCCAGGAGGATGCGGCTCCGAGGCACCCCCGCGGCCTCCGCCCGCGCCACGGCGTCCTCCAGGAAGGCCAGCACCTCGTCCACCAGGTCGTCGTAGCGCGGCGCCTGCTGCATGGTGGCCGGCGTGCCCTGGATGTGCATGAGGCAGCAGGCCGCGCCCGCCTCGGCCACCACGCGCGGCAGGTCCGGGTCCGAGCGGAAGCCGGTGATGTCGTTGATGAGGTGCGCGCCCGCCTTCAGCGCCTCGCGCGCCACCGCCGCCTTCGTGGTGTCCACCGACAGCGGGACGGAGGTGCGGGCGCGCAGGCCCTCGATGACGGGCACCACCCGCGCCAGCTCCTCCTCCACGCCCACCGGCTGTGAGCCGGGACGGGTGGACTCTCCGCCTACATCCAGCAGGTCGGCGCCCGCCTCCGCCAGCGCCACGCCGTGGGCGACGGCGGCCTCCGTGCCGAAGAAGCGCCCGCCATCGGAGAAGCTGTCCGGCGTGACGTTGACGACGCCCATGACGTAGGTGCGCTCGCCCCACGCGAAGGTGCGCCCGCCCAGCTCCAGTGCGGCCGGTGCCCTGCCCGCCTCCAGCGCCCGCTCCAGCGCGGCGGCGAGGGCCGGGGCCTGTGCGCGCGCCACGGCCACCAGCCGGTCGAACTGCTCCCGGCGCCCGGAGACCAGCCCCGTGCCCGGCCTCGCCTTCGCGTCGCCGGGAGCCCAGGCGGGGTACTCCTCCAGCCCGGGCGCGGTGGCCGACTCGTGGAGCGACTGGAGGAAGCGTCCGTCCTCGCGGGACAGCCCCGTGACGAGCACCTGGGCGTGGGGGAGCTTCTCCAGCAGGTACTCCCGGGCCGCCGGGGGCAGCCCCATCCGCCGGAAGGCGAGCGTCAGGTCTTCCGGACGGTCGGCGGAAATCGGACGGGCTCGAATCATGGCCGCACCCTCTCTGGATTCGGACCCGCCGCCAAGCGCGCGTTTCGTTCCATGGGTGGAACGATGCGTCCCGGCTTCGTCGTCTGGTGGTGAGGGGTCAACAGACGCATGTTGTTGGCGGAAGCGGGGAGGCCCGGTGGCACCCCCTCCAGAAAGAAAAGGAGCACACCATGATGACCCTTCGTCCCTCTGAAGCGCGCGGCCATGCGAACCACGGCTGGTTGGACTCCCACCACACCTTCTCGTTCGCCAGCTACTACGACCCGGACTTCATGGGCTTCCGCGCCCTGCGCGTCATCAACGAGGACCGTGTCATCGCGGACGAGGGCTTCGACACGCACCCGCACCGCGACATGGAAATCATCACCTACCCCCTCAGCGGGGCCATTGCCCACCGCGACAGCACGGGCGGCACGGGCCTCCTGCGCGCGGGCGAGGTGCAGCGGATGACGGCCGGCACCGGCGTGATGCACAGCGAGATGAACGGCTCGGACGCGGAGCTGCACTTCCTGCAGATCTGGGTCATCCCCGAGAAGCGGGGCCTGAAGCCCGGGTACGAGCAGAAGGCATTTTCCGAGGAGGAGAGAAAGGGGCGCTGGAGAGTGGTGGCCAGCCGCGACGCGCGCGAGGGCAGCCTCACCGTGCATCAGGACATGTCGCTGCACGCGACGTTGCTGAGCCCGGGCGAGAAGGCGGAGTACACGCTCGCCCCCGGCCGCCATGCGTGGCTGCAGGTGGCGCGCGGCAAGGGCACGCTCAACGGCGTGGAGCTGAAGGCCGGTGACGGCGTGGCCGTGTCCGACGAGTCCAAGCTCGTCCTCACCGCCTCCGAGCCCATCGAGGCCCTGCTGTTCGACCTCGCCTGACGACGAAGAGGACGGCCCGCAATGCAGAAGGCCCTCCCCAGTGCACCGGGGAGGGCCTTCGTCATTTCAGCTCAGGTGCTTCGAGGAAGCCGCTTACGCCTTCTTCGGCTCCATCGAGGGCAGGCCCTCGAGCGCGTCGAGGATCTTCCGCTTGTCCTTCTTCTCGGTGGCCTTCGGCGGCGCGTTGATGCGCGGCGCCGGGCGCTCACGGGTGAGCTGGCCGCCCTGCAGGAGGATGTTCACGTCCTCGGCGTCGAGCGTC
The DNA here is from genome assembly GCF_012933655.1 of Pyxidicoccus fallax. GTDB lineage: Bacteria > Myxococcota > Myxococcia > Myxococcales > Myxococcaceae > Myxococcus > Myxococcus fallax. Next base: position 29,896 of record NZ_JABBJJ010000018.1, on the reverse strand, counting down.
TCGTACTCCACCAGCGCGTCGGACACGCGCTTGAGGGCCTCGAGATTCTCGGTCAGCAGCTGCTTGCCCTTCTCGTAGCAGCCCACGACGATGCCGCGCACCTCGGCGTCAATCTGCCGGGCGGTGTCCTCGGAGTAGTCCTTGGACGAGTTGAAGTCGCGGCCCAGGAACACCTCGCCGTCGCTCTTGCCGAAGGCCAGGGGGCCCATCTTCTCGCTCATGCCCCAGCGGCACACCATGGCGCGCGCCGTCTCGGTGGCGCGCTCGATGTCGTTCGCCGCGCCGCTGCTCATCTCGTTGAACATGAGCTCTTCGGCGATGCGGCCGCCCATGGCCATGGAGATCTGGTCCAGCATCTGCTTCTTGTAGCCGTTGACCTTGTCCTCGGTGGGCAGGCTCCAGGTGACGCCCAGGGCCTGGCCGCGCGGGATGATGGTGACCTTGTGGAGGGGGTCGCAGCCCGGAAGCAGCTTGGCCAGCAGCGCGTGGCCCGCCTCGTGGACGGCGGTGTTCCGCTTCTCCTTCTCGGTCATGATCATGGACCGGCGCTCCGGACCCATGAACACCTTGTCCTTGGCGGCCTCGAAGTCGCTGAGGTCCACGCGCTCCTTGTTCTGCCGCGCGGCCATCAGGGCGGACTCGTTGACGAGGTTCTCCAGGTCCGCGCCCGTCATGCCGGGGGTTCCGCGGGCGATGACGTCCAGGTCCACCTCGGGCGCCAGCGGCACGCGGCGGGTGTGCACCTTCAGCACGCCCAGGCGGCCCTTCAGGTCGGGACGCGGCACCACGATGCGGCGGTCGAAGCGGCCGGGACGCTGCAGCGCGGGGTCCAGCACGTCCGGACGGTTGGTGGCGGCAATCAGGATGACGCCGTCGTTGGACTCGAAGCCGTCCATCTCCACGAGCAGCTGGTTGAGCGTCTGCTCGCGCTCGTCGTGACCGCCGCCCAGGCCCGCGCCACGGTGGCGGCCCACGGCGTCGATTTCGTCGATGAAGATGATGCAGGGGGCGTTCTTCTTGCCCTGCTCGAACAGGTCGCGCACGCGGCTGGCGCCGACGCCCACGAACATCTCCACGAAGTCCGAGCCGGAGATGGAGAAGAACGGCACGCCGGCCTCACCGGCCACCGCGCGGGCCAGCAGCGTCTTGCCGGTACCCGGGGGGCCCATCATCAGCACGCCCTTGGGGATGCGGCCGCCCAGCTTGGTGAACTTCTTGGGGTCCTTGAGGAAGGCGACGATCTCCTCCAGCTCCTCCTTGCACTCGTCCACGCCGGCCACGTCCGCGAAGGTGACCTTGTTGTGGCTCTCGCTCAGGAGCTTGGCCTTCGACTTGCCGAAGGTCATGGCCTTGCCGCTGCCGCCCTGGAGCTGGCGCATGAAGAAGATGAAGAAGAGGAACAGGAAGACGACCGGCATCCACTGACCGAGGATGGTCAGCCAGAGGCTGTTCTGCTCCTCCCGCTCGTACTTCACGTCCACGCCGTTGGCGCGGAGCTGGTTGAGCATGGCCGCGTCCGGCGCGGGGCCCGTCGTACGGAACTTCTCGCTCGTATCGACGAACTTGCCGGAATAGGTGTTTCCCTTGACCGCCACTTCCTTGACCTTCTTCTCCTCCACCTTCGAGAGAAGCTGGGTGAAGGAAGGCTCCTGGACCTGGTCATTGCCCTGGGAGAAGAAGTTGTAGAAGGCGACGAAGAGGACGATCAGGATGACCCAGAGCCCGATGGTCTTGTAGGTCGAACGCACGTGTCAGCTGCCCTTTCGGTACTCGGCGGGATGAGGGCCGCGCTGGGAAGAACCCCAGCTTTTTCCATCATTTGGCCGACACCAGGCGAGCCACCCAACGTCGGACCGTATCAGCAACAGCAAAAAGCCCTCAACTATTTAGGGGGCCGCGGCCATCCCCGGACTGCATTCATTCCACTCTATAACGAAGGGGTCCGCTGAATGCTCGGACCCGGAGGTGCCGCCCACAGGGCATGGCCGGACGCGACGGCGGGGGGCGGAGGGGACCACAACCCGGGGAGCCACAGCACCCTTCCCTCGCCGTCCACCACCACCGGCCACGCGGCGCGCTTCTCCGCGGGCACCCGAAGGTCCACCAACACGTCCTGCAGCTTCCGTTGTCCCGCCGCCGTGCCGAGACGGTCGCCCGGCTGCCGCGTCCGCACGGTGAGCGGCCAGCGCGTCCCTTCCGCGAGCACCAGCCCGTGCACGCCCAGAGGTGGAGGGCCGGGCTCCACGGAGAAGCGCCACCCCGTGCCCTCCAACAGCCCCCCCGCTCCCGGCCCGTCCAGCCGCAACTCCCGCGTCTCGGGGCGCTCCTCGCGCCGGACGCACCGCACGCGCCCGCTCGCCGCGCGCAGCTGAAGCTCCCGGCCGAGCGAGGCCACTCCTCCGCGCTCCACCGCGCGCAGCACGCGCGCCAGCAGGGCCTCGTCCGCGGGCACGCCCGCCTCGCCCAGCAGCCGGACGAGCACCCTGCGCCGCAGCGGCGCCTCCAGGGCGCGCACGCCCACCGCCTCCAGGCTGCCGTCCTCCAGTCGCAGCCGCCGCCACGCCTCGTCCGCCAGCGACGCCAGGAGCGCGTCGTCCTCCGCGGCGAGCCGCGCGAAGGCCGCCAGCCGCGTCTCCACCGCGTGCCCCGCGGCCCGCGAGAAGGCGGGCAGCACGTCTCGCCGGATGCGCGTGCGGAACAGCGCCGGGTCCGCGTTCATCGGGTCTGTCGAGTATGTGACACCTTCCTCCGCGAGGAACGCCTCCACGTCGGCGCGCGTGCGCTCGAGGAGCGGGCGGACGAGCCCCTCTCGGGCCTCCTGGATGCCGCCCGCGCCCCGGAGCGCCGTGCCCCGCGCGAGCCGCATCAGCAGCGTCTCCGCCTGGTCGCTCGCCGTGTGGGCCGTGGCCACCGCCATCAGCCCGCGCTCGCGCCGGAGCGCCTCCAGCGCCGCGTAGCGGGCCTCGCGGGCCCTGGCCTCCACGCCCGCGCCGGGTCGCAGGTGCAGCTCGCGGACGTGGCACGGCAGCCCGAGCCCACCGGCCAGCCGGACAACCGCCTGGACCTCCGCCTGCGACTCCAGTCGCAGGCCATGGTTCAGTGTCGCGACCTCCACGCGCAGGCGCAGCCGGGGCGCCACCCGCGCGGTTCCCACGAGGAGCGCGGTGGAGTCCGCTCCACCGGAGACGGCGAGCAGCACCGAGCCTCCTCGGAGCCCCAGGCGCGCGTACGCCGCCTCCAGCGTCTGGGTGAGCAGGTGCGTTCTGGGGCCAGTACGAGGCATCGGACCTATGCCGGAATGGAGTGTCGGCTGACCGGGTTACAGATGCGCGGTGCGGTTGAAGGTAGGGGGGGCGGTTCTTATGATCGTCACACCGGATGGGGTTGGTCGCGGTAGCGGAAATAGACGCTGCCGCAGGTGTTGTTGAGAGGACGGTCAGATTTTCGAGATGTTGGACCTAGGGGTCCCCCCCCTCCCCCTCTGGGTCCACGGGTCCGCCAGGAGATCCACTCCCGGCGGTCCCTCTTTCCGAAGCGCCCCGGACTTCCCTCGTGGAGGTCCGGGGCGTTTCCTTTTTCGCGCCCTGCTGCACACGTCACGTGCGACTGAACGAGCCTGGATGTGTGCCCTGCGACCGCGGAATGAGTCCTCCGAAACCGTTGACCCACTTGGGAGTCTGTCGGATAACGACCCCGGTGTGTTCAGGTCGTCACCTCGAATCCGCCCCGGAGACCCAGGTATGGCAGGCACTGACAAGCGCAAGCAGTCGCTGTACTTCCCCGAGGAGATGCTGAAGGAGATCCAGGAGGAGGCGACGCGGCAGGACCGCTCGCTGTCGTGGGTCGTGCAGCAGGCGTGGAAGATCGCCCGTGAGCGCATCAAGTCGTTCCCCGCTGTCAACGACGTGACTGGCGACGAGCGCCAGGATCCTCGGGAGGAGTAGCGAGCGCATGGCCACGACCGACCATCGCAAGCAAAGTCTCTACTTCCCCGAGGACATGCTGGAGGAGATCCAGCGGGAAGCCACGCGGCAGGACCGCTCGCTCTCGTGGATCGTCCAGCAGGCGTGGAAGGTGGCTCGCGGCGACATCCGGAAGATGCCTTCCGTGAATGACGTGCTGAGCCCTCCGCCCCGTCCGGCGCCGGCCCCCGTGGCTTCGTCGGCGGCCCCGTCGTCGTCCGCGCAGCCCCTGGTGGCTGCCGCGGCGGCTCCGTCCTCGGACGAGCCCAAGTAGTCGCAGTTTCCGGGCCCGCGCCCGGCCCCCGGCGCTCATCCGCCGGAGGGCCGCGCGGGTGCGGTGCATGTTCCCGAGCGTGACTCGCTGCCCCTCCCCGAGGGCCGCGAGGGGGCCGGGGCCTTTCCTCCCGCTTCTCGCCGAGGGCACGCGTTTGGACGCCCGCCTCCAGTCGAGTGACGCTCGGTGTCCCTTGCAGGCGGTGTCCGCGCCTTCCGCTTCGAGGACGCGCGGAAGGACTTCACCGTGCACCTTGACGCGCGGGCGCTTCCGGGCGTCGTTTTTTTGCCGGGTCCTCCATGCCGTGCGAGGGATCGCCGCACCCCATGCGCGACTCGCTGGCCTTGCACCTCGCACTGTTCCGCCGCCAGAGGGCGCAGATCGCCCGAGTGGTGGACGGACAGACCGAAGCCTTCCGTGCCTACGAAGGCCGCTATCGGCGCCGCACCGCCAGCTATCGGCGCATCGTGACGCCGGCGGCCGTGCACCAGCAGGTGCAGGCCGCGGACGTGGTGTACGTGGGCGACTACCACACGCTGCCGCTCGCGCAGGAGACGTACCTCGCGCTGGTGGAGCGCGCGCTCGCCTCGGGCCGCCGCGTGGTGATGGCGCTCGAGTGCGTGGAGGGCCGTCACCAGGCCGCCGTGGACGCGTGGCGCGCGGGACGGCTGCCGGAGCGCTCGCTGCTGTCGCGGCTGGGGCTGTCCTCGGGCGTGTCGGGCTTCGGCTCCGGGACGGGCGCGCGCGCCCTGCTCTCCTTCGCCCGGCGGCACCGGCTGGAGGTGGTGGGCATCGACCGGCGCGCCCAGGGTGAGCGCTCGCTGGCGCTGCGTGACGCCTACGCGGCCGAGCGCATCGCCCGCACCGCGCGCGCGGAGGACCGTCCGCTCGTCATGGTGCTGGTGGGCCAGTACCACGTGGCGCCGTGCCACCTGCCCGCGCAGGTGGAGCGGGCGCTGGGCGAGGACGCGCGGCGGGGCCTCGTGGTGTACCAGAACGCCGAGGGCGTCTGGTGGCGGCTGGCGCGCGAGGGCCGCGTGGGCGCGGCCGAGGCGGTGGAATTGGCGGACGGCTCGCTGTGCCTGCTCAACGCCTCCCCCGTCGTGTGCCAGCAGAGCTTCCTGGACTACCTGGAGGCGGAGGCCGGAGACGCGCCGCTCGTGGACCGGAGCGCCGCGGAGCGCTTCCGCGAGATGTCGGAGCTCATCGGCCGGCTGGCCGGCGTGCCGGTGGGGCGCGCGCTGGACTCCGTCGAGGTGGCCACGGTGGCGGACGGTGACGTGCTGGCGCGCATCCAGCGGCGCGGGCGCTTCACGCACTCGGAGCTGACGCAGCTGCGCCGGCACATCCTCTCGCGCGAGAGCGGCTACATCCCCCGCGCGCGCACGGCCTACCTCGCGTCCATGTCGCTGAACCACGCCGCGGAGGAGGCCGCGCACTTCGTGCGGCACTGCGCGGTGGGCGACGCCATGGAGGCGCCGCGCCGCGCGTCCGAGGCCTTCTACGCGCGCTGCCTGGAAGAGGCGCTCGGCTTCTTCGGCTCGAAGCTGGTGAACCCGCGCCGCACGTGCCCCGGGCTGGCCGAGTGGGCCCGGCGCTTCGGCGAGAGCCGGGGCGTGGAGCGGCAGATCGCCGCCTTCGTGCTGGCGCACAAGGCCGCGGAGACGCAAGGGCCCGAGGAGGCCGTGAAGCTGCTGCCCCTGCGCAAGGACCGGCTCTTCCACGGCGTCAGCCACGCCCTGGGCTACCTGCTGGGCGACAAGCTGTACCAGGCCTTCGACGAGGGCCGCGTGGCCCGTCCCGAGGTGCAGGCGCTGTTCCGCGACCCGTTCGTGGACCCGCGCGGCGCGTACTTCACGTGGACGGAGCGCCTGGGCACTACAGCTTCTGCTGCTGCGCGTCCTTCGCCTTGAGGGCGCTCTTCACCTTCTCGCGGAAGGCGCGCATGCGCTCGCGCATCGCCTCTCGCTGCGCGTCGGTGAGCTGACCGCCCGCCGCCTCGCGCTGCGCCTTCAGCTCCTCGCGCAGCTTCAGGCCCTCGGCCTTGAACTGGTCGGCCTCGGCCTGGGTGAGGCGTCCCTCGGACACGGCCCGGTCGAGCCGGCGCTCCATCCGCTCGAACTTCCTCTCGAACTTGCGATGCCCGCGGTGGTGCCGGCCCTGCTCGGCGCCGGGCGCGGGGGCCGGCGCGGTCTCCGCGGCCAGCACCGGGGTGGCGAGCAGCAACGACGCAACGACAGCGGACCGCAGCGCGGACGTCAGACGCATGATGGGATTCTCCTGGGGATATGAGGACGCCGGGACGGTGTGTCCCGTCGTCGCCTCTGCCCTGAAGAACCCCGGGCGCGGCGGAAGGTTAAATCCGGCGCCTGGGCACGGAGCGGGCCCTGGCGATGGAGCCCGCTCCCCTGCCCCACGTGCTATCGCGACGCGAGCTTCACGGCGCGCGTGGCGATGAAGCCGGGGAAGTAGTCGGACAGCAGGTCTCCCGGCACGTGCTTGTCCTCGAAGAGGCCCGTTATCGCGAAGCCCGCGTCCGTCTGACCGCCGAGCTGGTCCTCCAGCGAGTGCGCGACGCACAGGGGCTCGTCCTTGTACCGGGCCCGCTCCGCGTCCGTGAGGCTGGTGAAGTCCGAGTACGGCATCTTGTACTTCAGCTGCATCACTCCCTGGTTCTGCAGGTCCGGGTCGAACAGGAAGATGACCGGGTTGCTGAAGCCGGCCAGCAGCACGCCACCCGGGCGCAGCACGCGGTACGCCTCGCGCCACACCGGGCGGATGGTGTCCACGAAGCTGTTGGAGCACGGGTGGAAGACGAGGTCGAAGCTGCCGTCCGCGAAGGCGGACAGGTCGCGCATGTCGCCCTCCACCAGCCGCAGCTCCAGGCCCTCGCGCTCGGCCACCATCCGGTCCTGCCCGAGCTGCGCCGGCGAGTTGTCCAGCACCGTCACCCGCGCCCCCGCCGCCGCCAGCACCGGCGCCTGCTGTCCGCCCGCGCCCGCGAGGCACAGCACGTCCTTGCCGGCCACGTTCCCGAACCACTCGCGCGGCACCGGCTTGTTGGGGGTGAGCACCACGCTCCACTCACCGCGCCGTGCGTCGGCGATGACCTCCGGGCCCACCGGTATCGTCCAGCGGTCGCCCTTCGTCACCTGCCGGTCCCACGCGTCGCGGTTGTACCTACGGACGTCCACGTCAGCTGTCATGCAGCACTCTTCCTTCCATGCCTCCAGCCACGGTGATGACCTCACCCGTCACGTGGCTGGAGATGCGGTCCGACGCGAGCGTCACCACGACGCGCGCCACATCCTCGGGCATGCCCACCTTGCGCAGCGGCATGGTGCGCGTCACCCGCTTCACGAAGCTCGGGTCGTTCAGCTTGTCGCCGTGCCGGGGCACGGACGTCCACCCGGGGCACACCACGTTGACGCGGCCCAGAGGGGCGATGCGGACCAGCTCGTTCTTCAGGCTCTTGACGAAGCCGCTCGCCAGCGCGCCCTTCGCGGCCGCGTAGTCCGAGTGCCCCGCCTCGCCGAACAGCCCCGCCGTGGAGCTGATGATGACGATGTTGCCCGTGCCAGTGGTGGCCACGTGGCGCAGGAAGGCGCGGCAGCAGAGGAAGACGCTGTCCAGGTTCTCCGCCAGCGTGCGGCGCCAGCGCGCCAGCGACATCTGCCACACCGGCTCGTCGGGCGGCGGCCACACGCCCGCGTTGCACACCAGCACGTCCAGCCGCCCCAGCGCCGACACCGCAGAGGGCACCAGCGCGTCCACGTCCGCCTCCACCGTGAGGTCCGCCCGCACCGCCGCGCCGCCCACCTCGCGCGCCAGCGTCTCCGCGCCCTTCGCGTTGGAGTGGTAGTGCACCGCGACCTTCGCACCCTCCTCCGCGAAGGCGCGCGTCAGCGCCGTGCCGATGCCACCCGCTCCGCCCGTGACGAGCACGCCCCGGCCCTTCAGCTCCGTCTCCATTTCGGTCGTCCCTTCCAGGTCCGCGTCGCGCCGGAGTCCGGGCACACCCGTGGCGTGTCCGGAGGCCCCTGACGGAGCAGGACCGCGTTTCCTGACAACGTTCGTGATTGTGGACCCGGGCCTCGCGAAACGGGCCCGGGTCCGGGTGAAGTGCTTGTCGCTCAGCCCAGGCGCAAGAGCTTCCGGGCCTGCTCCGGGGTGGCCAGCTCTCGGCCGTTGGCCCGGGCGCGCCTGGCGGCCTCGGCGACCAGCTCCCAGTTGCCCTTCGCGAGCACGCCCTTGGACACGTAGATGTTGTCCTCCAGGCCCACGCGCGCGTTGCCGCCCCGCTTCGCCGCCTCGTCCACCAGCGGCAGCTGGTGCCGGCCCACGCCCGCCACCGTCCAGGTGGAGCCCTCCGGCAGCGAGGCAATCATGAAGTCCAGCACCTCCGGCCGGGGCTGCAGCGCCCCCGGCACCCCGAGCACGAAGTCGAAGTGCGCCGGCAGGTCCACCAGCCCTTCCTTCGCGAGGTAGCGGGCCTCGTCAATCATGCCCACGTCGAAGCACTCCAGCTCCGGCCGGAGGCCGAGCGCGCGGATGCGCTTGGCGATGTCGCGCACCAGCGAGCGGGGATTCCAGAAGACGTCCTCGCCGAAGTTGACGGTGCCGGTGGTGAGCGTGGCCATGTCCGGCCGGTCCGCGCCGGTGAGCGTCAGCGGGCCGCAGCGCTCGTCCACGCTCATCCCCACCGCGCCACCCGTGGACGTCTGGATGAGCACGTCCGTGCGCTGGCGGATGGCGCGGATGGCGGCGCGGAACAGCTCCGCGTCCTGGGACGGCTTGCCCTCCGGCGTGCGCACGTGCAGGTGCACCATGGCCGCGCCGGCCTCGCGGCAGCGCGCCGCGTCCTCGGCGATTTCCTCCGGGGTGATGGGCAGATTCGGATTCTGCTCGCGCGTCGTCTCCGCGCCCACCATCGCCGCGGTGATGACCATGGGAGTGCTCATCGCTGACCTCGCTGCTTGTCCTTCGGCACCACGCAGGTCCCGGAAGCACGGCACACCACCACCGGCTCCTGCAACAGGTCCGCCGCCGAATCGTTCACGTCCGGGCGCGGCCGGATGACCTTGCGCGCCTCGAAGCGCATCTTCCGCGACGTGTTGCCCGCGCTGACGATTTCCCCTTCCGCCTCGATGAAGTCCCCGGCGTACACGGGCGCGAGGAACTCCACCGAGTCGTAGGCGCGGAACAGCCCCTCGTCGCCGTCGCTGCGGATGCACAGCTCGGTGGCCACGTCGCCGAAGAGGCCCAGCATGCGCGCGCCGTCCACCAGGTTGCCGCCGTAGTGCGCGTCGTGGCTGCTCATGCGCAGGCGGATGATGGCCTTGGTCCCCGTGCTCACTTGGGCTCTCCCTGGTAGTGCATGTCCTGCGGCTCCTTGCCCTGCTTCTTCAGGAGCGCGTGGACGATGTAGTTGGCGACGTCCGACGGCTTGGTGCCCGGGCCGAAGCCGGCGTCGAAGCCCAGCTCCAGCGCCAGCTTGTGGTCCACGCGCGGCCCGCCCAGCAGCAATTGCACCTTGCCGTGGATGCCCGCGGCCTTGGCCACCTCGATGAACTGCCGCGAGTTGTCCTTGTGCACGTCGCGCTGGGTGACGACCTGGCTCACCAGGATGGCGTCGGCGTTCTTCGCCAGGGCCTTCTTGATGAGCTCCTCGTTGGGCACCTGGCTGCCCAGGTTGAACGCCTCGAACCAGGGGTAGCGCTCCAGGCCGTAGTCGCCCGCGTAGCCCTTCATGTTGAGGATGGCGTCGATGCCCACCGTGTGCGTGTCCGTGCCCGTGCACGCGCCGAACACGACGATGCGGCGGCCCACCTTCTCCTTGATGAAGGCGTTGAGGTCGTCGAAGGACATCTTCTTGACGATGACCTCGGGCACGTCGATTTCGGCGTAGTCCAGGTACATGCCCGAGCGGGCGTAGATGACGAAGAAGGTGTAGTTGTCCGCGGCGCGCTCGGCGGCGGCCACCTTCACGTCCGTGAAGCCCATCTTCTTCGTGAAGACGGCGGCGGCCTCCTTGGCCTTCTCCGACAGCGGCACCGGCAGGGTGAACGACAGCTGCACCACGCCGTCGTCGCGCCGGTCGCCATAGGGGCGGATGATCTGCTTGCTCGGCTTCACCATCGGCTCATTTCCCCCCGGCCCGCTGCAGCTTCACGCTGGTGCCCACCTTCTGGGCCAGCGGCGCGAACCGCTCCTTCTTGCCCTGCTCCAGGTAGAAGACGACCGACCACGTCGTCCGCCCGTCGCACCCCACGTACGTCACCGTGTCCACCGCGCCGCCATTGGGCGCGTTGTCCGAGTCCAGCCGCTTCGCCGCCGGCTGGCCGCCCACCTTGAGGCGCTCCCAGCCCGCGCCGCCAATGGAGGCGACAATCTTGTCCACGCAGGTATCGCCCTTCATGCCGGCCGTCTGCACCGCGCCCACGTCCACCAGGAAGTAGGCGTCACCGCTGGGCGCTGTGAACTTGTTCGTCCCGTCCTCCATGCTGCGCGCCCACGCGGCGGGCACCTGGAGCGACACGTTCTTCACCTGGAACGACGCCAGCGCATCCGCCGAGCCACCGGCGGCCACCACCACGGCGAGAACAGTCCCGAGCATCATGCTGCCTCCAGCAATTCCAGGAACGGGTTGAAGTAGTCGGGCGCCTTCTCCAGCACGCCATCCAGGCCCTTGCCGCCAGTCTCCGAGCGCTTCACGTCGCCGAAGTGCCCCTTGCCGATGGCGGCCACCATGCCCTCGTCGCGGCACTCCTGCAGCAGCTGCATCGCCTTGCCGAACACCTCGCGGGCGCGGTTGGCGATCTTCCCGTCCTCGCGGACGGTGAACTCCTCGTCGATGCCGCGCGCGGCGCGGTGGATGTACGACGCGGACTTGAGCGCCACGTACCGGTCCGCCAAGAGCGGCGTGTGCATGGCCTCCGTCATCATGCCCAAGAGCTGGATGCCCTGCCGCGTCCAGATGGCCACCAGGTCCGCCATCACGTCGTACGCGTGGCTGAAGAAGATGTCCGTCTCCTTGTGCTTGGTGGGCGGCATGTACTTCAGCGGCGCGTCCGGGAAGCAGCGGCGCACCAGCATGGCCTGCGACAGCTCCAGCAGCAGCGTGTCGTCCCGGTACGGGTCGATTTCGTACGAGTGGCCGATGCCCAGCTGCCAGTCCTTGAGGCCCGCGCGCTTGGCGAAGCACTCGTTGATGAACTGGCTGGCGATGACGGTGTGGGCCGCGTCGTACGCGTCCGCGGTGGTGATGTAGTTGTCCTCGCCGGTGTTGATGATGATGCCGGCCAGGGCGCAGATGCGGCGGCTGAAGTACTGGTCGATGAAGGTGCGCCGCATGTTGATGTCACGGAAGAGGATTCCGTACATCGCGTCGTTGAGCAGCATGTCCAGCTTCTCGTAGGCCGCGCAGAACGCGATTTCCGACATGCAGAGGCCGGACGAGTAGTTGGTGAGCTGGATGTAGCGCTTGAGCTTGCGGCTCTCGTCGTCCAGGGCCTCGCGCATGATGCGGAAGTTCTCCTGGGTGGCGTAGGTGCCGCCGTAGCCCTCGGTGGTGGCGCCGTGGGGCACGTAGTCCAGGAGCGACTGGGCGGTGGAGCGGATGACGGCGATGACGTCCGCGCCGGCCTGGGCCGCGGCGCGCGCCTGGTCCACGTCGTCGTAGATGTTGCCGGTGGCGACGATGACGTACTTGTGCGGCGCGGGCGACATGGGGAACTGCTCGCGCAGCGCGTTGCGCTGGGCGATGCGGGCCTTCAGGTCATCCATGGCGGCGCGGGCCTCGGCACGCACCTCCTCGCGCAGGGTGTGCTCCTGCTCGGGCGACAGGGGGCCCAGCTTGTCGGTGGGCAGAGCGGTCAGCCGCTCCACGGCCTCCAGCGGGCTGCGGGCACCCAACTGGAGCGCGCGGCCGTACCAATAGGCGGCGCCCTTGTTGAGCACCCCGGCGGCCTTGAGCTTGTCGACCATGAGGTTGGCGAGCGGAACCCCCCGTGCCCCGGCTCCGGAGATGCCGAAGAAGCGCAACACGGTGCGCTCGGTGGAAACAGTGGTGTTACGGCGGATGAGGTCGAAGATCGGATTGACGATCTCCTCCGCCAGCTTGCGCGCGTGCTCAATCTGCGCGTCTTCGATGAACGGGCCTGGCATGGACGCACCTTACCCGCCAAACCGCCCACCGGAAGGCCTCAAGAAGCCCCGCGGGGCGTTGGCGCACCGCATTATCGGTTTTGAGGCACTTCGCACCGGCCGGACGGTGTTGTTAATCACCGAAAGGACGGTATCTGCACCGACCTTTCGGTGCAGTGCGGAGGCCTCTCTTTGTAAACACTGGATATTACAGAGGTCATCCGTGCGGCACGGGGCGTGCTTTGGAGCGCGGCGTCTCACCCCCGCAGACGAGGAAGACACCCGTGAATCCACGCTCCCTGTTCCTGACGGCAGCGCTCTTCGCCAGCCCGGTCCTGGCCAACACCCCGCCCCCCCTCACCACCGACTCCGGTGCTCCGGTGGGCAACAACCAGAGCTCCAAGACGGCGGGCCCCCGCGGCGGCGTGCTGCTGGAGGACTTCCACCTCATCGAGAAGCTGGCCCGGTTCGACCGGGAGCGCATCCCCGAGCGCGTCGTGCACGCGCGCGGCACCGGCGCCCATGGCGTCTTCGAGAGCTATGGCGACTTCGCCAACCTGACCCGCGCGTCCGTCTTCTCCGCCAAGGGCAAGAAGACGCCGATGTTCGTGCGCTTCTCCACCGTGATTCCGCAGGCCGGCTCGCCGGAGACGGTGCGGGACCCTCGTGGCTTCGCGCTCAAGTTCTACACGGACGAGGGCAACTGGGACCTGGTGGGCAATGACCTGCCGGTGTTCTTCATCCGGGACGCCATCAAGTTCCCGGACATGGTGCACTCGCTGAAGCCGTCGCCCATCACCAACAAGCAGGACCCGAACCGCTTCTTCGACTTCTTCTCGCACCAGCCCGAGTCGACGCACATGCTCACGCAGGTGTACTCGGACCTGGGCATCCCGGCGAACTACCGCCAGATGAACGGGCACGGCGTGCACGCGTTCAAGTTCGTCAACGCGAAGGGCGAGTACAAGTACGTCAAGTTCAACTGGTTCTCGCAGCAGGGCGTGAAGACCCTCAACACCCCCGAGGAGGTCGCGCGCACCATCGCCCAGGACTACCAGTACGCCACCACGGACCTGTACACCACCATCGGCGCGGGCAAGTTCCCCTCGTGGGAGCTGACGGCGCAGATTCTGGACCCGAAGGACCTGGACAAGTTCTCGTTCGACCCGCTGGACGCGACGAAGGTGTGGCCGGAGGACAAGGTTCCGTCCATCAAGCTGGGCAAGTTCACGCTCAACAAGATGCCTGACAACTTCTTCGAGGAGACCGAGCAGTCGGCCTTCTCTCCGGGCGTGATGCCGCCGGGCATCGAGCCGTCCGAGGACCGGCTGCTGCAGGGCCGCCTCTTCTCGTATGCGGACACGCAGCGCTACCGCATCGGCACCAACTACCTGCAGCTGCCCATCAACCGCGCCAAGGCCCCGGTGAACAACAACAGCCAGGACGGCGCCATGAACTCCGGCAACACGAAGGCGGAAGTGAACTACGAGCCGAGCGTCACCCGTGAGACGCAGGACAACGCGGCCTTCCTGCTGTCCAACGCGCCGCTGAGCGGCACCACGCAGCAGCGCGCCATCGACAAGACGGACAACTTCTCGCAGGCGGGCGCCTTCTACCTCGCGCTCGACCCCGCCGCGCGCGAGCGGCTGGTGAAGAACCTGGCCGCGGACCTGGGCCAGGTGCGTGACGCCCGCGTCAAGGCGCGCATGGTCGGCCACTTCTACATGGCCAACCCCGAGTACGGCACCAAGCTGGCCAAGGCCGTGGGCGTGAAGGTGGATGACGCCAAGGCCGCCGTGGCCCCGCTGGCCTCGCGCTGAAGTCTCCCGCTGTACCGGGCCCCGGCGCCGTGTGCCGGGGCCCCGCTGCACCGCCGCTCTCATCGAGAGAGGGTCGGGGTGAAACCCGCCGTCTTCCCCCGCCGCTCATCCCGGCTCTCTCTCGACCGGAGTGGTTGACCCCCCACTGCCCTTCGGAGGACGTCATGATTCGCAAGCTGCTTCTTGGTTCGCTCGGTCTGCTGGTGCTGGTGGGCGCGCTGCTCACCGCCGCGTGGATGTCGCTGCGCGCGGAGCCCGCGCCCCAGGGCCGGCTGCTGGCCACGAGCGAGGCGGAGCGCTACCTGCTCGCCGCCGCCCGTGCCGGTGACACGGAGGTCGTCACCGGGCTCATCAAGGCCGGCACGCCCGTGGAGGCGCGCGACTCGCGGGGCTTCTCGCCCCTCATCCTGGCCGCGTACCACGGCCACACGGAGACGGTGCGCGCGCTGCTCGCCGCGGGCGCGGATGCCTGCGCGGGCGACAACCGGGGCAACACCGCGCTGATGGGCGCGGCCTTCAAGGGCTACGCGGACATCGTCGGGATGCTGAACCAGCAGCCCTGCGCCGTGGACCAGACCAACCGCTTCGGCCAGACGGCGCTGATGTTCGCCTCGCTGTTCGGCCGCAAGGAGGTGGTGGAGCAGCTGCGGCAGAAGGGCGCCTCGCCCGAGGTGCGCGACGCGAGCGGCCGCAGTGCCCAGGACTGGGCGGCGACGCAGGACCCGAGCGCGCCCGTCGCCCCTGCTCCCGCGCCCGCGGAGACCTCGGCCTCCGCGCGGTAGTCCGCCCCTACTTCTCCGGGAACCAGCAGACGCCGAGCCGGTTCCCGTCCGGGTCCTTGAAGTCGAAGAAGCGGATGCCCGGCATCGTCTGGATGCTCTCCACGGTGGCGCCCGCCTCCTTCAGCTTGCGGTGCGCCGCCTCGATGTCGCTCGCGTAGAAGTTGAGCGGCGCGTGGTCGCCGAAGGGCCGGTGCTCCCCCTCGGGCTGGTGCAGCGTGACGGCGGTCTCC
The DNA here is from genome assembly GCF_012933655.1 of Pyxidicoccus fallax. Lineage (GTDB taxonomy): Bacteria > Myxococcota > Myxococcia > Myxococcales > Myxococcaceae > Myxococcus > Myxococcus fallax. Next base: position 14,683 of record NZ_JABBJJ010000018.1, on the reverse strand, counting down.
CCCGCGTTGAGGGCCGCGTAGTTGCCCGACTGCCAGCGCAGCGTGAAGCCCAGCGCCCACGTGTACCAGCCGATGGCGTCCTTCAGGTCGCGGACCGGGATGAAGACGGTGTCCACGCGCTTGAAGAGTGGCTCGGTCATCTCGGTTGGCTCCCTCAGACGTAGCGGGTGGCGAAGAGCTGGAGCAGCTCCGGCTCGGTGCGCAGCAGGTCCAGCGTCAGCGCGGCGTGGCCGGGCACGTAGCCGTTGCCCACCACCATGGTGACGTCCTTGCCCACGCCCTCCGCGCCCAGCGCCGCCGCGGTGAAGCTGGTGGCCATGGAGAAGAAGATGGCCGTGCCCCCATCCTTCACGGACAGGATGGTCGCCATCTCCGTGTTGCCCACGCTGGCGCAGTTGACCACCAGGTCGCAGAGCTGGCCGTCCGTCGCCCGGCTCACCGCCTCCATCACGTCCACGCCCTGCGTGGCGTCCACCTTCAGCGCCACGTCGCACAGGCCGATGGACGACAGCATGTCCAGCGCGCCCTGCGACACGTCCAGCGCGATGAGCTTGCCCCGGCTCTCCAGGTTGCGCCGCGCCTGCGCGAGGCACAGCGCCCCGCTCTTCCCGGCGCCCAGCACCGCCACCGTCATGCCCGGCCGCACGTGGCGCGCCACCAGCGCGGGCGCGCCGCACACGTCCAGCGCCGCCAGCGCCAGCGTGTCCGGCATGTCCGAGGGCAGCTTCGCGTAGATGCCGCTGGCGAACAGCAGCGCGTGCCCGCGGATGTCCACGCGGTCGATGTCCACGTGCACCGCCTTCACCTCCTCAATCACCAGCGGCGTCAGCGTGAGGCTCACCAGCGTGGCGATGCGGTCGCCCACCTTGAGCAGCTCGCGCGCCGGGTGCTGGGAGCCCAGCTCCTTCACGCGGCCAATCAACATGCCGCCCGAGCCCGTCACCGGGTTCTGCATCTTCCCGCGCTCGCGGACGATTTCCTGGATGCGCGCGCCAATGCGGGCCGGGTCTCCGCCCACCTCGCCCTTGATCTGCTTGAAGGACGCCGCGTCGATGTTGAGGCTCTCCACGTCGATGAGCATTTCCGCCTCGCGGCACGGCAGCGAGGGGTCCAGCTTCCGAGCGCGCTGCGGCAGCACGCCACGCTCTCCCACGACGCGGGACAGCCCGTAGAGGTCGATGCCCATGTTCCCGTCTCCCTGAAGTTCTCAGCGACCCTGCTGCCTCTACCCGCTCCCCCCGGGGGATGGCCAGCACCACGTCACCCCATCCGCTTCGTTCTGTTCCTGACAGGCGTGTCAGCCACACCGTGTGGCCCGCCAGCCACGCGCAGACCCTCCCCTCCCGCCAACGCCGCGAGCTTCCGAGGGAATCTCCAGGCGGCCCGCGCTGGCCCGCGAGGTGCAAAGGGAATGGGCATGGCAACCCACCCCGACTTCCGAGCCCTGCTGCCGCTCACGAGCGCCCTCGCCGTGACGCTGCTCGCGCTGCCCACGTCCGCGTCCGCGCAGGAAGTGCTCGCGCGCCGGGACGAGATTCCCGACGCCCACCTGCGCGGCGTCACCCACGTGGTCTGCGCCACCTTCCCCGAGGGCTCCGAGCCCGAGGTACCCCTGTTCGAGCGCCGCGGCATCGGCTTCCAGCCCGCCAGCCCCGTCCCGCGCGCGAGGACCGTTCCGGTGAGCCGCTGGAGCGACCCCGGCGGCTGGCAGGAGGACTGCTACCCCGCCTTCGCGCACGAGCGCGTCGCCGAGCACGGCGTCTCCGTCCAGTACGCCCACGTCATGCTCGACCTCCGGAGCGGCCGGAAGGCCTGGCTCCGTGAAGGGGGCGACAACAGCCCCACGGCGGTGTGGGTGACGATTGAGAGCCTCCGCCCGCTGGAGGCCTTCGAGGACAAGGGCGTCGAGTTCTTCAAGCTCCGCCGCGAGGGCCAGCCGCCGCTGGTCGTCCGCGAGGCGCCGGAGGACTCGGCGAGCCCCACGGACCTGGACCTGCACGACGACTCCGTCATCCTCGGCAGGCGCGTGGGCGACTTCGCGGAGGTCCTGGTCTTCGACGAGAAGGAAGACCAGTACCGGCGGCGAGGCTGGGTGCGGCTGGTGGACGGGCAGGACACGCTGCTCTTGTGGCCCGTGAACTACCCGTCGCACGGGTGCTGAGCCCGCGCGCTACTCGCGGGCCAGCTTCGGCACCAGCACCGACAGCGAGCGCTCGAAGCGGTACGACACGCCGGAGTGCCCGTCCTCGAACTCCTCGTGCACCAGCTCCACGCCAGCGCCCTTGAGGTCCTCGGCGAGCATGCGCGTGCCCCAGCGGATGTTGAACTCGTCGCGGGTGCCGCAGTCGAGGAACACCGTCTTCAGCTTGCGGAACGCGTCCAGGAACTTGGGCACGAAGCGCACCGGGTCGTGCACCAGCCAGCGGTTCCACACGTCCAGCTTGATGCGGCCCGTCTGCGCGTCGAAGGGCAGCTCCACGTTGAGCGGCTCGCCCTTCTTCGGAGAGTACGCCGCCGCCATCGCCAGCGTGTTCACCACCGGGAAGTCGTCGCCGCGCATCTTCGTCTCGCGCACGCGCTTGCGGAACTCCGCGTGCCAGGGCTCCACCCCGCCCGCCTTGAGCAGCGAGGCCGCCGCCTTGGGCAGGTCCGGCAGGTAGCAGTACTCGAAATACGAGTCCGCCGCGTGCGCGCCCAGGTGCGAGAACACCTCCGGGTGGTAGCGGCCCATCACCAGCGCGCCGTAGCCACCGGAGCTGTGGCCCACCACCGCGCGCGAGGCCGCCTTCGGCAGCGTGCGGTACGTGCGGTCCACGAAGCCCACCACGTCCTTGGCCAGGTAGTCGCGGTAGCGGCCGATGGCGTCGCTGTTCACCCACTGGCTGCCGCCCAGCGACGTCCACCCGTCCGGGAACACGCCGATGGCGGGCGGAATCGCTCCGGACTCGATGAGCGCGTCCATGCGCTCGGGGACGGTGGGGGCGAAGCCCGAGGCGTTCGTCCACGTGCCGCCGCTGTTGCCGAAGGCGTGCAGGAAGTAGACGACCGGGAAGCGCCGGTCTCCCTCGCCGTAGCCCGGCGGCAGGTACACGGTGAGCCGGCGCCGGGCCGGGTCTCCCAGCGGATTGGACTCCAGCGCGGGTGACTGCAGCTCGCGCGTTTCCAGCACTCCCTTCATCCGTGCCTCCCCCTCAGAGTGGCCGCGCTAGGCGCGTGAGCCGGGTTGCTTTCCGAGAACCTTCATCACCGCCTGCAGGTCCTCCCACGCCTTGCGCTTCTCCGCCGGGCTGCGCAGCAGGTACGCCGGGTGGAAGGTGGGCATGAGCTGGATGCCCTCGTAGGTGCGCCAGTTGCCGCGCAGGCGGGTGATGGGCGTGCTGTCGCGCAGCAGCGTCTGCGCCGCGAACTTGCCCAGCGCCACCACCACCTTCGGGCGGATGGCCGCGAGCTGCGCGCGCAGGAAGGGCTCGCACGCGGCGATTTCGTCCGGCTCCGGGTTGCGGTTGCCCGGCGGCCGGCACTTCACCACGTTGCAGATGTAGACCTCGTCGCGGCGGAAGTCCATCGCCTCAATCATCTTCGTCAGCAGCTCACCGGCCGCGCCGACGAAGGGGACGCCCTGCAGGTCCTCGTTCTCGCCCGGGCCCTCGCCCACGAAGACCAGCTCCGCGCGCGGGTTGCCCGAGCCGAACACGATGTTCTTGCGCGTGCCGCACAGCTTGCAGCGCTTGCAGTCGCCCAGCTCGCGGCGGATTTCGTCCAGCGTCGGCCGGTCGCCCTCGCCCATTCCGGGCAGCGGTCCCTTGTCGCCGGGGGCCTCCCGCGGCACGTCGAGGAGCACACCCGCCCCACCCGTGGCGGGAGACCGTGTCGCCGGTCCCTTCGCGGACAGCGGAGAGACGGTGGGCCCTGTCGGCACCGGGCGCATCGGCGCCTCGGTGGAGGTATGGGACGTGGAAGGTGCAGCCGCCACGGCTCGACCCGGAGGGTTCATCGCCGGGGACGCCACTCCATTGCGGCCGGTGGACACGGGGGCCGGAGGAGCCCCTGCCCCCTCGGCACCCGGGAGCGGCCGGGCCAGGGGGGCGGCGCTCGTGGCCCGGGCCGCGATGGGCGCGGGCCGTGCGGCGGGCTCCGGCGTTCCGTTGGCGCGGGTCAGCAGGGAGCGCAGCGAGGGCGCGGTGCGCTGCAGCTCCGACGCGGCCTTCGCGTCAATCATCAGCACACGGCCGGCGGCCTCCTCCTGCCAGAGCAGGTGGCGGCGCATGTCGTCCAGCACGGCGCTCAGTTCCTGCGAGGAATCGGGTAGGTCGTCGCTCACGGTGATGGATCGGTAGCGGAGGAAGCGGGCCGGCGCAAGGAAGCGGACGGCGGCCCTGTCAGTACGCTTACCGCAGGGCCGAGCCCCGCGTCACTCCCGGAGTCGCTCTCCCCCGCACGTGCGGGCCGCTCACAGTGGGAACGGAATGGCCCGAGGGGCGCACGCCCCGAATTCCTGAATCGCGATGCCGTGCCGCGCGCCCTGGGGATACCCGCCACCTACGGGCGGCGCACCAGCAGCAGCTCGAGGATGGCGCGGGCCACCTCGTTCTTGCTGCCGTTCAGCTCGCGCTGGACGCCGGTGCGCGTCAGCACCGTCACCCGGTTGGTGTCCGTGCCGAAGCCCGCGCCGGGGGCCGTCACGTCGTTGGCGACGATGGCGTCCAGGCCCTTGCGCTCCAGCTTCTCGCGCGCGTGCTCCAGCACCTTCTCCGTCTCCGCCGCGAAGCCCACCAGCACGGGCCGCTTCGCGTTGCCGGCCACCTTGCGCGAGGCCTCCGCCAGCACGTCCGGCGTGCGCACCAGCCGCAGCGACTCCTGGCCGGGAGATGAACCCTTCTTCACCTTCTGCGGCGCGCGCGTCTCCGGCCGCCAGTCGCTCACCGCGGCGGTGGCGATGAAGGCGTCCACGGACTCCACGCGCGCCAGCACCTCGCGCGCCATGTCGTCCGCGCTCACCACGTCCACCACCGTCAGCCCGTCGCGCACCACGGCGCCCACCGGGCCGAGCACCACCGTCACCTCCGCACCCAGGCTCCGCGCCGCCTGCGCGAGCGCCAGTCCCATCTTCCCCGTCGAGGGGTTGGAGATGAACCGCACCGGGTCCAGGAACTCGCGCGTGGGGCCCGCCGTCAGCAGCACCTTCCGGCCCGCCAGCGGCCCCGCTCCGAAGCGCGCCGCCACCGCCGCGACGATGGCCGGCACGTCCGCGAGCCGCCCCTCGCCCACGTCACCACAGGCCAGCAGCCCCGCGCCGGGACCCACCTGCGAGAAGCGCGGGTGCTTCAGCAGTGCCGCCACGTTCTCCTGCGTCAGCGGGTTGTCCCACATGGCCACGTTCATCGCCGGGGCCAGCACCACCGGCCCCTTGAAGGCGAGCAGCGACGTCGTCACCGCGTCATTCGCCAGGCCCGCGCGGATGCGCGCCAGCAGGTCCGCCGTGGCGGGCGCCACCACGAAGGCCTCGCCCCACCGCGCCAGGTCCAGGTGGCCGAAGTTCCCCTCCTGCGCCGGGTCGAAGTAGTCGGTGAGCACCGGGTGCCCGCTGAGCGCCTGGAAGGTCAGCGGGGTGACGAACTGCCGCGCGGACTCCGTCATGGCCACGCGCACCTCGGCCCCGGCCCGTCCCAGCTCGCGCACCAGCTCGCATGCCTTGTACGCCGCGATGCCGCCGCCCACACCCACCACCACCCTGCGGCCCTTCAGTGCCGTCACGTCCATGCGGCTTCCTAATGCGCACGGCCGCGGGCTCGCAACCCGGGACGCTCGGCGGTGTGGTCGCCTCAGCGCCCCAGAGCCACCTCCGCCTGGGAGGGGACGTCCACCATGCGGACCTCGGGCCCGCCCGGCGTCTCCACGTGGAAGTGGCCCCACACCAGCGTGTAGCGGCCCGGCGGCAGCCCGTGGAGGATCACCTGCTCACCGCGCGGCTGGTAGATGAGCTGCGCCCAGCGCGAGCGCATCAGCGACGTGGCCGGCGGGTTGCCCACGGCCCCCACCTCGCCCGCCACCACCCACAGCGCCTTGCCGCGCTCGGGCTTGAGCTGCACGGTGAGCGACGAGGTGCCCGGCGCGGGCCCCAAATCCAAGCGCATGTCGGTGCCGCCCACCTGCACCACCAGCCCCGCCTCCCCGGAGAACTCGCCGTTGGGCCCCAGCATGAAGCGGTAGCTGCCCGGCGCCACCTCGATGCTGTAGCCGCCGTCCGGCCCGGTGACGAGGGTGAGCGTCTCGCTGCGGTCCCCGTTCACCGCCTCCACCGAGACACCCGCCGCGGGGCTCCCGTCCGCCTTGTACACCTTGCCGCTCAGCCGCGTGGCCTGCCGGAGGACGAGCTCCACCGGGCCGCGCGAGCCGCGCTCCAGCGACTGCGTCCCGCTCAGCCGGCCCTTGCGCGCGGACACCGTGAAGCGCGGCACATAGGGCGGATTGGCCAGCGTGAAGCGGCCGTCCGGGCCCGTGAGCACGGACTCGTCGCACACGTCGCACGTCACCACCGAGTCCGGCACCGGCGCGCCGCCCTCGTCCCGCACGAGGCCCGAGACGGTGGGCAATTTCTCCAGCACCAGGTCTCCCAGGTCCGGCGACGCCGGGCGGTCCACCATCATCGGCTCGTAGCCCGGCGCATCCACCGCCGCGATGATGCGGTCGCCCGCCGTGGCCAGCGGCAACTCGAAGCGGCCATCCGAGCTGTCCACCTCGTGCTCGTCCATGCGGTAGCGGCGCACCGGCGCGCCGTCGCTTCCCACGACGCGGCCTCGGAAGACGTCGCGGCGCTTGAGCACCACCCGCACCGGAGGCCCACCCGCCTTGCCCTCGGCGCGCTCCACCTGGTCATAGCCCGGGTGCTTCGCCTCCAGGCGGTAGCCCCGGTCCGGCCGCAGCGAGCGGAACTCGAAGTGGCCGCGCGCGTCGCTCTGCACCGGCTCCGCGCCGCGCGGCACCACCACCAGCGTGGCCCCGGCCACCGGAGCGCCCTGCCCGTCCACCACCTCGCCGCTCAGCGGCGCGCCGGGCTTCAGCTCCGCCTCCAGCTTCAGCGTCTGTCCGTCCTCCAGCGTCACCTGCTTGCGGTCCGACGGCAGGTAGTCCGGGTGCGACGCCACCATCCAGTACGTGCCCGCGGGCATGCCGCGCATGGGCACCACACCGTCCGAGCCCGACGTGCGGTCGCTCCGGAAGATGCCTTCCTGCTCCACCCACAGCACCACGTCCGCGCCCTCCACGCGGCGGCCGGCGGACGACACCGTCACCTCCAGCGCGGCGCGGGGCTCCAGGGACAGCTGCACCCCGCTGGCCGGCGCCGTCACCTTCACCTGCCCGCCACCCCACTCCGAGTGGTGCGCGTGCAGCTCGTACAGGCCCGGCGTGGGCACCGGCGCCGCGAAGCGCCCGTCCTCGTCCGCCAGCACCGTCTCGCCCGTGGGCTGCACCAGCACGGACACGCGCGGCGCGGGCCGGCCGTACTCGTCCAGCACCTGGCCGGTGATGAGCGTGGCACGCTCCATCTCCAGCTCCAGTGTCGTCTCGCCCGCCACGATGCGCGCCGGGAGCTGTGCTTCGCGGAAGCCCTCCGCCTGGCCGTGCAGCACGTAGTCGCCGGCGGCCAGCGGGCCCAGCTCCACCATGGCGCCGGTGGCCCCGCGCACGCGGGTGATGAGGTCGCCCGCGGTGGTGCGCAGCAGCAGCTCCGGGTTGGGCACCGGCTCTCCCGCCTCGTCCACCACCGTGACGAGCAGCTTGCCCGCCACCTCCAGCTCCAGCGTCACCTGGGTGACGCGCGCGTCCAGCGTCAGCGTGCGCGGCGCGGCGCCCAGCCCGGGCGCCTCCGCCGTCACCACCAGCTCGTCCGGGTACAGGCCGGTGAAGCGCAGCGGCTCGCCTTCCGTGCGCTGCTCGCGAGACAGGTGGTCGGCGCGCAGCCGCACCGTGGCCGCCGCGGGAGCGCCGTTGCGGGTGACGCGGACCTCCAGCGTGCGCGCGGGCGTCAGCTTCAGGCGCACCGGCTGCGGGCCCGCCTCCACCTGGGCCTCCACCGAGGGCAGGTAGCCCTCCGCCGTGGCCACCACGTAGAAGGGGCCCTCGCCCAGGCCCTCCAGCGAGAAGACGCCGTCGGGGCCCGCCACCGCCTCGAAGGGCAGCGGCACGCGGCGCGAGACGGCATGCACGCGCGCGCCCTTGAGCGGCTGGCCGGCGTCGTCCACCACCTGCCCGCCGATGGTGCGCAGCGGCGGCAGGTACAGCTCCACCGGGTCCCCGGGCGCGGCCCGCTCGCGCAGCGCCACGCCCAGGCCGGGCGCCTTCGCCCAGATGGAGAAGGAGACGCCCGCCAGGTGCTCGAAGCGGAAGTTTCCCTGCGCGTCCGTGCTCGCGGTGGCGCGCGGGGTGAGGAAGCCGTGCTGGTGCTCGAAGTAGGCCAGCGTCTGCAGCGCCGTCTCGCGCGCCTGGCAGGACAGCAGCGCCTGGCCGCACTCGTCGCAGCGCACGTCCGCGAGCGTCTTCTCCGCGCTGGAGGCGAGGAACACCTCGGCGTTCGCCACCGGGCGTCCCGCGGAGTCCAGCACCCGTCCGGTGAGGGTGAGGCCCTCATTCGTCCCGGACGACACCTCCACGGCGGAGAACGCCGGCAGCGACGTGGCCGCGGGCTTCCCGGTCGGGGCGGCCGGCGTCCGAGAAGCCGAGCCCGGCCAGAGCCAGGCCGCTCCGGCCACCAGCAGGGCCGCCACCATCCCTATGATGAGCCAGTTGCGCATGCGCACGAACCGCGGACATTAGCCCGCGGCCGGGCCGGGAACGGACGATTCCCCATGGAAATTCCGGGCCAGTCGTGTCCCGGACGCTCCCCGGCCGGGCCGGTGGCGCTAGTGCTTGCCCTTGAGGGTGCCCAACAGCCGCGCCATGCGTCCCGCGCTGGCGTCCATCCGCTGGAAGCGCTCTTCCGTGGTGCGCAGCCGCGTCGTCATGGACTCCATGGTGGTCGTCATCGAGTCCATGGTGTCCAACACGGAGTCCATGGTGACGATCATGGCCTCCATGTTGGCCTTCATGACGACCATGCCGGCCTTCATGGCTCCGATGTCGGCCTTCATGGCCGACATCTCGGATGACAGGCCCCTCACGTCCTCCTGCGTCCCGCGCAGCTCCTCCCTCAGCTCCGCCACCTCGCCCAGCAGCCGCACGATGACATCCCCGCCCACCGCCCTCGCCATGCGCCCTCCAGAAACAGTCCGCCGCGAGCGTACCCGGGCGGTCTGACGAGGACTGGACGATGCGCGAGGTGACTTCGGCGGGCGCGGGCTCATGGGGCGGTCCTCACTCCTCGGCGAAGGGCTGGATGGCCTGCGCGACGGCCAGCTCCTGACGGGCCTCGCTCAGCTCCGAGTTGGTGGCGCGCAGCCGGTCGCTCAGCACCTGCACGAAGCTCCAGAGCATCTTCACCGCGAGGATGGACTCGCGCTTCATCAGCCCCATCAGGTCCGGACGGGAGATGACCATGGTGCGCGTGGGCTCGGTGGCCCGCACCGTCGCGGAGCGCGGCGCGTTGTCGATGAGGCCCATCTCTCCGAAGTGGCCACCGGCGCGCAGCTCGGCGATCTCCACCCCGTTCTTCTCGATGGCCACCCGGCCGCGGATGACGACGAAGAGCTCCTCGCCCGGCTGGCCCTCCACGACGATTTCCCGGCCCGCCGGGTACGTGCGCGTCGTGGCGATGGACAGCACCGCCGTCTGCTCCTTGTAGGTGAGGTGACGGAAGAGCGGAATCTTGCGCAGCGCCTCCATGCGCGACTGCGCCTCGCTCGTCTCCTCGCTGATGGTGGCGCCCTCGCCGGCCACCTTCACCACCACCGCGGTGATGTTGTCCTTGCCGCCGCGCTCGTTGGCGATGTCGATGAGCCGCTTGGGCAGGTCCGCCGGCGCCATGCCCGACACCAGCGGGAGGATTTCCTCGTCCTCGATGTAGCCGTGCAGGCCGTCCGAGCAGAGGATGAACATGTCGCCCGGCACCAGGTCCACGATGAGCGTGTCGACCTGGACGGACTCCTGGATGCCCACCGCGCGCGTAATCACGTTGCGGTACTGCGACGCGGCGGCCTGCTCCTTCGTAATCGTGCCGGCCTTGAGCTGCGCGGCCACCAGCGTGTGGTCCTCGGTGAGGCGGTGGCACTGGCCGTGGCGCACGAGGTACACGCGGCTGTCGCCCACGTGGCCGATGACGCCCTTGTTGCCGCCCACCGCGAGGCAGACGAACGTCGTCCCCATGCCGCGCTTGGACGCATCCTGCATGGCCATGCGGTAGATGTCCGCGCACGCGCGCTGGACGGCCACCTCCACCAGGGCCGCCGCCGCCGAGCGGCTGTCCGCCGTGGGGTTGTTCCCCAAATCCTTCAAGAGATGCCGGTTGGCGGAGATGTGCTGCTTGACGACCTCCGTGGCCCGGGCGCTGGCGACCTCGCCCGCCGCGTGGCCGCCCATGCCGTCGGCGACGACATAGAGGCCGAGCGGTATGTCCACCAGCATCGAGTCTTCGTTGTGCTGCCGCTTGCGGCCAACGTCGGTCAGTCCGAAGGCTTCTGTGGTCAAGGGCACCGCGAACACTCCCGTGTGTGACAGAGGGCGACTCCGCACGTTACGCAGGCCGCCGAAGACGTGGCAAGGCTCAGGGAGCCATCCTCACGGTCAGCATCCGGAGAAAGCTGCTCGCGGTGTAGAAGGCGACCTCCACCTGACCGAAGCGCAGGCGGGCGCCATCCTCCACCGCCACCGCCCGGCGAGGGGTAAGCCGCGCCCCGCCCACCCAGGAGCCATTCTTGGAGCCGGCGTCCGTCAGCGAAAAGCCCTCCTCCCCCTCCACCCAGGCGAACCACGCGTGAAAGCGGGACACACTGCCGTCGTCCAGCACCACGTCGTTGTTGCCCGTGCGCCCCACGGTGATGCCCCGGCCGAAGGCATTCGTCCGGGACTTCACCACGGGGAACACCACCGCCTCGCTCACCCCCAGCGTGGGCGCCCCCGCGTTCGTCACCGTCTTCAGCCGGTACTCCGCTTCTTCCCGGAAATTCCCGGCGAGCGGAGACGGCGTGAAGACGAGCAGCGCGGGCGGCAGGCCGCGCTCGAACTCGCCGCGGTTGCGCAGGAACCGCGAGACATGGGCGCTGAGCAGCTCGGGCATACGGAGAGTGCGGAACCAGGGGTGGCCGCGCGCACTCTACGCGGATGCCTAGCGCCAATCCATGAACAACCCGAACATCGGGCCGCCCACGAAGTAGCGCCCGAGGCTGCGGCGCTTGAGGCCGAAGGGCTCAGCGTAGCCCACCGCGGCGCCCACGGCCGTGGCGCCCCACTGGTAGCCCACGTGGATGCGGCCCTCGATGATGCCGGCGGAGCGGTGGTCGGCCGGGGTGCCCCCGTCGAAGTGGGCGCCGTAGAAGACGGGGCCGCCCGTCACCTGGAAGCCCCAGTGGAGCTGGTCCGGCAGGTGGTTGCGGTAGCCGATGCCCACCTGGGCGGTGTGCTCGTAGTAGGAGCCGACGAGGGTGTAGGGCCTCGTCACGTCCGGGTCCGGGAACGCGGCGGCCCACCCGAGCCCCCCTTCCAGGAGCAGGGCGAAGGCGTCCTTGCGCTCTTGAAGAAAGGTGAACTGCCACTGCACCTTCAGCCGGGGCGTGATGACCCCCTCGCGCGCCGAGGCGCCCAGGAAGACGCCCCGGGGCAGCCAGAACGGTGTGGGCGAGCGGTGCTCGGGCGGACGCGTCGACTGCGCGCTGGCGACAGAGGAGAGACCCAGCGCAAAAACCAGCAAAACAGGGAGCTTGCGGTTCATGGGAGTCCCTTCCCGCCATGGTGCGGGGCGCTTGTCAACGAAGTGTTCCGTTGGCTATGACACGGCCCGTTACCTGCGGATGGGCACGGGGCCGGGTCCCCCAACCGGAGCCACCCGCCGCGGGACACAAGGAGCGGGACACCGCATGCCAGTCGTGACAGTCCGGGCGGGTAGCAAACAGCGCTCGGGAGAGTTGGACACCCTGGTCCGCAAGGCCACGGAGAAGGCTTCCGACCTGCTGGAGCAGAGTGATCGGGTACTCGTCGTCTACGGGAAGGGCAGCGCCAGCATCTACTACGAGGGCGACGGCGCACCTCCCGGGCCCGTGGCCACGGCCCGGCCTTCCTGAGGGGCTCCCCTCCCCCGTCGTTCCTGATTCACCCCGCCCGCGTGCGAAGTACGGAACCGCGGGCCTCGCGCGAGCGTCCTGGAGGGCATCCCACACCGCCCTCCCTTCGAAAGGACCTCCGTGCGCTGCTTCCTGCTCGTCTCGCTGTTCGTCCTGGCCGCTTGCTCCCGCAGTCGGCCGTTGATGCGTTCCCCGGATGGGATGATGTCCGTCCCCGGGGAGGCTCCGGGGGCGCTCGAGACGAACCGGTCCATCATCCGCACCGCCCGGGTGGAAGTGGAGCGCGAGGACCCGGACCGGGGCCCCGCCCAGGCCGTGTCCCTGGCCAAGGCCCACGGTGGGTACGCGCAGCGCGTCACGTCCGAGTCCGCCACGGTGCGCGTGCCGGCGGAGCGGCTGGACGGGTTCCTGGGCGCCGTCCCCGGGCTGGGCAAGGTGGCCCGGCAGACGGTGAGCGCGGATGACGTGACGGAGTCGCACCTGGACCTGAAGGTGCGGCTGGCGAACCTGGAGCGCGTCCGGGAGCGCTACCTGGAGCTGCTGCAGCGGGCCGTCACGGTGGAGGACACCCTCCGCGTGGAGAAGGAGCTGGAGCGCGTCACCGCGGAGTACGAGTCCCTCAAGGCCCGGCTGGAGGCGCTGGAGAATCAGGTGGCCCTGGCCACGGTGAGCCTGGAGTTCCAGCGGCCCGTGCGCCCCGGCCCCGTGGGCTGGGTGTTCTATGGGCTGGGCAAAGCGGTGAAGTGGCTGTTCGTCTGGGACTGAAAGGCCGGCGCCGGGCCTGCAAGCGATGAATGCCCGACGCTCCGGCGGATTCCCATGACGGGAGGAGCCCGGCCAGGCGCTCGTCCCGCCACACTCCCGGCTCCTGATGTCGCTCCTCGTCCTCCTGGTCATTCCCTGGGTCTCCAGTGTCGTCGCGGCACTGCTGCCCACGAGTGCCCGGAACCGCGCGGCGTGGCTCGCGGGCCTCACCGCGCTGGGGGGCCTGGTGGGCGTGGCGCTCCACTTCCCGGCCGTCCGGGGCGGAGGCGTGTGGACCGAGCGCTTCGCGTGGGTCCCCTCGCTCGGGCTCGACGTGGTGCTGCGGCTCGACGGCTTCTCCTGGACGTTCTGCGTGCTCGTCCTGGGCATCGGCGCGCTGGTGGTGCTGTATGCGCGGTACTACCTCTCGCCGTCGGACCCCGTGGCGAGGTTCTTCGCCTTCCTGCTGGCCTTCATGGGGGCGATGCTGGGCGTGGTCCTCTCGGGAAACCTGCTGCAGCTGGCCTTCTTCTGGGAGCTGACGTCCCTCTTCTCGTTCCTGCTCATCGGCTACTGGAACCAGCGGAAGGACGCACAGCGCGGGGCCCGGATGGCGCTCACGGTCACCGGCATGGGTGGCCTGTGCCTCCTCGCGGGGCTGCTGGTGCTCGGCCACGTGGCCGGCAGCTACGAGCTGGACGCCGTCCTCGGGCGCGCGCAAGCCATCAAGGCCCACCCGCTCTACCCGGTGGCGCTCTGCCTCATCCTCGTCGGCGCGTTCACCAAGAGCGCCCAGTTCCCCTTCCACTTCTGGCTCCCCAACGCGATGGCGGCCCCGACGCCGGTGTCGGCGTATCTGCACTCGGCGACCATGGTGAAGCTGGGCGTGTTCCTGCTGGCGCGGCTGTGGCCGGTGCTGTCGGGGACGGAGCTCTGGTTCTGGCTCACCGGCTCCGCGGGTCTCGTCACGCTGCTGCTCGGCGCGTGGGCGGCGCTGTTCCAGCGCGACCTGAAGGGGCTGCTCGCCTACTCCACCATCTCGCATCTCGGGCTGGTGGTGCTGCTGCTCGGGCTCAACAGCCCGCTCGCGGCGGTGGCGGCGGTGTTCCACCTCATGAACCACGCGGCCTTCAAGGCGTCGCTGTTCATGGCGGTGGGAATCATCGACCACGAGACGGGGACGCGGGACATCCGGCGGCTGTCGGGGCTCTTCCGCCTGATGCCCATCACCGGCACGCTCGCGCTCGTCGCCACCGCGGCGATGGCGGGAGTCCCCCTGCTCAATGGCTTCCTGTCGAAGGAGATGTTCTTCGCGGAGACCGTCTTCCTCGACAACGCCAGCCCCGCCGTCCAGTGGGGCCTGCCCATCGCGGCGACCCTGGCGGGCATGGGGAGCGTGGCCTATTCGCTGCGGTTCTCGGCGAAGGTGTTCTTCGGGCCCGCCAGCGCGCTGAACACCCCGCGTGTCCCGGAGGAGCCACCCAAGTGGATGCGCGTGCCCGTCGAGGTGCTGGTCCTCGTGTGCCTGGTGGTGGGCATCGTGCCCGCGGCATCCATCGGGCCCATCCTCGAGGCCGCGTCCCTGCCTGTGGTGAGCGGGCAGATTCCGCCCTACAGCCTCAAGCTCTGGCACGGATTCTCTCCTCCGCTCCTCATGAGCGTGCTCGCGCTCGGTGGGGGCGCGGTGTTGTACCGGGTCTGTCTCTTATAGACATCTGTCGCAGCCGAAG
>NZ_JABBJJ010000189.1 GCF_012933655.1 Pyxidicoccus fallax | reverse complement strand
GGGTGGATGACCTGCACGGCCTGGCCCTGGCGCGAGGCGAAGGTGGTGCGCAGCGATGCGTGGCGCGCCACCACCCCGGTGAGCGCCGCTTCCAGCGCGCCCGTGTCCAGGCGGCCCTCCAGCCGCAGGACGAAGGGCATGTTGTAGAGCCCGCTGCCGGGGTCGAGCTGGTCGATGAACCACAGCCGCTGCTGGGCGAAGGACAGCGGGGGCGCGTCCGCGGGGGGCTCCGGGAGGGCCTCCGCGGCGTCGTCCTGGGACTGCTGCCGTGCCTGGAGCACCGCGTCCACCCGCGCGGCCAGCGCGGAGACGGTGGGCGTCCTGAACAGCTCGCGCAGCGGCAACTCCACGCCCAGGCTGGCGCGGATGCGGGAGACCACCTGCGTGGCCAGCAGCGAGTGCCCGCCCAGCTCGAAGAAGTTGTCCTCGGCGCCCACGCGCGGCACGCCGAGCACCTCGCTCCAGAGGGTCGCGAGCTTCTCCTCGGTGGGCGTGCGCGGCGCGACGAACGTGCCGGCGTCGGCGCCCTGGGTCGGCGCGGGCAGGGCCTTGCGGTCCACCTTGCCGTTGGGCGTCAGGGGCAGGGCCTCCAGCGGTACGAAGGCGGACGGCACCATGTAGTCGGGAAGCCGCTGCTTGAGCGCGGCGCGGAGCGCCTCCACCTGCATGTCGGGAGCGCCCACGACGTACGCCACGAGCCGCTTGTCGCCGGGCCGGTCCTCGCGCACCAGCACCAGGGCCTGCCGCACGCCGGGTTGCGCGGTCAGCGCGGCCTCGATTTCACCCGGCTCGATGCGGAAGCCGCGCAGCTTCACCTGCGAGTCCGCGCGGCCGAGGAAGTCCAGCAGCCCGTCCGCGCGCCAGCGCACCCGGTCTCCCGTGCGGTAGAGGCGGGCACCGGGGATGCCGGAGAAGCGGTCGGGGATGAAGCGCTCGGCGGTGAGCGAGGGCTGGCCCACGTAGCCGCGCGCCAGGCCGTCGCCGCCGATGAACAGCTCGCCCGGTACGCCCATCGGCACGGGCTGGCCGTGCTCGTCGAGGACATACAGCCGGGTGCCGCCGATGGGCCGGCCGATGGGCACGGAGGCGCCCGCCTGCGCCGGGTCCGTCATGCGGAAGCAGACGGCGAACACCGTCGTCTCGGTGGGCCCGTAGCCATTGGTGAGGGGAATGCCCAGCTCACCCAGGACGCGGCGGGCGTGCGCCGGAGGCACCACGTCGCCGCCCGCGAGGACCTGCTTCACCGAGCGCAGCGCGGAGAGCCGGGACTCCACCACCTGCGTGAAAAGGCCGGCGGTGAGCCAGAGGGTGGTGACGCGGGTGTCGCGCAGCACCTGCTCCAGCTCCTCCAGGGAAGGAGGCTGGGGAGGCATGACGACGAGGCGGGCGCCGTGCAGCAGCGCGCCCCAGACCTCGAGCGTGGAGGCGTCGAAGGCGATGGGGGCGAGCTGGAGCAGCGTCTCGTCCGGGCCCAGGTGCGCGTAGTCGACGCCGAAGAGGGTGCGCAGGACGTTGCGGTGGGTGGTGCCCACGCCCTTGGGCCTGCCGGTGGAGCCGGAGGTGAAGTCGACGTAGGCCAGCGAGTCGGGCAGGGCGGTGGAAGGAGGCGCGTGCGCCGGCTCGGCGTCGAGCGCGGCGTCCTCCAGCACCACGGTGGACAGCCCCTCCGCGGGAAGATGGGTGCTCAGGGCACGGGTGGTGATGAGGGCCTGGGGACGGGTGTCCTCCACCATGCCGGCCAGTCGCTCGCGAGGGTACGCCGGGTCCAGCGGCACGTAGGCGCCACCGGCCTTGAGGATGGCGACGAGGGAGACAATCAGCTCCAGCGAGCGCTCCAGGGCGAGAGCGACGCGGGAGTCGGCGCCCACGCCCCGCTGGCGCAGGTGCCAGGCGAGCTGGTTGGAGCGCTCATCGAGCTGACGGTAGGTGAGCTTCGCGCCGCCGAACTCGACGGCGACCTTGTCGGCGTGGCGGGCCACCACCTGGGCGAAGACCTCGGGCAGGGTGGACTCGCGCGGGGCGTCGGAGGCGGTGGTGTTCCACTCGCGCAGCACCCGTCGCTGCTCGTCCTCGCCCATCAGCGGCAGCTCGGACAGGCGCCGCTCCGGGTGCGCGGCGAGGCCCTCCAGCAGCGTCTGGAAGTGCCCCAGCATCCGGGCCACCGTCGCCTCGTCGAACAGGTCCGTGCGGTAGACGACGGCGGCGCGCAGGCCCTGGGGCAGCTCGGTGGCGAGCAGCGCCAGGTCCACCTGGGCGGCGCCGCTGTCCACGGGCTGCGCCTCCATCACCAGCCCGGGCGCGTGCAGCGGCGGCAGCGGCGCGTTCTGTAGGGCGAACAGCACCTGGAACACCGGCGAGACGCCGAGCTGGCGCTCCGGCCGCAGCGACTCCACCAGCTTCTCGAAGGGCAGGTCCTGGTGGGCGAAGGCGCCCAGCACCTTCTCGTGGACGCGGCCGAGCAGCTCCAGGAAGGACGGGTCTCCGGACAGGTCCGCGCGCAGGGCCACCGTGTTGACGAAGAGGCCGACGAGCCCCTCCAGCTCCGCGCGGTTGCGTCCCGCGACGGGCGAGCCCACCACCACGTCGTCCTGCCCGCTGTAGCGCGACAGCAGCGCCTGCCACGCGGCGAGCAACAGCGTGAAGAGGGTGCGTCCCTCGCTCCGGGCCAGCTCCTTGAGGGACTGGAGCAGCTCGGGGGGCATCATCACCGTGTGGCGGGCGCCGCGCGCGCTGGTGTCGGCGCCACGCGGCCTGTCGCAGGGAAGCTCCAGCACCGCATCGGCGTCCAGCTGCTGGCGCCAGTAGCCGAGCTGGGCGTCGAGCGTCTCGCCCCGGAGGAAGTCACGCTGCCACGCCGCGAAGTCCGCGTACTGGAGCGGCAGCGGCGGCAGGGCCACCGGCTGGCCCGCGGCCAGCGCGGGGTAGAGCACGCCCAGCTCCCGCACCAGCACGCCCATCGTCCAGCCGTCCGAGACGATGTGGTGCAGGTTGAGCAGCAGCAGGTGCTCCCGCTCTGTCTGGCGGTACAGCACCGCGCGCAGCAGCGGGCCCTTCTCCAGGTCGAAGGGCTGCCTCGCGTCCGCGTGCAGCCGGCGCCAGGCCTCCGTCTCTCCTCCGTCGTGGACGTCCACCACGGGCAGCGCGACCTCCAGCGAGGGGACGGTGTGCTGGAGCACCCGGCCGTCCTGCTCGACGAAGGTGGTGCGCAGCGCCTCGTGACGGTCCACCAGGGACTGGAGCGCGCGGCGCAGGGCCTCGACGTTCAGCTCACCGGACAGCCGCACCGCGCTGGGGACACTGAGGGCGGCGCTTCCGGGCTCCAGGCGTTCCTGGAGCCACATGCGCTCCTGGGAAAAGGAAACCGGGGCACGTCGGGACTGCCGGGCCTTCTCACGCAGCAACTCGGCGAGACGGGCGCGCTTCTGCTCGGGGGTGAGCGCCATGGGAACTCCAAAGCCAGATGTCAAAGACGCGTTGTCTACAGCACCCCACCCACGCTCGATGAGCCTGGGACGAAAATGTGACGGGGCGCCGCGCTCCCCCAGTCCGAGGCACCGCGGCGCGGGAAGAGGCGCCGCGGTGCGACCGCTGGAGCGCGGTGCTTCAGGCCACCTTGTCGGTGTCGCCTTCCATCTCCGCCAGCAGCGCGGCGACCTGCTCGTCGGACAGGTTGTCCAGGTTCTCCAGCAGCTTCTCCGCCTGTTTCTCCCCCGCGGCGGACTTCTTCGGCGCCGTCACGGCCTCGGGCAGCTCGTAGCCGAGCTTCGTGGCCAGCGCGCACGTGGACGCGTCGAGCACGCGGGGCCACTGGATGCGCTTCCACGAGTCACTGCGCTCGCCCTCGATGCGGGTGTGCTGGAGGATGTTCGGGTCGCCCAGGCCTCCCAGCATGCGCTCCCGCTTGCCGTCATACGGCTGCACCATGCCCGCGTCGTAGGGCAGGCCGAGGAAGTCGCTGACGCCCTTCATCACCCGCTCCGGCTCGCTCACCAGCTCCTCGTAGCGGACCCAGTGCACGCGCTCGGAGCCGATGCGCGCGTAGAAGTCGAGCAGGTTCTGGTTGGGCATGGCCCACACCGTCTCCGCGACGGCGTAGGGGTCCACGTCCGCCGAGCCGAAGAGGCTGGGGCCGAAGAGCCGGTCGAAGCGCATGCGCACCAGCGACTCCATGACGGGGAGCGGGTGCCGGATGAGGAAGAGGTACTTCGGCTGGTCGAACATCTCCTCGCCGCGCCACAGCGTCTCCGGGTCCATGGCGTACGGCGGCGTCTTGTCCACCAGCAGCCGGCCGCCGGACAGCTCCTGCAGGCGCCCGTAGACGCCCTGCGCGGAGGCGTTGTCCGCCACCAGCTTGTCGACGAACGCCTGGCCCGCGGTGGAGTCCAGGCCCAGCACTTCCATGAAGGCCCACAGCAGGCCGCGCTCGGTCCACTCCATCTCGTGGCCGAAGCCCACGTTCTGCTTCCACTCCCGCATCGTCTCGAAGAAGAGGAGGTTCAGCTCCGGCGGGCAGAACAGGCGCGGGTGCCCGGCGAGCATGACGCGGAAGAGCGTGGAGCCCGCGCGCGGCGTGGAGTGCACGAACACCATGCTCGGGTTCTTCTTCGCCGCCCGCACCTTGGGGCCGGACGCCTGCCGGCGGTAGGGCCGCAGCGAGAAGGCCGACAGCGGCAGGTCCGTGGCGAAGCGCGCCGGGTCCGTCTGCCGCTCCATCTCCGCCAGCAGGTGGCGCGACAGCGCCGGCAGCGACGCGTGCTCGCGCAGCTCGTGCGGGTAGAGCTGGAACTTGAGCTGCTTCTTCAGGTCGAACTCCAGCTCCGCGCCGATGGCGTCCAAATCGAGCCCCGCGAGGCTCCCGTCAGCGGGCAGGTCCTTCACGGCGCGGTTTGTGACCTTGGCCACCTTGCGGCGCAGCCAGTCCTCCAGGAGCGCGGGGCGCTCGGTGGGGAAGGCCGTGCGCAGGGCCTCGGCCAGGGGCTTCGTCGGCACCGCCTCGCGGGCCGCCAGCTCCTTCGCGATGAGGCCCGAGAGGCCCGCCACGGTGGGGTTCTCGAAGAGGCTGCGCAGCGGCGGCTCCACCTTGAAGGTGGCCTGGAGCTGATTGCGCAGCTGGGTGGCCAGCAGCGAGTGGCCACCCAGGTCGAAGAAGTCGTCGTGCAGGCCGACCTCGGCCACGCCCAGCAGCTCGCTCCACAGCGCGGCCACCGCCTTTTCCAGGTCCGTGGAGGGCGCCACGTAGGCCGTCTTCGCCCGGCGCGTCCGGCTCGCGGCCTTCTTCGGCTGGGCGCCAGCGGCCTTCGGCTCGCGGTTGACCCACGTGCGCAGGCGCGGCTCCAGGTCGCCGGTGATGACCACCACCTGGCCGTCCAGGCCGGCCTGCACCACGCGGCGCAGCGCCTGCGTCCCCTCTGGCACCGTCATGGTGTACTGGTCCATGGCCGTGCGCAGCGAGGTGTGCTTCGTCTCCTCGGGCCACGGGTCCCACGACGCGCTCACCCAGCGCGGGGACTCCAGGCCGCGGCGGCTCTCCGCGAAGGCGTCCAGGAACTGGTTGCCCGCCGCGTAGGTGAAGTGCGCGAGGCCGCCCAGCACGGACGAGCTGGACGAGAAGAGCAGCACGAAGTCCACCGCCCTCCCGCGCAGCGCCTCCTCCAGCGCGTAGGTGCCGTACACCTTGGGGCCGAACTGCGTCTCGGCCGCCTCGCGGCGCACGTCCGTCAGCGCGAGGTACGGCGAGTCACCGCGGGTGACACCCGCCGTGTGCAGCACGCCGTGCAGCGCGCCGAAGTGCGACTCCACCTTCGCCACCGCGGCCTTCAGCTGCGCGGCGTCCGCCACGTCCGCGGCGAGCACCAGCACCTGCGCGCCCTTCGCCTCCAGCTCCTTCACGCGGCGGATGCGGCGGCTGGCGGTGTCGTCCTCGGGGTGGCTCGAAAGCCACGCGTCCCAGGTGCTCCGCTCGGGAAGGGCGGTGCGGCCCAGCAGCGCCAGCTTCGCCTGGAAGGTCTCCGCCAGGTGGTCCGCCAGCATGAGGCCCACCGCGCCCATGCCGCCGGTGATGAGGTACACGCCGCCCTGGCGCAGCGGCGTGGGGGGCGTGCCCTTCGCCTCCAGTCGCACCGGGGTGTAGGCCTGGACGTAGCGGCGGATGCCGCGCAGCACCACCAGCAGCTCCGAGCCGCGCGTGCTGAACTCCGCCGCCAGCATCCCCGCCAGCCGCTCCGCGCGAGGGCTGGACGGCACCGGCACCTCCACCTCCACGCAGCGGGCGGTGACGTGCGGCAGCTCCTGCGGAATCACCTTGCAGGCGGTGAGCAGCGGGGACTTCTCCGCCAGCGCCTGATGCTCTCCGTCCAGGTCGTGCAGCCGGTTGGAGACCACCTCCAGGCGCACCGGGCGCGTGCCCGTGGCCAGCGCCTGCCCCAGCGCGAGGAGGCTGTAGTAGCCGCCCGGCTGCACCTTCCGGAACAGCTCCGCGCCCGTGCCCGTCACGTCCGGCGCGGTGAGGCTCCACAGGTGCACGATGACGTCCGCGGGCAGGCCCTGCTTCTCCAGGTCCGCCAGCACCGCTTGCAGGTCCGCCTTGCTGTCCGGCGCGGCCACGAAGTGCCGGGCGTCCTCTCGCGCGAAGGCGGCGCCCGCCTTCACGTGGACGACGTCACGGCCTTCCGCCACCAGCCGGCGCGCGAGCGCTTCGCCCACGCCCAGCCCGTCCTCCAGCAGCACCCAGCAGCGGGACTTCGCCAGCGCCTCGGCGTCGAGCGCGGGCGGGGCCGCGGGCTTCCAGGCGGGGACGTGGAACCAGTCCGCCACGTCCTCGTTCTTGCCCGTGGGGGCGCGCTGGGGTGCCTGCGCGGCGCCCTCCACCGCGTCCACCCAGTAGCGCTCGCGCTCGAAGGGGTAGGCGGGCAGCGGCACCCGGCGGCGGCGCTGGCCGGAGTGGAAGCCCTTCCAGTCCACCGGCACGCCGGCCAGCCACAGCTCGCCCAGCGTGCCCATCAGCTTCGCGGCGTCCGACTCGGGCTTCTGCGGGTGGCGCGCGGAGGACAGCACGGTGCGCCCGGTGGCCTCCGGCTGCGCCTTCGCGAGGCTGGCCAGCGTCTGGCCGGGGCCCACCTCCAGCAGCACGTCCGTGGAGTCCTTCAGCAGCTCGCGCAGCCCCTGGGCGAAGCGCACCGGCTGGCGCAGGTGCCGGGCCCAGTACGCCGGGTCCGTCGCCTGGGCCGCGTCAATCCACGTGCCCGTCACGTTGGACACGTACGGCAGCTTCGGCGCCTGGAGCTTCACGCGGCGCACGGCGTCCGTGAAGGGCGCGAGGATGGAGTCCATCATCGCGGAGTGGAACGCATGCGACGTGTGCAGCCGCCGCGCCTGCACGCCGCGCGCGGACAGCTTCGCCTCCAGCGCGTCCACCGCCTCCGTGGGCCCGGCCACCACGCACATCGCCGGGCCGTTCACCGCCGCGAGGTCCAGCTTCCCCTCCAGCAGCGCCGTGACTTCCGCCTCCGGCAGCGGCACCGCGAGCATGGCGCCCGCCGGCAGCGACTGCATCAGCCGCCCGCGCGTGGCCACCAGCGCCAGCGCGTCGTCCAGCGAGAAGACGCCCGCGAGGCACGCGGCCACGTACTCGCCGATGCTGTGGCCCACCATGGCGCGCGGCTTCACGCCCCAGGACATCCACAGCTTCGCCAGCGCGTACTCGACGACGAACAGCGCCGGCTGGGTGAGGGCGGTGCCCTCCAGCTTCTTCGTGGCCTCGGCCTCACCGCCGGGGGTGGGGTAGAGGACGGTGCGCAGGTCCAGGCCCAGGTGCGGCTTGAGCTTCTCCGCGCAGGCGTCCACCTCGGCGCGGAACGCGGGCTCGGAGTCGTACAGCTCGCGCGCCATGTTGACGTGCTGCGCGCCCTGGCCGGGGAACATGAAGGCCACGGGCCGCTCGCCCACCTCGCGCGCGCCCGTGAGGACGCTCGGGGCGCGGGAGGCCAGCGCCTCCGCGGCCTCGCCCACCGTGCGCGCCACCAGCACGCGGCGGTGGTCGAAGTCCTTGCGGCCCATCTGGAGCGTGAAGGCCACGTCGGCGAGCGACGCGCCCGGGTGCTCGCGCAGCCACGCGGCCAGGTTGTCCGTGGCCTTGTCCAGCGCGGCCTCGCTTCGCGCGGACAGCACCATGAGCTGCTGGGGGCGCGCCGCGCCGGAGGCCTGCGCCTTCGGGGCCTCCTCCAGGATGACGTGCGCGTTGGTGCCGCCGAAGCCGAACGAGCTGACACCCGCGCGCAGCGGGCCGGGGCCCGTCCAGTCCGTCAGCTTCGTGTTGACGGTGAAGGGGCTGTTGGCGAAGTCGATTTGAGGGTTGGGCTGCGTGAAGTTCAGCATCGGCGGCAGCTTCCGGTGCTGGAGCGACATCACCGTCTTGATGAAGCCGGCCATGCCCGCGGCCACGTCCAGGTGGCCCACGTTGCCCTTCGCGGTGCCCAGCTTGCAGAAGCCCTTCTTGTCCGTGCTGGCGCGCCACGCGTTGTTCAGCGCGAGGATTTCAATCGGGTCGCCCAGCGACGTGCCCGTGCCGTGGGCTTCCAGGTAGGAGATGGCGTCCGCGTCCAGGCCGGCGCACGCCAGCGACTCCAGCAGCACCTCCGTCTGGCCCTCCACGCTGGGCGCGGTGAAGGACGCCTTGTGCGAGCCGTCGTTGTTCACCGCCGAGCCGCGCACCACGGCCAGCACGTTGTCGCCGTCGTCCAGCGCGTCCTGCAGGCGCTTGAGCACCACCACGCCCGCGCCGCTGCCGAACACGGTGCCCTCGGCCTTCGCGTCGAAGGGGCGCACGTGGCCGTCGGGGGAGAGCATGCTGCCCGGCTCGTAGGTGTAGCCCGCGTGGTGCGGCACGTTGACGGCCGTGGCGGCGGCCAGGGCCATGCGGCACTCGCCCATCAGCAGGCTCTGGCAGGCCAGGTGGATGGCGACGAGCGACGTGGAGCACGCCGTCTGCACCATGGTGCTGGGGCCGGTGAGGTTGAGCTTGTAGGAGACGCGCGTGGCCAGCGATGACACGTCGTTGCCCAGCTCCACCAGCAGCCGGTCCTGGGGCTGGAGCGCGGCGCGGTTGGCCAGCACGTGGAAGAGGTACGTGCTGGTACGGGTGCCGGCGAAGACGGAGATGCGCTCGCCCGGGTGCTTGTCCGGGTCATAGCCCGCGTGCTCCAGCGCCTCCCACGCGCACTCCAGCAGCAGGCGCTGCTGCGGGTCCATCACCCGCGCCTCCAGCGGCGTGTAGCCGAAGAGGCCCGCGTCGAAGAGCTCCACGCCGTCCAGCACCGGGGCCGCCTTCACGTAGCGGTTGGAGCCCAGCTCCTCGGCGGGGACACCGGCGGCGCGCAGCGCGTCGTCGGTGAGCGGGACGATGGACTCCACGCCCGCGCACAGGTTCTTCCAGAACTGCTCCACGTCCTTGGCGCCGGGGAAGCGTCCGGACATGCCGATGACGGCGATGGCCAGTCCTTCGAAGCCGCCGTCGGTGTCGTTGATGTCAGCCATGGTGTCTTCTCTCGAAAGGGGTGTGGGCCGGAGGTCGGGCCTACTTCTGCCGGCGGTGGAGCCACTGGTTGCGGCGGCTCAGTTCTTCCTTGCGCTTCGCCAGCTTGTCCGCGCGCTCGCGGGCCGCCGCGTCGCCCTCGCCCAGCAGTTCCGCGAGCGAGCGCGCCGTGGGGCGCTGGTACAGGGTGGCGGCCGGCACCTCCACCTGGAGGGCCTGCCGGAGCTGCGCCGAGGCCTGGACGGCGAGGAGCGAGTCGCCTCCCAGCTCGAAGAAGTTGTCGTCGATGCCGATGGGCTCGATGCCCAGCACGGCCTGCCACACCGAGGTGAGCGTGCGCTCCAGGTCCGAGCGCGGCGCCACGTACGCCGCGGCGAGCGCCGGGCGCGGGTGGCTCTTGCGTGCACCGGGCGTGGCCCCCGCCTGGGCCCGCGACGGAGCCCGGACGGCCTGCCGCCGCGCCGCGAGGTCCGCCGTGCACACGGCGATGGGACCGCCCGCCGCTCCCGCGAGGATGCGGCGCGTGGCGCTCACGCCTTCCTCGGGGCTGAGCGCGAACTTCGCGAGCGCCCCGAGCGCGGTGGCCTCGTCCAGCTTCCACGCGTCCCAGCCCACGCTGTGCCAGGGCACGGAGCCCGCGTCGGAGCGCGCCTCCGCGAAGGCGTCAGTGAATGCGCTCGTCGCCGCGTGCGCCACCTGACCCAGGCCACCCAGCACCGAGGACAGCGACGACATCAGCAGCACGAAGTCCAGGCCGTCCGCCGGGAGCGCCTCGGCGAGGGCCCGGAGGGAGTGGAGGCTGGGCGTGACGTGGGCGGCGCGCTGCTCCGGGCCCAGGTCCTGGATGGCGCCCAGCATGGCGCCGCGCAGCCCGCCCGCGGCGTGGATGACGCCGTGGAGGCCGCCGAAGCGCTCCATCGTCCGGGCCACCGCGGACTTCACCTGCGCCGCGTCCGAGGTGTCCGTGCCGAGCACCAGCACCTCGGCTCCGGAAGCCTCCAGCGCCTGCGCGGCCTCCACCTTGCGGCGCGTGGCGTCCGTGGGCTCGTGCGTGGCCAGCCACTGCGCCCACTGCTCGCGGGCCGGGAAGTCGGGGCCCTCCACCAGCGCGAGGCGCGCCTGGAAGGTCCGCGCCAGCTCCTTCGACAGCACGAGGCCGGGGCCTTCCAGGCCGTCGGTGACGAGGTACACACCGCGCTCGCGCAGCGGACGGCTGGATGCGGCGTCCTCCTCCAGCCGCAGCGGCTCGAAGGTCTGCACCCACCGCTGGCGCCCGCGCCAGGCGACCACCGGCTCCGCCGCGCCCATGAAGAACTCCGCCAGCAGGCGCTCCACGAGCGCGGAAGACTCAGCGCCAGGGTCCACGTCCACCAGCCGGCAGGTGAGGTGCGGGTACTCCTGGGGCACGACGCGGCAGGCGCCCAGCAGCGTCGCCAGCTCGGGCACCAGGGTGTCCGCGCGCTCCACCTTCGCGGCCCCGCTGGCCACCACCATCAGGTGTCGCGGTTGGCTCTGGGCGCCCAGCGCCTGCGCGAGTGAGACGAGGCTGTCGAAGCCGACGCCCAGTGCCTCGTCGCGGAGCACGTTGCCGGACGTGACACCCCACAGGTGCACCACGCCCTCCACCGTCTGTCCCTGCGCCTGGAGCGAGTCCAGCAGGGCGGCTTGGTCCTCGCGGCGCTTCGGGTCCACGGCGAAGGAGCCGTCGTTGCGCTGACCGAACTCCGTGCCGGGGACGACGCGGACCACCGAGTGCCCCGCCGCGGTGAGCCGCGCGGCCAGCGCGTCCGCCACGCCGGTGCCGTCCGCGAACAGGAGCCAGCTGCGCAGGGAGGCCGCGGGCCCGGTGGCCGTGGCCGAGCGGGACAGCGGCGCGCGCTTCCACGAGGGCACGTAGAACCAGTCCGCCGGGTCGCTCTTCTTCTCGAGCGCGGCGGAAGATGCGGAAGGTGCCGCCGCGGGACGCACCGCGCCCAGGCCGCTCCCGGGGCGAGCATCAATCCAATAGCGCTGCCGTTCGAAGGGGTAGGAGGGCAGCGGCATGCGGCGGCGCTGCTCCTTCTTGGAAAAGCCCGCCCAGTCCGGGTGGACGCCGTCCAGCCACAGCCGGCCCAGCGCGTTCAGGAGCACGGTGACGTCATCGGCGGACGTCTCGCGCGGGTGCCGCGTGCAGGAGACGGCGACGCGCTCCCCGGCGCCGGGCTGCTGCCTCGCGAGCGAGACGAGCGTCGTCCCCGGGCCCACCTCCAGCAGCGCGAGCTGGGGCTTCTTCGCCAGCTCCCGCAGGCCCGCGTCGAAGCGCACCGCCTCGCGCAGGTGCCGGGCCCAGTACGCCGGGTCCGTCGCCTGCGCCGCGTCAATCCAGGTGCCCGTCACGTTGGACAGGAAGGGCAGCTTCGGCGCGTTGAGCTTCACCGCGCGCACCGCGTCCGTGAAGGCCGGGAGGATGGGGTCCATCATCGCCGAGTGGAACGCGTGCGACGTGTGCAGCCGGGCCACGCCCACGCCGCGCGCCTCCAGCGTCGACTGGAGCGCGGCGATGGCCTCCGTGGGCCCGGCCACCACCGTGAGGCGTGGCCCGTTGACGGCGGCCACGGACAGCGCGGGCGTCAGGTGCGGGCGCACCTCGTCCTCGGGGAGCTGCACGCTCAGCATCGCCCCGGCGGGGAGCGACTGCATGAGCGCTCCGCGCTTCGCCACCAGCGCCAGCGCGTCCGGCAGCGTGAAGACACCGGCGAGGCACGCGGCGACGTACTCGCCGATGCTGTGCCCCAGCATGGCCTGCGGCTTCACGCCCCAGGACATCCACAGCCGCGCCAGCGCGTACTCCACCGCGAAGAGGGCCGGCTGCGTGAGGGCCGTCTGCCCCAGCTTCCTCGCGGCCTCCTCCGCGCCCGCGGCGTCCGGGTACAGCACCGTGCGCAGGTCCAGCCCCAGGTGTGGGAGCAGCCCCGTGGCGCAGGAGTCCAAGTGCTCGCGGAAGACGGGCTCGGCCTCGTAGAGCCCGCGCGCCATGCCCACGTACTGCGAACCCTGGCCCGGGAAGAGGAAGGCCACCGGCCGGTCCTGCACGGACGGCGCACCCGTCGCGCAGCGGGGCGTGCCCTCCGCCTCCAGCGCGGCGAGCGCGTCCTCGCGGTTCGTGCACAGCAGCACACGCCGGTGCGACATGGGCTGTCGCCCCACCTGGAGCGTGTAGGCCACGTCCGACAGGGGCTGCTCGGGGTGCGCGCGCAGGTGCCGCGCCAGCCGCTGCGTGGCGGCGTCCAGCGCCGAGGCCGAGCGGGCCGACAGCACCAGGAGCTGCGCCTTGCGCGAAGGGCCGGACGGCGGCAGGGCCGGCGCCTCCTGCAGGACGACGTGGGCGTTGGTGCCGCCCACGCCGAAGGAGCTGACGCCCGCGCGGCGCGGGTGCTTCGGGTTCGCCGGCCAGGGCTCCAGCTTCGCGTTGACGTAGAAGGGGCTGCCCTCGAAATCAATCTCGGGGCTGGGCTGCTCGAAGTGGAGGCTGGGCGGCAGCTCGTGGTGCTCCAGCGACAGCACGGCCTTGATGAGGCTGGACACGCCGGCCGCGTTCGCCAGGTGGCCGATGTTCGTCTTCACCGAGCCGATGGGAATCTTGCGTCCCACGGGGGCTGGGGTCGCGGCCTTGCGAGGACGGAACGCCTTCGTCAGCGCGCGCACCTCGATGGGGTCGCCCATCTTCGTGCCCGTGCCGTGAGCCTCCACGTAGCCGATGCTCTCCGGCTCCACGCCCGCGGCGCCCAGGGCCTCGCTGATGACGGCGGCCTGACCCTCCACGCTCGGCGCGGTGTAGCCCACCTTCACGGAGCCGTCGTTGTTGATGGCCGAGCCCTTGATGACGGCGTGGATGGAGTCGCCATCCTCCAGCGCGTCGCGGAGCCGCTTGAGCACCACCACGCCCGCGCCGCTGCCGAAGACGGTGCCGTCCGCCTTCGCGTCGAAGGCGCGGCAGTGTCCGTCCGGCGAGACGATGCCGCCCGGCAGGTAGCGATACCCCTCGGGGTGCTTCACGTGGACGGAGACACCGCCGGCCAGCGCGATGTCGCACTCCTCGTTGAGCAGGCTCTGGCAGGCCACGTGCGTGGCCACCAGCGAGGTGGAGCACGCGCTGGCGATGGAGTAGCTGGGCCCGCGCAGGTTGAGCTTGTAGGCCACGCGGGTGCCGAGGAAGTCCCCGCCGTTGGCCACGTCAATTTGCACCTGGTCCAGCATGCTGAGCTGGTCCGCGTTGGGCACCAGGTTGTGCAGCAGGTACGTGTTCGTCGGCGCGCCGCCGAAGACGCCGACGGCGCCCTTGAAGGACTCGGGCGCGTAGCCCGCGTGCTCCAGGGCCTCCCAGCAGCACTCCAGGAAGACGCGGTGCTGCGGGTCCATCAGCTCTGCCTCGCGGGGCGTGTAGCCGAAGAAGCCCGCGTCGAAGAGCTCCATGCCCTCCAGCGCCGCGGAGGCCTTCACCCACGACGCGTCCTTGCGCAGGGCCGCGTCCACGCCGAGCGCCTCCAGCTCCGCGTCACCCACGGAGCGGATGGACTCCACGCCCTCGCGCAGGTTGCGCCAGAAGGTGTCGAGGTCGGGCGCTCCGGGGAAGCGCCCGGTCATGCCGATGATGGCGATGTCCTGGTCGTCGGCGACGATGTCGTTGGGCATGGCTCAGCTCTCTTCTTCCGGCGCGTCCTCGGAGGACCCGCGGCGCGAGGCACGGCGGGCGCGGCGGCGCGCGCCCCGGTCCAGGCTCGAATCCTCTTCCTCGGCGGCAGCGGCGTCGGGAGGCTGGGAGGCCGCCTTGATGAGCTTCGCGAGGGCGTGCACCGTCGGGCCCTCGTAGAGGCTGACGGCGGGGATGGAGACGCCGAACTGCTCGCGCACGCGGGCGATGAGCTTCACGCCCACCAGCGAGTTGCCGCCCAGCTCGAAGAAGCTGTCGTGCACGCCCACCTGGGCGATGCCCAGCGTGGCTTCCCACAGGCGGGCAATCGTCTCCTCCAGCTCGTCGCGCGGCGCCACGTACGGGTTCTGCAGGGTGGGGCGCGGCGTCCGGTCATTGGCTCCCGCGTCCGCCTGGACGAACGCGGCCTGGGGCTTCTCGGCGGGCTTCTGGGACTCCGGCCGCGTCCAGCGCGCGGCGCGGGCGGACAGGGAGCTGGTGGACACGGCCACCTGTCCCACCGGGCCCAGCGCGAGCAGGTGCTCGAACGCGCGCGCGCCCTCGTCCGCGGAGATGGCCAGCGCGCCGAACGGCGTGGCCGCGGCCAGCGGCGAGGCCGAGCCTTCCTCGAAGCGCCACGCGTCCCAGCCCACGCTCGTCCACGGCACCGGCGACTCCTGCGTGTGCTTCACGGCGAAGGCGTCCATGAAGGCGGTGGCCGCCGTGTACGAGGCCAGCCCGAGGCCGCCCAGCACCGCGGCCAGCGACGAGGCCAGATGGCAGAAGTCCAGCGTCCGGCCCGCCAGCGCCTCCTCCAGCGCGTACACGCCCTGGATGCGGCTGCGGAAGTGGTTGCGCACGTCCTCCGGCCGCGTGTCCGGGAGGGCGCGGAAGAGGGCCGGGTCCACGTCGCCCGCCGCGTACACCACACCGTGCAGCGCACCGAAGCGCGACACCGCCGCGTCCACGGCCGCGCGCAGCCGCGCCCGGTCCGCCACGTCCGCGACCACCACGTGCACCTCGGCGCCCAGCGCCTCCAGTTCCTTCACCTTCGCGATGCGACGGCTGACCGCGTCCGCCTCACCGTGCGATGCCAGCCACGCGTCCCAGCCGGAGCGCTCCGGCAGCGCGGTGCGGCTGGCGAGCACCAGCTTCGCCTTCACCTTCCGGGCGAGCGCCCGGGCATGCGCGGTGCCCAGCGTGCCGAAGCCGCCGAGCAGCAGGTACACGCCGCCCTCGCGCAGGGGCAGGGACTCCGTGTGGAGCGCGTCCGGCGCCACGGGCTCGAAGACCTGCGCGTGGCGCTGGCCACCGCGGTACGCAATCGCGGCCTCCGCGCGCGAGGCGGCGGCGCACTCGGCCAGCAGCGCGTCGGCCAGTGCCGTCTCGCGCCAGCTCCCCGTCGAAGGCAGGACGACGTCCACGGAGCGGCAGGACAGGTGCGGGTACTCCTGCGGAATCACGCGGCAGGGGCCGAGCACCGTCGTCCACTCCGGACGGGCGCTCTCGTCGGCGAGCGCCTGCATCCGGTGGGTGACGGCCACCATCGACACGGGCCGCGCGCCGCCCTGACGGCCGAGCGCCTGCGCGAGGAACAGCAGGCTGGAGAAGCCGCGCTCCAGCGCCGAGTCCAGCGCCGCCTCGCCGGAGGACTCCTCCGCCACCGCGCCCCACAGGTGGAGGATGCGGTCCGGGGCCAGTCCCTCGGAGGTGAGCGTCGCCAGCAGCGTCGCGTAGCCGGCGGCGTCCTTGGGGTCCACCGTCCAATGGCGCGAGTCCACCCGCGCGGTGCGAGGGCCCGGCGTCAGGGTGACGACGTCCTGGCCCACCTCGGCCAGCCGCTTCGCCACCTGCGCACCGAGGCCGTCCGTGCCCGGCGTGAAGAGCCACCAGCACGCCTTCGCCTTCGCCCACTCACTGGAGGGCAGGGGCGGCGTGCGCTTCCACGTGGGCAGGTAGAACCAGCGCGACACGTCCTCCTTCCGGTCCGCGGCGGCCGTGTCCTCCACCAGCACCTTGCCCGCCTCCGCCTGCGCGGACTTCTTCTTCGGCTCCACCCAGAACTTCTGGCGCTCGAAGGGGGCGGTGGGCAGGGGGATGCGGCGGCGGCGCTCGCCGTCGAGGAAGGCGTCCCAGTCCGGCTCCACGCCCGCGAGCCACAGCCGGCCCAGCGCGCCGAGCACGAAGTCCACGTCCGCGTGCGACTCCTTCGGGTGGCGCAGCGAGGTGATGAACGCGTGCTGCGCGCCCTTGGCCGGGTGCTGCCGGGACAGGGTGGCCAGCGTGTTGCCGGGGCCGACCTCCAGGAGGATGGCGTCCGCGTCCTTCAGCAGCTCGCCCACGCCGTCCGCGAAGCGCACCGCGCCGCGCAGGTGCTTCGCCCAGTAGTCGGGGCTGGTGGCCTCGTCGGAGGTAATCCACTTCCCGGTGACGTTGGAGAGGTACGGCAGCTGGGGCGCGTTGCGCTTCACCTTCCGCACCGCCTCGCGGAAGGCGTCCAGGATGGGGTCCATCATGGACGAGTGGAACGCGTGCGAGGTGTGCAGCCGCGAGGTCGTCACCCCACGCGACGCCAGCGTCTGCGCGAAGGACTCCACCGCCGCCACCGGCCCCGCCACCACGCAGGTGCCCGGGCTGTTCACCGCCGCCACGGACAGCTCCGCGGGCAGCAGGCCCACCACCTCGGACTCGGCCAGGGACACCGCGAGCATGGTGCCCGCGGGCATGCCCTGCATCAGCCGGCCGCGCGCGGCCACCAGCGCCAGCGCGTCGTCCAGCGAGAAGACGCCCGCGAGGCAGGCGGCCACGTACTCGCCGATGCTGTGCCCCAGCATGGCGCGCGGCTTCACGCCCCAGGACATCCACAGCTTCGCCAGCGCGTACTCCACGACGAAGAGGGCCGGCTGGGTGAGCGCCGTCTGCTTGAGGCGCTCGGTGGCGGCCTCGCGCTGCGCGGCGGGCGGGTACAGCACCGTGCGCAAATCCAGCCCCAGGTGCGGCTCCAGCTTCTTCGCGCACGCGTCCACGTCCGCGCGGAAGGAGGGCTCCGTCTCGTAGAGCTGCCGGCCCATGTCCACGTACTGCGAGCCCTGGCCGGAGAAGAGGAACATCACCGGCCGGCCCGCGGACTCCTGGGCGCCGGTGAGCACGCGCTGCGGGTCTCGCGACGAGAGCGCCTCCATCGCGTCCGCCACCGAGCGGCACACCACCGCGCGGCGCTTGCCGAAGCGCTTGCGGCCCACCTGGAGCGTGAAGGCCACGTCCGCCAGCGACACGTCCGGGTTGTCACGCAGGTGCGACGCCAGCCGGTCCGTGGCCGCCTCCAGCGCGGTGTCCGTGCGCGCCGACAGCAGCAGCACCTGCGAGGGGCGGCGAGGCGCGTCCGTGGGCGGCAGCGGCGGGGCCTCCTCCAGCACGGCGTGCGCGTTGGTGCCGCCCATGCCCAGCGAGCAGACGCCCGCGCGCCGGGGCGCATCCCCCTCCGGCCAGTCGCGCAGCTGCGTGTTCACGAAGAAGGGGCTGTTGGCGAAGTCGATGGCGGGGTTGGGCGTCTCGAAGTTGAGGCTGGGCACCAGCTTCTTGTGGTGCAGCGACAGCGCCGCCTTCATGAGGCCCACCGCGCCCGCCGCGGAGTCCAGGTGGCCCACGTTCGTCTTCGCCGAGCCGAGCGCGCAGAACTGCTTCTTGTCCGTGCCCTGGCGGAAGGCCTGCGTCAGCGCCGCCACTTCGATGGGGTCACCCACCTGCGTGGCGGTGCCGTGCGCCTCCACGTAGCCGATGGTGTCCGGCGTCACGCCCGCGACGGCCTGCGCGAGGGCGATGGCCTCCGCGTGGCCGTCCACGCTGGGGGCCATGTAGCTGACCTTGTTGGAGCCGTCGTTGTTGCACGCCGAGCCCTTCACCACCGCGTAGATGGTGTCGCCGTCGCGGACCGCGTCCTCCAGCCGCTTGAGCATGATGACGGCCGCGCCGTGGCCGGCGACGAAGCCCTGGGCCTTGGCGTCGAAGGTGTGGCAGTGCCCGTCCGGGGCCGTGGTGCCGCCCTCGTAGTAGAGGTAGCCCGCCTTCTCCGGGAAGTGGATGGAGACGCCGCCCGCCAGCGCCGCGTCGCACTCGTACGCCAGCAGGCTCTGGCAGGCGAAGTGGATGCAGGTGAGGGACGTGGAGGACGACGACTGCACGGTGACGGCCGGGCCCTTGAGGTTGAGCCGGTAGGCGACTTCCGTGGTGAGGCTGTCCTTGTCGTTGCCGATGGAGGCCTGGAGGCTCTCCAGGGACGCCACGTGGGACAGGTGCGCGTAGATGTTGTTGAGCAGGTACGTGTTCATGCTCATGCCGCCGAACACGCCCACGCGGCCGGGCTGGCGCTCGGGGCTGTAGCCCGCGCCCTCCATGGCCTCCCACGCGCACTCCAGGAAGACGCGGTGCTGCGGGTCCATCAACGCCGCCTCGCGCGGGTTGAGCCCGAAGAAGGCCGCGTCGAACATCTCCGTCTCACCGAGCACGCCGCCCGCCTTGACGTAGTTGGGCGCCCGCACCAGCGCGGGGTCGATGCCCTCGGCGATGAGCTCCTCCTCGGTGAAGAAGGAGATGCTCTCCACGCCGCCGGAGAGGTTCTTCCAGAACTCCGCCACCGTCTTCGCGCCCGGAAGCCGCGCGCCCATTCCAATGACGGCAATGCCTTCCAGGCCCCCGCCCTGCGTCTCTGTCTCGGTGCTCATGTGTTCATCCCCACCTGCCGCGTCACGCGGCCTGGAAGTCGTCGCGGTGCATCCTTACTTGCGGGGCCCACGTCCCCGCGCGGCCTGCTGGCGGTTCTTCATCGCCGCCCGGCGCCGCTCCGCCTCGTCCTGGATGGACCGGGCCTGCTCCTTCGCATCCACCTCGCCGTCCCCGGCGTTGCCCAGGTGCCGGGCCAGCGCGCTGACGGTGGTGAGCTTGAACAGGTCCACCAGCGCGAGATTCGCGCCCAGCTCCTCGCGCAGGCGGCGGTGCGCCTGGGCGATGAGCATGGAGTTGCCACCCAGCTCGAAGAAGTTGTCGTGCAGGCCCACCTCGCTCACCTTGAGCACCTGCTGCCAGATGGTGGCGATGCGGCGCTCCAGCTCGCTCTGCGGCGGGGCGTAGGCGGCGGCCAGCGCGGGGCGCTCGCCCTCCGGGACGGGCAGGGCGCGCGTGTCCACCTTGCCATTGGGCGTCAGCGGCAGCGCCGGCAACACCATGAAGGCGGACGGCACCATGTACGGCGGCAGCGTCTCCGCGAGGAAGCCGTGCAAGTCGCTGCTGGTGGGCGCGGGCTCGGAGAGCACCACGTAGGCCACGAGGCGCCGGTCTCCCGGCGCGTCCTCGCGCGCCATGACGAAGGCGTCGCGCACGGCGGGGTGGCGGCGGACGGCGGCCTCCACCTCGCCCAGCTCGATGCGGAAGCCGCGAATCTTCACCTGGTTGTCGGCGCGGTGCAGGTACTCCAGCACGCCGTCCGGCAGCCACCGGGCCACGTCGCCGGTGCGGTACATGCGCTCGCCGGGACGGAAGGGGTTGGCCACGAAGCGCTCCGCCGTCAGCTCCGGCCGCTGCCAGTAGCCGCGCGCCACGCCCAGGCCGCCCACGTACAGCTCGCCCGCGCAGCCCACGGGCAGCGGCTGCCGGCGCGCGTCCAGCACGTACACGTCCGTGTTGATGATGGGCTTGCCGATGGGCATCCACGCGCGGCCCTTCAAGTCCTCCGGGCGCAGGTGGTGGTACGTGGTGCAGACCGTGGTCTCCGTCAGGCCGTAGCCGTTGACGATGGTGGTGGTGCCCAGCAGGGCCTCCACGTCGCCGGCCACCAGCGCCTCGCCGCCGCTGAGCACCAGCCGCACCGACGGCAGCGTGTCCTTGCGCGCGTTGAGGCCGGCGATGACCGCGGGCACGGTGCTGACGATGCTGACGTCATGCCGGGCGATGAGGCCCAGCAGCAGCTCCGCGTCCAGCACCTCGCCCTCGGTGGGCAGCACCAGCGCGGCGCCGGTGCACAGGGGCGGCAGCACCTCGCCCACGAAGCTGGCGGACGCCACCGAGGTGAGCGGCAGCATCCGGTCCTTCGCGCCCGGCGCGTAGGACTCCACGAACGAGCGGACGAGGTTCGCCAGCCCGCCGTGCTCCAGCATCACGCCCTTGGGCTGGCCCGTGGAGCCCGACGTGTACACCATGCACGCCAGCTCATCCGCCCGCACCGCGACCGGCTCCGGCGGAGTCACGGACGCCGCCGCGCTCCAGTCCAGCTCCTGGTCCAGGCTGACCACGCGCACCCGCTCGTTGCTGACATGCGGGGCGATGCGCCCGTGCAGCCAGGACTGGGTGAGCAGCAGCGGGGAGCCCGCGTCGGTGAGGAGGAAGGCCAGCCGCTCCACCGGGTACGCCGGGTCGATGGGCACGTACGCCGCGCCCGTGGAGAGCACGGCCAGCACCGCGGCCACCATCTCCACCGAGCGCTCCAGGCACAGGCACACCACCGTGCCCCGCTTCACGCCCTGCTCGCCGAGCCACGTGGCGAGGAGCCCGGCGCGCTGGTTCAGCTCGCGGTAGGTGAGCCGCTCGTCGCGGAACATCACCGCCGCGGCGTCCGGCGTGCGCGCGGCCTGCGCGGCGAAGAGGCCCGGCAGCAGCGCGCCGTCCAGCGACACGCGGGGACCGGACTGCATGGCGAGGAGCCGCTGGCGCTCCGCCTCGGGCAGCAGCGGCAGCTCCGCCAGCGCGCGCTTCGGGTCCGCCACGAGCCCGCCGAGCAGCGTGCGCAGGTGCCCCGTCATCCGCGCGATGGTGGCCGCGTCGAAGAGGTCGGTGTTGTACTCGAAGGAGGCCACCAGCTCGCCCGCGGCCTCGCCCATGGTGAGCGTGAGGTCGAACTGGGCGCCGCCATGGTCCAGCGGCAGCGACTCCAGCGGCAGCCCGGCCAGCTCCGCGCGGGCGCCCGGCACGTCCAGCGCGAAGGCGGTGAGGCCGCGCTCGTCCAGGCGCGCGGCACGCTGGTACACGAACATCACCTGGAACAGCGGCGAGCGGCTGTGGTCCCGCACCGGCTGGAGCTTGTCCACCAGCACGTTGAAGGGCTGGTCCTGGTGCTCCAGCGCCTCCAGCACCGTGCGCCGTGTGGAGGCGAGGTAGTCCGTGAAGGCCTGCGCGGCGGAGGGCCTCGTGCGCACCACCAGCGGGTTGACGAAGTAGCCCGCCACGCCCGCCAGCTCCGCGCGGTGCCGGCCCGCGCTCACCACGCCCACCGTGAAGTCCTCCTGCCCGGTGTAGCGGTGCAGCAGCACCTGGAAGGCGGCCTGCAGCAGCATGTTCAGCGTGGCGCCCTGCTCGCGCGCCAGCGCCTTGAGGCCCGAGGTGAGCGAGGCGTCCAGTCGCTCGGTATGGACTCGGCCGGCGTACGTCTGCACCGCGGGGCGGGGCCGGTCCGTGGGCAGCTCCAGCACCGGCGGCGGGCCGGCGAGCTGCTCGCGCCAGTAGCGCTCCAGCGCCACACCGCGCGGGCTGGCCAGCAGCTCCGCCTGCCACCGCGCGAAGTCCGCGTAGGTGCGCGCGGGCGTGGGCAGGGTGAGGGACTTCCCGGCGCGCAGGGCGGGGTAGAGCGCCTCCAGCTCCTCGGCGATGACGGCCAGCGAGCCGAAGTCGGTGACGATGTGGTGCATCGCCAGGAGCAGCGCGTGGTCATCCGCCGCGCGCGTGTACAGGCGCACGCGCAGCAGCGGCCCGGCCTCCAAGTCGAACGGCCGGCGCGCCTCCGTGGACAGGCGCTCGCGCAGCGCGGCGTCGTCCCAGCCGCGGGCGTCCACCGTCTCGAAGTCCAGCGGCAGCGACGCGTGGATGCGCTGCACGGGACCGGACGGCGTCAGGGCGAAGGTGGTGCGCAGCGCGGGGTGGCGGGTGACGAGCGTCTCGAACGCGCGCCGCAGGGCCTCCGCGTCCAGCGCGGCGCGCACGCGCACGGCGACGGGCACGTGGTACGCGGCGCTCCCGGGCGCCAGCTGGTGCAGGAACCAGAGCGCCTGCTGGCCGCCGGACAGGGGCGCGTCGCCCGCGTCCTCGCGAGACGACGCGACGGCGGGGCCCGACGCGGCGGTCCGGGGCGCGGACAGCAGCGCCACCAGGGTGTCCGCCAGCTTCTCCAGCGAGTCCCCCTGGAGGATGCCCGCCAGCGGCACGTCCACGCCGAGGCCCGCGTCCAGGGCGCTCTTGAAGTCGATGGCCATCAGCGAGTCCACGCCGTAGACGTGGAGGGGACTCTTCGGGTCCACCTGTGACGCGGGCAGGCGAAGGACGGCGGCGGCCTGCTCCTGGAGGAACACCGCCAGCAGCGCGCGGCGCGCCCCCGGGTCGGTGACGGCGGTCAGCGCCTTCTGGATGAAGCTCGGCTCGCGCGCGGCGGGGGCGGCGGGCGCCTCCCGGGGAGCCTGCGCGGTCGCGGGCGGCTCGACCGGAGCCGGGGGCGTGGCGGGCGTGGACTCGAGGATGCTCTGGTGCAGCACCTCCAGGCCGCCGGACAGGAAGTCCGCGCGGGTGGCGAAGCGCTGAATCTTGCCGCTCGACGTCTTGGGGAGGCTGCCGCCCTGGATGAGCACCACGGCGTACACCTGGAGCTCGTGCGCGTCCGCGACGGCCTGGCGGATGGAGCGCGCGAGGGCGTCCAGGTCCACGGCGCCGGACTCCACGGCGCGGCGGTCCACCTCCTGCACCACCACCAGCCGCTCCTCGCCGTCCTTCTCCACGGAGAAGGTGGCGCCGCAGCCTGGCCGCAGCGCCGGGTGTACCGGCTCCACGGTGCGCTCGATGTCGTGCGGGTAGTGGTTGCGGCCGCGGATGATGATGAGGTCCTTCA
Source organism: Pyxidicoccus fallax (assembly GCF_012933655.1). GTDB lineage: Bacteria > Myxococcota > Myxococcia > Myxococcales > Myxococcaceae > Myxococcus > Myxococcus fallax. The sequence goes on along the minus strand of NZ_JABBJJ010000189.1, from coordinate 1,633 downwards.
GCCGGCCGGTGACGAACAGCTCGCCGCCGTCCAGGAAGCCCAGGTCGCCGGTGCGCAGGTAGCGCGCGTCGTCGCCGGGCACCTTCCCGCCGAAGGCCGTCGCCGTCTGCTCCGGGCGGTTCCAGTAGCCCTGCGCCACGCTGGGGCCCGTCACCCAGATTTCACCCACCTGCCCCGGCGGCAGCGGCGCCCCCGTCTCCGGGTGGGCGATGACGAGCCGCTGTCCCTCCAGGTTGCGCCCCGAGCCCACCAGCGTCTGCGCGCCCGGGCGCTCCGGGGTGGACGGCTCCACGCGGTGCCCCTTGAGCGCGGCGGCGTCCACGGTGCGGAGCACCGGCGCCTCGTGCTTGAGGCCGCCGGACGCGATGAGCGTGCCCTCCGCGAGGCCGTAGCAGGGGTAGAAGGCCTCCATCCGGAAGCCGCGCGGGCCGAACGTCTCCGCGAAGCGGCGCAGCGTCTCCGGCTGGAGCGGCTCGGCGCCGTTGAAGGCCAGGTTCCACCGGCTCAAGTCGAGCGCGTCGCGCTCCTCCGGCGTCACCTTCCGCGTGCACAGGTCATACGCGAAGTTGGGCCCGCCGCTGGTGGTGGCGCCGTACTTCGACACCGCCTGCAGCCAGCGCAGCGGGCGCTTGAGGAAGTCCACCGGCGACATCAGCACCACCGGGAAGCCGCCGTACAGCGGCTGGAGGATGCCGCCGATGAGGCCCATGTCGTGGTACGGCGGCAGCCAGATGACGCCCTGGCTGTCCTTCGAGTGCCCGAAGCACCCGTGAATCAGCGCCGAGTTGTGCATCAGGTTGGCGTGCGACAGCACCACGCCCTTGGGCGACGACGTGGAGCCGGACGTGTACTGGAGGAAGACGGTGGTGCCGGCGTCGGCGCCCGGGTCCTTCCACGCCTCGCCGGTGGACTCGTCCAGCGTGTCCGTGGCCAGCCAGTGCAGCGCGCGCAGCTCCGGCGCCTGCTCGAAGAGCATCTCCCCCATGCCGAGGATGAAGTCGGTGGTGAGGGCGACGGTGGCCTGCGCGTCCTGGCAGATGGCCATCAGCCGGGGCAGGGTGCGCCCCAGCCGCATCGGGTCCGGCGGGTAGATGGGGACGGCGATGACGCCCGCGTAGAGGCAGCCGAAGAAGCCGGCGATGTAGTCCAGCCCCGGCGGATACAGCAGCAGCGCGCGCTGGCCCTGGCAGCCTCGCGCCTGCAGCGCCGCGGCGATGGCCCGCGCCTTCCGGTCCAGCTCCTCGTACGACAGGTGCAGCTCTTCCGACTCGCCGTCCACGAGGAAGGTGAAGCCCCGCTGCCGGGGCTGCTTCTCCGCGCGCACGCGCAGCAACTCCACCAGCGTGTCACAGCGTGTATCCAGCTCCGGTGGCCGTCCGGTGGGCATGACGCCTCCTCAGATGTGTCGCTCGTGGTGCCAGGCCCCGTGTCTCGGCGGAAAACGCGTGCCGTGAGACAGGGCCTGTCTACAGGCCATCTCGTGAGAGCCTGTTTGTGGAGATAAAACCGTTTAAACCAAATGTGACTGACGCAAGTGGAGTGACACCGGGTGAAGGCCCGGTGTGGCCTCTCGCCGCCGTCCCCTCGCGGCGCGGACGGCGCCAGTGGGCCCGGGTGGGGCACCGCATGGGGG
>NZ_JABBJJ010000188.1 GCF_012933655.1 Pyxidicoccus fallax | reverse complement strand
GTGACGGGGGCGATGGTGGGCGTGGTCATGACATGACTCCTGGGAAACGAGGTTGGGTGCGGCGTCGAATTGGTATCGACTCGATACTAAATGCGTCGGACCCCCTGGCCTTGTCAAGTCGGTATCGGCCCGATACCTTTTCACCCGTGGCCGTCGACCGTCTCTACGCGCTGCTGGAACGCATCGGGAACCTGCTCCGCACGGAGGAGCGGGCGGCGGGGCTGCGCCATGGGCTGCAGCCGGTGCACCTCCAGGCGCTGCGCTACGTGCAGTCGTGCAACCGCTACAGCAACACGCCCGCGGCGCTGACGGAGTACCTGGGCCTCACGAAGGGCACGGTGTCCCAGACGTTGCTGCTGCTGGAGGAGAAGGGGCTCTTGCGCAAGGAGGCGAGCACCGAGGACCGGCGCGTCGTCCACCTGTCCCTGACGGAGGCGGGGCGCGCGGTGCTGGACGACGCGCTCCCTCCGGCGCTCTTCGCCCGGGTGCTGGGCGGGCTGCCGGAGGGAGGCCGGGTGCTCGAGGAGGAGCTCACCGGGTTGTTGCGCTCCCTGCAGGCCGCGAATGCGCAGCGCAGCTTCGGCGCATGCGCCACGTGCAGGCACTTCCGGCGGGAGGGGCCGGGGCGCTTCAGCTGTGGCCTCACGCAGGAGCCGCTTTCGCGCGAGGACAGCCTGCTGCTGTGCCGGGACCACGAGGCGGCGGGAGCCTGAGGCCGTCCCGCCGCCGTCGGGCGCCTCAGCTCGCCTTGGAGATGAGCTGCTGGGCGGTCTGCTGCGGCACGGAATAGCCGGAGGACATGAGGAAGTCCGCGACGGCGGCCGTCACCGCGACGGTGGTCGCCCCCGCCTGCGTGGCCTTGCAGTGCACGCCCACGGCCAGCACGGGCCCGTGCACGGTGAACTCCACGATGTCCACCGACGGCGCGGGCTTCTGCTCCACGGTGGGCAGCGTGGACACCAGCTCCTGGAGGGCCCGCATCTGCAGGCGCACGTCACCGCCGTGGAGCAGCGGCACCTTCACCGCGATCCTGCGCGTGGGGTGGTGGGTGAAGTTGATGATGTTGTCGCCGAACAGCCGGTTGTTGCCCACGGAGATGCGGAGGTTGTCGCCCGTGTCGAGCGTGGTGGCGAAGAGGCCAATCTCCTGCACGAAGCCGGTGACGCCCGCGGCGGAGATTTCATCCCCCACGCGGAACGGGCGCAGCACGAGCAGGAAGATGCCCGCGGCGAAGTTGGAGAGCAGCCCGGACCAGGCCGTGCCGATGGCGATACCCGCCGCGGCCAGCAGCGCGGCGAAGGACGTGGTCTCCACGCCCATCGTTCCCAGAATCGCGAGCAGCAGGAGGATGGTGAGCGAACCGGCGAAGAGCGACTCGACGTAGCGGATGAGCGTGGCGTCCAGCTTGCGCTTCTGCAGGGCCAGGTTCAGCACGCGCCGGAACCCGGAGATGACCGCGCGTCCCAGGTACCACAGCACCAGGGCCCCTATTGCTTTGAGCAGAAAGGGAAGGGCTTCCGTGAGGGCCAATGACTGCATCTGCTTGATGAGGGCGTCCGTGTCCATGGCGTGCCCCTCGTGCAGGCACCGGGCCACCCGCCCCGTGTCCCTAACTCCGCGAAAGGTGGTCCGCGCCCGGGGAAGGCGCGATGTGCTGACACGTCCGCGCGTCCGGTGGGCCCTGGGGCTGACGCGTCAACGGCTCAGGAAACGCCCAGCCCCAGCTCCCGTAGACGGCGCTGGAGGGCGCGCTTGGAGACCTCCAGGCGCTGCACCATCTTGTCCAAATCGCCCCCGCAGTCGTGGAAGCAGGTGGTGATTTCCTCGGGGCTCAAATCTCTCGCGGTGCGCAGCAGCGAGCTCCGGTCGATGAGCACGTAGACGGAGGGGCGCGGAATGCCCAGCCAGTCCGCGGTGGCCTTGAGGTCCCACGAGCAGGCGCGCAGCGCCTCCAGCAATTCCTGCTCGCTCACCTCGGAGGGCTTGCGCCGCTGGGGCTTCGCCTCGGGAGCGGCGGGCGGCGTGGGTGCGCCGGAGGCCGTGGCCGGGGCCTTGCCGGGCACGGGCAGGGCGTCGGCGTCCAGCGTCTGCTCCAGCCGGGAGTCCACGCGCAGGTGCGGCAGGCCCCGGCTGCCGATGACGAGCTGCCGGACGATGTTGCGCAGCTGGCGCACGTTGCCGGGCCAGGAGTAGCGCACCAGGCGCACGGCCAGGGACGCGGGCAGCCAGGGCTCCGCGCGCGGGTCCGTGGACGCCAGCCGCTCCGTGCCCTCCAGCGACTCCAGCTCCTGCCGGGCGAAGTGCATGAAGAGCGGGCCGATGTCCTCGCGCCGCTCGCGCAGCGGGGGCATGTGGATTTCGAAGCCGGCCAGCCGGTGCAGCAGCGGGGCCCGGAACAGCCGCTCCTGGATGCGGGCCTCCAGGTTGGCGTCCGTGGCGGAGACGAGCCGCACGTCCACCTTCACCGGCGTGTGGCCGCCCACCGGGTACACCTCGCCCGTCTCCAGCACGCGCAGCAGCGCGACCTGCACCTCGGTGGGCGCCTCGCCCACCTCGTCGAGGAAGAGGGTGCCGCCCTGGGCCGCGCGGAAGAAGCCCTCGCGGTCCTTGGTGGCGCCCGTGTACGCGCCGCGCAGGGCGCCGAACAGCTCGGCGGCCACCAGCTCCTTCGCGAGCGCGCCCAGGTTGACGCTGACGAAGGGGCCCGAGCGGCGCGGCCCCCGGTCGTGGATGGCGCGCGCCACCAGTTCCTTGCCGGTACCCGTCTCGCCGCGGATGAGCACGGGCACGTCGAGGTCGGCCACCCGGATGATGTCCTCACGCACCTGGCGGATGCCGTCGCACTGGCCCACGAGCCCCAGGTCCTGCGCGGAGGTCTCCGCGTGGGACGTCAGGTGGAGCAGCAGCACCACGCGCTCGGCCAGCACCAGCGGCACCCCCATCAGCAGCTCCTCGGGGGAGAACTCGCGCAGGCCCTGGACGGGCTCGCCCGCCACCGTGACGCGCGTCCCGTTCTCCGGCACCCGCAGCCGGAGGTGCCCCTTCGTCCCGGGCTCGAAGTCGACGGGCGTGCGGCTGACGAACGGGTCCCCCAGCGGCTGCGTCACCAGCCCCCCGAGGCGGGAGAACTCCGGGGCGTTGCGCGACAGGGACACCGGCCTCCCGGAGGTGGCCAGCTCCTCCAGCACCAGGCGCTCGCCGATGCGCTGGGGCTGGGGGTGGGAGATGACCGTCAGGACGGGCACGACACGGGGGGAGAAGGAGGCCTCCCTGCTCCGCGAGTGCTCCGCCGTCTGCGACATGTCATTGGAGGTCTTCCGCTGCATGGGGCGTCTCGTCACCGGGCGCCTGCACCGTCAGCTTGACGGGGACCGGACGCGTTGGAGCCAGAGTGCGACAACAGCCACTGGGACACCAGCGCCAGCTTCCGCTCGTTGCCGGCCTGGCGGTAGTGCTCCCGGGCCCGCGTGGCCAGCTCCACCGCGCGGGGGCGCTCGGTACCCCCATCCCACAGGGCCCGGGCCAGGGTCCACCAGGCCTCGGCGCGAACGCGCACGGGGAGGTGCTCCAGCGAGCGCTCGAGCAGTGGCATGGCCAGCGTGGGCTGGCGGCGGGCGAGGTGCAGCTCGCCCAGGCCGAAGCGCGCGAGGGCCAGCAGTCTCGGGTCCGAGGCCTCGACCCGCTCACCCGTGTCACGCACCCGCTGGAGATGGCGCGCGGCCTCGTCCCACCGACCCAGGCGCACCAGCGTCCGCCCGAGCAGCGCCGACACCTCCGCCGCCTCCGTCGGGTCGGCCCCCTGCATCCGCTCGCGCAGGGCGAGGGCGTGCTCGAAGTGCTCTCTCGCGCGCCCATGCTGCTCCAGGGCGGCCAGCACCTCGCCGAGGCTGGCGTACGAGGTGGCGACGCTGGGGTGCCCCGCGCCCAGCGTCTGCTGCTTCAGCGCCAGGGCGCGCTGGTGGTGCTCCAGCGCTTCTTCCAGGTGCCCGCGCGCCAGCAGGACGTCGCCGAGGTTGGTGAGCGAGGACGCCACCATGGGGTGCTCGGGGCCGAGCGTCTTGCGCCGCATCGCGAGGGCGCGCTCGTGGTGCGCCTGGGCCAGGGCGTACTCGCCCAGCTCCTCGTGGATGATGCCCAGGTTGTTGAGCGTCACGGCGATGGAGGGGTGCTCGTCGCCGAGCAGCCGCTGCTTGATGGCCAGCGCGCGCTCGAAGTGCTCGCGGGCCTCCGCGTGCTGCCCCTGGTCCATGAGGACGTTGCCCAGGTTGTTGAGCAGGTTCGCCCGGTCGAGGCTCTCCGGGGCCGAGGCCTTCTCCAGGAGGGCCAGCGCGCGCTCGTAGTACTCGCGGCTGCGCTCGTGCTCGCCCGTCATCCAGCGCACGGTGCCCAGCGTCTCCAGCGCCACGGCGAGGTGCTGGTCATCCCCCAGCCGCTCCGCCGCGGCGAGCAGCGGCAGCTCCAGCCACAGGGCCTCCGCGTAGCGGGCCTGCCGCGCGCCCACCTCGGTGACGAGGAAGCTCCAGGCGCGCGACTCCAGCATCGCATCGCGGCCCTGCGCCGCCAGCACCAGCACCTCGCGCAGGAGGGACTCGGCACCCCGGTAGTCACCGGCCCCGTCCAGGTGCATGGCGTGCCAGTAGAGGAACTTGCCTTGCAGGGGAGGGTAGCCCAGCGACTTCACCTCGGGCCGCAGCGCCTCCGCGAACGCCAGCCCTTCCTTGTACCGGCCCGCGCGGTGGAGGGCCTCCAGCCGGTCCTCCTTCAGCTGGAACGCCTCGACGCGGGCGCGCACCTCCGGATCCTCCGGCGGCGGCACCTGGGCGGTGAGCAGGCGCGCGTCGGCGCAGTCGCTCAAGGGGGGCAGGGACTGCACGGCCTGCACCGCGCCGCCCACCAGCTTCGGGTCCGGCTCCTTGACGAGCAGCTCCGTGAGCGCGCCGAGCTGCCCGCGGCGCCGCTCCAGGCAGTACTCGCGCAGCGCGGCCAGCCGGTGGGGCTGCTCCGCCCACTCCTGCCGGGCCTGCTCGCACGCCTCCGCGCGCTGCTTCACCCAGCCCGCCGCGTACGCGTCCAGCAGCCCGGCCGCGCGTCCGAAGGTGTCGCTCGCCTGGGGTAGGCCCGTCTGCGCCATGACCTCTTGCAGCCGTTCGCGCAGCCGCGCGTCCCAGACGCCCGCGAGCCGCCCCTCCATGCCCACGCAGGGAGAGGCGGGTGCCTCCTGGCGCAGCCAGCCCCACACGGCCGTCACCAGCAGGAGGACGCCACCGCCCGCGAGCACCGCCGCGCGCAGGCGGGCCCGCCGCCGCTGCTCCGGGTCGTCCTCCAGCTCCAGGAGCAGCTCGCGCATGGAGGCCGGACGCTGGAGCGGGTCGGCCTTGAGCCCGCGCAGCACCGCCCGCGCCACCCAGGCGGGGACCTCGCTGTCGGGCGGAGGGGGGATGACGCGCTCCGCGACGCGGGCGTCGAGGATGGCGCCGAAGGTGTCGCCCGCGAAGGGCCGCACGCCGTAGAGGCCCTCGTACAGGGCCACGCAGAAGCCGTACAGGTCGGTGCGCGCGTCGACGGCGCGGCCCTGGAGCTGCTCGGGGGCCATGTAGCGCGGCGTGCCCACCACCTTGCCGGACTCGGTGAGCGGCTCCGTCCACGTCCGGGGCAGCGGCGCGGCCTCCGGCGCGTCGTCCGTGCCCGAGCCGTGCGCCGCCTGCGCGAGGCCGAAGTCCGTCACGCGGACGCGCCCGTCCTCGCCGACGAGCACGTTCTCCGGCTTGAAGTCGCGGTGCACCAGCCCCGCGTCGTGCGCCGCCGCCAGCCCCCGGCCCGCTTCGAGGAAGGCCCGCAGCACCTCGCGCCAGGGGCGGGGCTGCTGCCTCAGCCACTGCAGCAGCGTGCGCCCCTCCACGTACTCCATGGCGATGAAGACCGATTCATCCTCCAACCGCCCCGAGTCGTAGACGTGCACCACGTTGGGGTGGTTGAGCCGCGCCATGGCCTGCGCCTCGCGCAGCAGGCGCACCTGGTCCGCGTCGTCCGACTCCAGGCTCCACACGGGACGCAGCAGCTTGAGGGCCACGCGCCGGTTCAGCCGGACGTCATAGGCCGAGATGACGAGCCCGAAGCCGCCGTGCCCCAGGACGTCCAGCACGGTGTAGCGCTCCGCCAGCACCCGCCCCGGAGGCGGTGAGGCGATGGCCCCCACGCGGCTCGTGTCCTCCTGGGTGTTCCCGGAAGGGCGCTCGGAGTCCGGGCGCGCCCCGGGCACGGGGGTGCCCAGGGTCAGCGTTTCTTCGGGCGCGTCGGAGCGGGGGCCCCCCCCGGGCCGCTGGGGACTCATGTTGACGACTGTACATCGATGCCCAGGTCCGGCCACACCCCGAGTGGTGCCCGCCTGCTGACAGGCCAACAGCCGGTTTTCCACCGTGCATTTCTTTTTCTGGCCCCGGGACAGCAGGCGGGCGGCGGGGATGGGCGCGCCCGGGGGTGTCGGCGCGCACGCCTATGCTGCGCCCGCCTCACCCTGGAATCCCCTCAATTCATGCAACGAGGCCTCTTCATGCACCGTTCCCGCAAGTCCCTCTGGCTGTTGCCCGCGCTCCTGCTGGGCGCCTGCGGTCCCACCGAAGTCGCTCCGGACGCGGAGCCCGTCGCCGCCGACACGGTGGAGCAGGGCGTGCTCTTCCCACCGCCCGCGCCGCTCAGCGGCAACATCCTCGACAGCACCACGTACATGGGCTCGGTGGCCGTGCCGGGCGCGGTGCAGACGCGCTTCACGGCGAACCCGCAGTACTTCTCCTTCAGCATCCACGTCTCCGCCGGCGCGGTGGCGAAGCTGGAGGTGACGCACGGCGGCAGCAGCATGTACCTGGACACCGGCCTCTTCGTTTATGGCCCGCGCGACGCCAGCGGCAGCTTCGGCACCACCCTTCGGGCCCAGGACGATGACGCCGGCTATGGCCAGCTCAGCAAGGTGGCGTCGGTGACGTTCCCCCAGGCGGGTGAGTACCTCGTCGTCGTCAGCAGCGGCTCGGGCTCGGGCAAGCAGTTCCGCCTCCAGCTCGACTGCCTCAGCGGCACGTGCAACCCGGTGGACCCGTCCGTGTACGCCACGTGCGACACGAACCAGGTGGGGCCCTACCTCGAGGAGTGCATGTCGCACTGGGGCGCCGAGGGCGTCCCCCTCCAGGAGGCCTACTCCCGCTGCTTCGGCGCGGATGACGCGCACCACCTCTACGAGGGCGCCTGCTACCCGTCCAACCCCTTCAAGCCCGTGTGGTGCGCGGGAGGCGAGGCCGCCTGGACGCAGTGGATGTGGCCGGTGTGCCAGGACTACTACGCGGCCGACTATGAACTCTACCCGGTGGTGCTCACCGAGCAGCCGGTGAGCGCGGAGCTGCAGTCGAAGCTGAGCGCGGCCAACGCCGCGTGTGGCAGCTCGTACCAGTGCTTCGGCGAGCTGAGCGCGAAGTCCTTCGCGTGGCCCCTCTCCACGCCGGCCCGCCTGCACCAGGTGGCCGCCGCGGTGTACGACGTCTCCCAGAGCCCCGCGCTGAGTGGGTATCGCCTGGACAACATGAGCTACGCCGAGTTCGTCCAGAACCGCCTGCTGCCGGGCATGGCCACGCTGCACCCGGCCCTGCTCAACGCGTACGGCAACGGCACCGAGGACGTGCGGGTGACGGGCTGGAGCTACAAGCGCGAGATGTGGCCGGACGCGTGCATGATCTGGGAGCTGTACGTCCTCTACTTCCCGCGGTCGCACCGCGTGCTGGTGTTCGAGCAGGACCACGGCGAGGAGTGCTGACGTCGTCCGCGCCAGGCCGCCTCTTCCGCGAGACGCGCGGGGAGGCGGCGGCCTCCTAGGGCTGGGCCCGGAGCCAGGCCCGTGCGGCCTCGGCGTCGTCGAACAGCACGGCCATCTCCGGGTCCATCTGCTGCACCGTCGTCGTCGCGGAGACGTAGCTGAGGCGGGCGGGGGACTGAATCCAGGCGAAGTGGCGCATCCCCGCATTGCGCATGCGGGGGAACCAGCTGCTGGCGAGCCAGGCCGCCGCCCCCACCCAGATGCCGGTGACGTGCGTGTTGTCGTTGAGCACCTTGGCGAGGCCCAGCCGGGTCAGCTGGCGGAGCATCTCCTCGCAGCCGGCCTTCACCATCTCGACGGACTGGTAGCCCTTCCAGTCCACGTACAGCCAGCCCTCGTCCGCCTCGTGGCGGATGTCGATGTGGTCGCTCGTGTACAGCGGTTGCCCGGCCATGGATGTCCCTGTCGTGTTCCACCCAGGACTACTGGAGCACGGCGAGCAGGTCTCCGCCCTGCACGGCGGCCTTGAGGGCGGGGACCACCTCCGCCACGGTGCCCGCGCGCGGGGCGCGCACCACCGTCTCCATCTTCATGGCCTCCAGCGTGACGAGTGGGGCGCCGGCCTCCACGCGGGCGCCCGGCTTGATGTGCAGCGCGATGACGGTGCCCGGCATGCTCGCCGCGACGTGGTTCGGGTTGCCGCGGTCGGCCTGACGGCGGGCCTCCACCTTCGCCGCGAGGCTGCGGTCCCTCACCAGCACCGAGCGATTGTGCCCGTTGAGCGCGAAGTAGACGGTGCGGCAGCCGTCCTCGTCCGGCTCGCCCACCGCCGTCAGGCTGATGACCAGCGTCTTGCCCGGCTCCAGGTCCACCCAGATTTCCTGCCCCACCTCCATGCCGTAGAAGTAGTTGGGCGTGTCGAGGATGGACACGTCCTCGTACTTCGCCTGGTCCTCCAGGAAGCCGGCCATGACGCGCGGGTAGAGCGCACTGGAGATGGCGTCCACGCGGCTCAGCTCGTGGCCGACCTTCTGGGACAGCTCGCGCCGGAGCGCCTCGAGGTCGAGCGGCGGCATGCTCGCGGAGGGGCGGCCCTCCACGCGCGGCAGGCCCTTGAGCACCGCGGCGCGCAGGTCCTCCGGGAAGCCGTTGGGCGGCTGGCCCAGTTCGCCCCGGAAGTAGCCCACCACGCTGGAGGGGAAGTCCAGCCGGGGCGCCTCGGCGATGAGCTTCGCGCGGGTGAGCGCCGCGCTCTCGTTGAGGTCCGCGCCGCGCACCGCGAGGTCGTTCTTCAGAAGGAAGATGGCGAAGTCACCCACCATCTTCGACGAGGGCGTCACCTTGGGGATGTCACCCACCACCGCGTTCACCAGCGCGAAGGCGTCCTTCACGTCGTTCCACCGGCCCAGGAGGCCCATCTCCGCCACCTGGGGCCGGAGGTTGGAGTACTGGCCGCCCGGAATCTCGTGGTAGTAGACCTCGCTCGTCGTGCTCTTGAGACCGGCCTCGAAGGGGGCGTAGTACTCGCGCACGTCCTCCCAGTAATTGGCCAAGGGCTGCAGGCGCGCGTTGGCGAGCCCCGTCTCACGCGGGTGGCCGCGCAGGGCGCTCACCAGCGCGTTCATGCTGGGCTGGCTGGTGAGGCCCGCCATGCTGCCGAGCGCCACGTCGACGATGTGCACGCCGTGTTCAATCGCCTCCAGGTAGCTGGCGATGCCGTTGCCGGCGGTGTCGTGCATGTGGAGGTGGATGGGCAGTCGCGTCACCTCGCGCAGCTTCGACACCAGCATGGCCGCGGCGCGCGGGCGCAAGAGGCCCGCCATGTCCTTGATGCACAGGAAGTGGGCGCCCGAGTCCTCGATGCGCTTCGCCAGGTCCGCGTAGTAGTCCAGCGTGTACTTCTTGCGCTTGGGGTTGGCGACGTCGCCCGTGTAGCAGATGGCCACCTCCGCCACCTTGCCCGTCTTGAGCACGCGGCGGATGGAGACCTCCATGCTGCCCAGGTCGTTGAGGCTGTCGAAGATGCGGAAGACGTCCACGCCCGCCTCGGCCGCCTCGTCGATGAAGGACTCCACGACGTTGTCGGGGTAGCTGGTGTAGCCCACCGCGTTGGCGCCGCGCAGGAGCATCTGCAACAGCAGGTTGGGCGCGGCGGCCTTCAGCGCGCGCAGGCGGGCCCACGGGTCCTCGTTGAGGAAGCGATACGAGGTGTCGAAGGTGGCGCCGCCCCAGGACTCCAGGCTGAAGAGGTCCGACGCGAGGTGCGCGGTGGCCGGGGCCACGCGGAGGATGTCGCGCGTGCGCATGCGCGTGGCCAGCAGCGACTGGTGCGCGTCACGCATGGTGGTGTCGGTGAGCAGCACGCGCTTCTGGGCGAGCACCCACTCGGCGAGCCCGCGCGGGCCCTTCTCCGCGAGAATCTGCGCGGTGCCGCGCGGCACGGGGCCCGGCGGCGTCACCGGCAGGCGCGGCTCCAGGAACTGGGTGGGCTTGAGCCGCTGGTGCTTCTTGATGGTGGGGTGCCCGTTGACGATGACGTCGCCCAGGTACTGGAGCAGCTTGCTGGCGCGGTCCTTCCGGGGCTCCAGCTTGAAGAGCTCGGGTGTCTCGTCGATGAAGCGGGTGTACGTCTGGCCCGACTGGAAGGCGGGGTGCCGCAGCACGTTCTCCAGGAAGGGCAGGTTCGTCTTCACGCCGCGGATGCGGAACTCGCGCAGCGCGCGCTGGCCCTTCATCACCGCGCCCTCGAACGTGGGCGCGTAGGCGATGACCTTCACCAGCATGGAGTCGTAGTACGGCGAGATGCGCGCCATGGTGTAGCCATTGGAGCCATCCAGCCGGATGCCGAAGCCGGTGGCGGCGCGCCACGCGGTGATGATGCCCGCGTCCGGCATGAAGTTGTTCGCCGGGTCCTCGGTGGTGACGCGCAGCTGCACCGCGAAGCCGCGCGGGACGATGGCGTCCTGCGAGGGGATGCCGACCTGAGGCGAGTCCAGCCGGTAGCCTTCCGCGATGCGAATCTGGCTCTGCACGAGGTCCACGCCCGTCACCTGCTCGGTGACGGTGTGCTCCACCTGGAGCCGCGCGTTGCACTCGATGAAGTAGAAGCTGTCTCCGGAGACGAGGAACTCGGCGGTGCCCGCGCTGGAGTAGCCCGCCTCTCGCGCCAGCCGCACCGCCGCGTCGCAGATGGCGGTGCGCAGCTGCTGGGACAGGTTGGGGGCGGGGGCAATCTCGATGACCTTCTGGTGGCGGCGCTGCACCGAGCAGTCGCGCTCGTGCAGGTGCACGAGGTTGCCGTGCAGGTCGCCCAGCAGCTGCACCTCGATGTGGCGCACGCGCTCCAGGAACTTCTCCAGGAACACCGCCGAGGAGCCGAAGGCGCTCTTCGCCTCGGAGCGCGCAGAGGCGAGCGCCGACTCCAGCTCCGCCGCCTCGCGCACGACGCGCATGCCGCGTCCGCCGCCGCCATGCGCGGCCTTCACCAGGATGGGGCCGCCGTGCTGGGCGAAGAAGGCGCGGGCCTGCTCCAGCACGCGCGCGTCGTCGCCCTCCAGGGTGACGCCGGGCACCACCGGCACGCCCACCTTCCGGGCCAGCTCCTTCGCGGCCACCTTGTCGCCCATGGTCCGCACCACCGGCGAGCGCGGGCCGATGAAGCGGATGCCGCGCCGCTCGCACGCCTCGGCGAAGTCGGCGTTCTCCGACAGGAAGCCGTAGCCCGGGTGGATGGCGTCCACGCCCGCGCGCTCGGCCACGTCGAGGATTTCGTCGATGCCGAGGTAGGCCTCCACCGGGCGCTTGCCGCGGCCGACGAGGTACGCCTCATCCGCCTTGTGACGGTGCTCGTGGGTGCGGTCCTCGTCGCTGTAGATGGCGACGGTCCGGATGCCCAGCTCGTTGCAAGCGCGGAAGACCCGGATGGCGATCTCACCGCGGTTGGCGCACAGCACCTTCTGGATGGGGCGTAGGGCAGGGGAGGCCATATGCGCGCGGTGGTTAGTCACGCCCCCACACCGGGCGCAACCCTCGCGGCGCTGAACGTCGGTTATCGGGCGTGAGCCCCGCCCTGGCGGCCGCGAGGGGCCTCGGAGATCCGGTGGAAATCGGATTCATGGCCCCCGAGGGGGCCTGAGGCTCGCGGGACTCAGCTCCGGGAGCTGGAGTGCGGCTGCGAGTGGGGGAGGGCCGCCGGGCTGGTGGCGGTCTCCTCGTAGTCGAGGTCGCGGTGGAAGGTCTCCTCGAGCTTCAGGAGCGCGAGGAGCGCGAGGCCGAAGCAGAGGCTGCCCACCAGGAGCGCCGCGTTGCCCATGGTGAAGCCCTGCGAGCCCTTGAGCCAGGCGACGCCGCTCGCCGCGATGGCGGCGGAGCCGCGCACGAAGTTGGGCACTGTTGTCGCCACCGTGCCGCGGATGTTGGTGCCGAACTGCTCGGCCGCCATCGTCACCAGCACCGCCCAGTAGCCCACGCTGATGCCGAGGAAGAAGCACAGCACGTAGACGCCAGTGCTCGTCAGCCCCGGCACGAGGACGTAGAGGAGCATCAGACAGAGACCGGCCACGAGGTTCAGCCCCACCGCGCGCTTGCGGCTCTTGAGGGCCTGGCTGAAGACGCCCGCCAGCAGGTCCCCCAGCGTCAGGCCGATGGAGCCGTAGAGGATGGCGTTGCCCGCGGTCACCGTGCCGGTGACGCCCAGGCCCGCGGTGAGCTCCGGGGCGAAGGTGAAGAGGATGCCCGTGGTGAAGTAGATGGGCACGCCGATGAGGATGCAGCAGATGTACTTGAGGAAGCGGCCCCCCTGCAGGAGGAGGAAGGGGTTGGCGCGGGACGGGTCGGTCTTCTTGGAGAACAGCTCGGACTCGGAGACCTTGAAGCGCGCGAACAGCAGCGCGATGCCCATGACGCCGCCGGTGATGTAGGCCACCTTCCACGTCATGTGCTGGCCGACGAGGGCCGCGGCGACGATGCCGAGCATGCCCAGCGTGGCGACGATGGTGGTGCCCAGGCCGCGCTTCTCCTTCGGGAGGGACTCGGCGACGAGGGTGATGGCCGCGCCCAGCTCGCCCGCCAGGCCTACGCCGCCCAGGAAGCGGCAGAGGGCGTACGTCGTCACGTCCCAGGCGAAGGCGTTCGCCAGGTTGGCGAACGAGTAGAGGAGGATGGAGCCGAACATCACCGACAGGCGCCCGCGCTTGTCGGCGAGCACGCCCCACAGCATCCCGCCGACCATCATCCCCACCATCTGGGCGTTGTAGATGAACACGCCCTTCGTGAGGATTTCCGTCGGGTCCGTGATGCCGATGTCCTTGAGCGACGCCACACGCACCACGCCGAACAGCGTGATGTCGAAGAGGTCGACGAAGTAGCCGAGTCCGGCGACCAGGACGGTCAGGTTCAGGACCGAGCGGAGATCTCGCAGGAATTTCATGGAGCCGGATTAGGCGCCTTCGGCGGGCCTTGGGCAAGGCCCATCCACACTCGGAAACGGGGTGGTGGAGAACCCCACGGGTTTGACGCTCCACGCCTTGCGCCAGCGCGTGAGTTATGAATCACCATTCAGGTTTCCGGCGGGTGAAACCGGGGCCGCTGGGAGCGGGGGTGGGGACACGCCCCAGGGCCTCCGCGCGATGCGGTCGGGAACGTGCCGGTTCCAGGTGCCGAGCTCCGCGAGCCGCTGGGGCCGGCTCCGTGATCCAGCTGCAGGTCGGAATCGGGCCAGCTTCAGGTCGACGGCGGCGAGGCAGCCCGTTGGGCAAGACCTACCTGAACACGTCTTCAGCCATTTTTCCGGGCGACAGTGCTCGCCGCGTTTCCAGAAGCGGGGACGGTGGCCTGTAGCCAATGCCTACATGACCTGACATTCCTCCGGTTTTTGAAGAGGCTCTGGAGGTGCAGTGCCTACCTGAACGCGTCTTCAGTCATTTTTTTGGGGTCGTGCTCGATGCCCAGGAAGGTGATGCACCTACATGAACACGTCTTCAGCCATTTTTTCCTGGGTCGCGGCGCCTAACCCATGGGGCCCAATACCTACATGAACACGTCTTCAGCCATTTTCAGGGGCGCCCGGCCACGGCCGATGAGCGCAAACAAAAACAGACATCAAATCAATGACTGTCAAGTCATTGACTCGATGCCTGTTTGTCTGTGTTTGATGTCTATGTTTATGAAACAAGAAGCGGACTACGTGCCCGCGCGCTGACGGTTGAGGCGGTCGTAGTGGCGGTAGCCCAGCTTGTCGAGCGCGCTCGAGGGCGCGAGGCCGATGTCCACGAGCGTCTTGATGTCATACGTGCCCGCGAGCACCGGGGGCGCGTAGTTCCGGACGGCGTCGGCGGTGCGGAACTTCGGCAGGGGGAAGAGCACCGTGCTGGTGTGCACGTGCATGAAGTGCGCGGCGGACTGGCGCTGCCAGCCGGACACGCCGGGCGCGGTGATGACATGGGGCGTGGCGAGGAAGGTGCCGCCCGAGAGGATTTCGAGCTGCTGGCCCACCTGCGCCACGATGCAGCCCGCGGGCGCCGTGCCGCGCACCATCTGCCCGTTCGGAGCCTCCGGCGTGGCGCGCGTGCGGAGGTACAGGCCGCTCTTGTTGTCGGGAGCCGGGGCAGGGCGGCCGTCCGGGTCGAGGAACCGGCCTCCGGGAAGCAGCGTGAGCAGGTTGAAGTCGGTGTGCTCCTCGCCCCAGACGATGTCCGTGTTCACCTGCGAGGCGGTGAGCGGCAGGTACTGGAGCGCCCGCGTGACGTGGGGCGCGCGCTGGCACAGGTCCGAGAACGCCGTCTCCGGCAGCCCCAGCGCCACGGCCGCGCCGCGCAGCAGCTTCAGTCCGGCCTCATGGAGGGAGCGGCCCAGCTGCATGATGCCGTCCTGGAAGTACGGCGGCGCGTTCGCGGGCCACACGTTCTCCGGGTACAGCTCCGGGAACTCCAGCGCCGACTGCTCGTCGTTGGGGTACGGCGCGACGAAGTAGCACTCCTTGAAGTCCGGCTGGCCGTTGCCCGCGACGGCGACCTCGGTGTTCGGAGGCGTCCAGCCGCGCTGGTACCAGATGTCGGCGCGGCCGTAGGGCTTCTTCGTCTCCGCCGGCTGCGCGATGAAGGCGGCGAAGGCGTCGTAGTAGCGATTGAGCGCCTGCGTGTCGACGCCGTGGTTCTTCAGGTACACGAGGCCGAAGACACCAAACGCCTCGCGAATCGCCGCCGCGGCGCGCTCGACGCGGGCCGGGTCTTCCGACACGAGGTCGGCGAGGTCGACAGTAGGGATGTTGAGCGAAGAGGTCTCGGCCATGGTGGGCCCCAGGTGTATCGCTCCTCGGGCCGGAAGGGGAGGGCCTCCCTGGAAAGTTCCTGGAAGCAGGGGGCCAGACGGGCCCCCGGAGGCCCGAGTCCCCTGATTTCCCGGCCGTTTTCCGGGCGCTCAGTGAGGGCGGCGCTGCGCCAGCTGGGCCTGGAGCTCGGCCAGACGTTGCTCCAGCTCCTTGCGTCGGCGGGCTTCGTCCCTGCGCAGGCGGCTCTCGATTTTCAGGCGCGCCTCCAGCTCTTCCGCGCGGCGCCGCTCGATTTCCAGGAGCTCCGTGGACTCGAGCAGCAGCTCCTGGCCGGCCCACATGCGCAGCTTGTCGTCCTCCACGGCCAGCTCCAGCCCCAGCACCTCCGAGTAGAAGCGTCCCCTCCGGGGCTTCATCCGCGTGTATTCGCGATCGCCGGGCGTCTCCAGCCGATACCCGAGCAGCTCCTCCCGTGAGCGGTCGAAGATGAAGTACTCGGGGATGCCCAGCCGGGCGTAGCGCTTCACGTTGAACTCGGCGTCCTTCTTCCGGTCGCCGCCGACGTGGACCTCCATCACCCAGTCCAGCCCCTTGCCCTCGTGGCTGACCACCCACTTGCCCCGCTTGTGGGACGGTACGTCCAGCACCACCAGCAGGTCCGGCGCGAAGCGCCGCTCCCCCGGGTAGTAGATGGGCAGCTCCGAGCCGATATAGACGTCGCGCTTCTGGCGGGCGAAGTAGCCCAGCAGCGCGTCGCGCGTCTCCACCTTGGCGGCGAAGTGGAGGTCGCCCTCCGGCATCGCCAGCTCCGCGTCCGTCACCTCATCGGGCAGGGACTCCACCACCCGCGCCCGCTCCTCCGGTCCCATCGCGTCCCACTCCGCCTGCGTGGGGGCCCGGGGGAAGGCCTCTCCACGTTCTTTCGCGTGCCGTCCCATGCCGTGAAGCGTGCTGTGGGCTGCTCCGCGCGTCAATGTCCCCCTTGGGCCCTGAGCAAGGCACGGGCCGAGCGGCGGACACCCGCGTCACCCCGACCTTCGCGCTTTACGGGGCCTGTACCGTCCAACTTCAGGGGTGGTGTCCGGTTCCGTGGACGCTTCACGTCATGTGCGGGGGCCCGGCGCAGCGAACCCCTGCGCGCTCCGGCGCGGTTGGTTATGGTCCGCCGGTCGCCGACGAGGTGCCCTTCGTGAAGACGCTCATCTCCGCCTGGTTCCGCATTCCCTTCTGGCAGCGCGTGCTCGGGGCCTTCGTGCTCGGGGCCCTGGTGGGCTGGCTCGTGGGGAAGCCCGCGGGTCCGTGGCTCCAGCCGCTGGGCACGCTCTACGTCAACCTCATCAAGATGATCGCCACGCCGCTGGTGTTCTTCGCGGTCATCAACGCGGTGGCCGCGCTGCACGGGCAGAAGAGCGTGGCCGCGCTGGGCGGGAAGACGTTCCTCTGGTTCGCCATCACCGCGGCGCTCGCGGTGGGCGTGGGGTTGGGCACCGCCGCCTTGATGAAGCCGGGCGTCGGCGTGGGACAGCTCCAGGTGGAGGAGTCCTTCAAGCCACGCGAGGTCCCCGGGCCCATGCAGGTGCTGCTGGACGTGGTGCCCACCAATCCCTTCGCGGCGCTCGCGGGAGGGAAGATCCTCCAGGTCATCTTCTTCGCCGGCCTGCTGGGCTTCGCCCTCGTGAAGCTGGGGGAGAAGACGGCCCGGCTGCGCGAGCTGGTGCGCGAGGCCAGCGACGCGATGATTCAAGTCACCCGCTTCGTGCTGGAGCTGACCCCGCTGGGCACCTTCGGCCTCATCGCCGCGCTCGTGGGCACCTACGGCTTCGAGCGCCTGCTGCCCCTGGGCCGGCTGGTGTTCGCGCTGTACCTCGCGTGCGCGCTGCACATCGTCTTCGTCTACGGCGGTCTATTGCTGACGCACGGGCTCAACCCGCTGCGCTTCTTCCGCGGCGCGGCGCCCGGCATGCAGGTGGCGTTCGTCAGCTCGTCCAGCTTCGCGTCGATGCCGGTCGCCATCCGCAGCGTCACGCACAACCTGGGCGTCAACAAGGACTACGCCTCTTTCGCGGTGCCCCTGGGCGCCAGCATCAAGATGGACGGCTGCGGCGCCATCTACCCGGCGATCACGTCGCTCTTCGTCGCGCAGTACTTCGGCCTGGAGCTGTCCGCGTCGCAGTACTTCATCATCCTGCTGGCCTCGGTGCTGGGCAGCTTCGGCACCGCGGGTGTGCCCGGCACGGCCGTGGTCATGGCCACCGTGGTGCTCAGCTCCGCCGGCCTGCCGCTGGAGGGCCTGGGCTATCTGCTCGCCATCGACCGCGTGCTCGACATGATGCGCACGATGACCAACGTCACCGGGCAGATGCTGGTGCCCGTCCTCGTGGCGCGCGAGGAGGGGCTCCTGGACGAGGCCATCTACAACCGGGCCTCCACCAACGTCGGCCTGGAGAAGGACGTGGCGAAGGCGGAGTAGGCGCCCGGTCCGGGGACTGGCGGAGGCGGGCCGGGCTGCCTGCCTGCTCGCCTTCTCGCGCCCGCGAAGTGTGCGCAGGTTGACCCTGTTGGCTTCCGCCACGGGGTTACCAAATGAGCGTCACCGTCGCCGACTACCTCCTCTATCGCTTGTCCCAGTGGGGCGTCCGCCGCATCTACGGCTACCCCGGAGACGGCATCAACGGCATCCTCGGAGCGCTCGGGCGCAACTCGGAGTTCAAGTTCGTCCAGTCGCGCCACGAGGAGATGTCCGCCTTCATGGCGTGCGCTCACGCCAAGTTCACCGGCGAGCCGGGCGTGTGTCTCGCCACCTCGGGCCCTGGCGCCATCCACCTGCTCAACGGCCTCTACGACGCGAAGCTGGACCACCAGCCGGTGGTGGCCATCGTCGGGCAGCAGGCGAGCACGTGCCTGGGCGGCCACTACCAGCAGGAGGTGGACCTGTCGGCCCTCTTCAAGGACGTGGCCAGCGAGTACGTCACCATGGTCACCAACCCGTCCGCGATGCGTCACGCCGTGGACCGCGCCATGCGCATCGCCTGGTACGAGCGCACCGTGACGTGCATCATCGTCCCCAACGACATCCAGGAGCAGCCGTACCAGAAGCCGGAGCGCGCCCACGGCACCGTCCACTCCAGCGTGGGCTACAGCGTGCCCCGCGTCCTTCCCCAGGAGCAGGACCTGCGCCGCGCGGCGGATGTGCTCAACGCCGGCAAGAAGGTCGCCATGCTGGTGGGCGCCGGCGCGATGAACGCCGCGGACGAGGTGGTGCAGGTGGCGGACCTGCTCGGCGCGGGCGTGGCGAAGGCGCTGCTCGGCAAGGCGGTGCTGCCGGATGACCTGCCCTTCGTGACGGGCTCCATCGGCCTGCTGGGCACCAAGCCGAGCTGGGACCTGATGGCCGACTGCGACACGCTGCTGATGGTGGGCACCAGCTTCCCGTACTCGGAGTTCCTGCCCAAGGAGGGACAGGCGCGAGGCGTGCAAATCGACATCGACGGCCGGATGCTGGCCATCCGCTACCCCATGGAGGTGCCGCTGGTGGGCGACAGCCGCGAGACGCTCCGCGCGCTGATTCCGCTGCTCCAGCGCAAGCAGGACAGGAGCTGGCGGGACACGGTGGAGAAGGGCGTGCGGCAGTGGTGGAAGCAGGCCGAGTCGCTCGCGATGAGCGCCGCCGACCCCGTGAGCCCCCGGCGCGTCTTCTGGGAGCTGTCACCGCGCATTCCGGACGAGGCCATCCTCACGGCGGACTCGGGCTCGGGGACCATCTGGTACGCGCAGAACATCAAGATGCGGAAGGGGATGATGGCGTCCCTGTCCGGCAACCTCGCCACCATGGGCTGCGGGGTGCCCTACGCCATCGGCGCGAAGTTCGCGTTCCCGCACCGGCCCGTCATCGCGATGGTGGGCGACGGCGCCATGCAGATGAACGGCAACAGCGAGCTCATCACCGTGGCGAAGTACTGGAAGGAGTGGAAGGACCCGCGCTTCATCGTCCTGGTGCTCAACAACCGCGACCTCAACATGGTGACGTGGGAGCAGCGCATCATGGCCGGGGACCCGAAGCTGCCCGCCACGCAGGACCTGCCGGACTTCCCCTACGCGCGCTACGCGGAGACGCTCGGGCTCAAGGGCATCCGCGTGGACCGGCCCGAGGCACTCGGGCGCGCCTGGGAGGAGGCGCTGAGCTCGGACCGGCCCGTGGTCTTCGAGGCCTACGTGGACCCCAACGTGCCGCCGCTCCCGCCGCACATCACCTTCGACCAGGCGAAGAACTACACCCAGGCCCTGCTCAAGGGCGACGTGGACGCGGGCGGCATCATCAAGCAGTCCATCAAGGGCATGGTGGAGAACCTCCTGCCCCGGAAGGACGACAAGGAGTAGGGGACGCCCCTCAGCGCAGCACGGGCAGCGGGAACTTCAGCGGCTTGCCGTCCGCTGCCAGCGTGTTGCCCTTCACCTCCGCGGCCCCGAGCCCCTGGCGCTGTCCCTGGAAGGTCGCCTGGGGATTGCGCGCGGAGGCCTTGCCCGCGTGGAAGATGGCGAAGCGCGCGGCCAGGGCTCCCGCCGTGGTCAGCACGTCCGCCGCCACGTGCTTCCACCGCGACCGGCCGGGCAGCACGTCCAGCAGCAACCCCGCCGCGGAGCACACGCGGGACGTCTTCCACAGCGCTCCCGAGACGCCTTCCTTCAGGGGTCTCGCGACCTCGGATACCCGTGCCGCGTCGCGCGCCACGGCGACGCCCGTGACGAGCTCCGCGACCTTTCCCGCGAGACGGTAGGGGCGCAACACGCGTGCTTCGTGCGGCGCATGCGGCAGCAGGGACAACAGGCTACCGGCGGCCGCCGTGGCGGAGGACATGAAGAACAGCGGCAGCGCGCGGTGCGTGGCCTGCCAGATGGGCACGGACGTGTTGCACAGCAGCACCGCCGTGTAACCCGCCAGCGGCATGCCCAGCACGGCGGCGCCGGCCGCGGCGCTCCGGCCGACGACTCCCATCCAACCGGGCCGGTGGGCCAGCAGCACCCCCAGCGTGTTCAGCCCCCCCGAGCCGGCCAGCACCCACGAGCCGATGCTCATGGGCGAAGTGGGACGGAACACGCGCAGCATGTTCAGGAAGCGCTCCGGCCGTCCCAGGTCGTGGATGAGCAACACCGTGCTGATCATGTCTCCGGCCGTGCCAACCCACAGGCAGCGCCGCCCCAGCTTCGCCAGCCTCGGGCCGCCCATCACGTCCGCCGCGAGCCCGAGCAGGCTCGCCGCGCCCGCGACGCCGCCCACGTAGAGGTACGTGGGGATGGACCAGATCCACACGGGCTCCTTCACCGCCGGGAGCCCGTAGTAGCTCGGTGCGTCCTCGCGTTGCGGTTCGGCGCGCGAGGGAAGGTGGGTGACCTGCTGGCCGTGAGCCGGGTACGCGCCTTCCGGATCCTTCACGCGCTGCTGCGAGCCCTCGCCGGAGAGCACGCCCAGGGCGGGGTCCACGTTGCGACCGTCCCGCTTGCGCTGCAGGCGGTCCAGCAGCGTCTCTCCGTTGCCGTTGGAGTCGCTCACGAGCGCGCCTCCCTTCCGAGCAGCACGGAGCCCACGGCCATCGCCGCCATTCCGAGCGCGCCCAACGCCACCATGCCCCAGGTGCGCTTGCCCTTCATCGTCGGCACCACCGGGTCCGGCGGCAGGCTGTAGACCTCGGGCTTGTCCACGAGCAGGAAGAACGCGTTGAGCCCGCCCGTGCCCGGCTGGTTCTCCGCGTCCTTGCCGTACAGGTACGCGTCCGTCATGCCCTGCTCGTGCAGCTTGCGCACGCGGTTCTCGGCCCGCGCGTGCAGGTCATCCAGGTCACCGAAGGCGATGGACTCGGTGGGGCACGCCTTCGCGCAGGCGGGCGTCATGCCCTCGCCGAGCCGGTCGTAGCAGAGGGTGCACTTCCACGCGCGCCCGTCCTCCTCGCGCCGGGAGATGACGCCGAAGGGACATCCCACCACGCAGTAGCCACAGCCGTTGCACACGTCCGGCTGCACGTACACGGTGTCGAACTCGGTGCGGATGATGGCGCCGGTGGGGCACGCCTCCAGGCATCCGGCCCGCTGGCAGTGCTTGCACACGTCCGACATCATCAACCACGAGAAGTCGATTCCACCCTTCGTCAGCCCCGTCAGCGGCACCGGCCGCTCCACGAAGGCCACGTGCCGCCACGTGGACGCACCCAGTGCGCCGGTGTTGTCGTACGACATCCCGGTGAAGTGGAAGCCGTCGTCCGGGAGCTGGTTCCACTGCTTGCAGGCCACCTCGCACGCCTTGCAGCCGATGCAGAGCGTGGTGTCGGTGAAGAAGCCCTTCTGTCCCATCGGCTACCGCTCCTGTTCCAAGTGCTCCTGGTATGCGTCGTGCGGGACGTCGCCTACGCTCGGGCTGTCGCGCCGCAGCTCGGGCAGGTCCGGGGGCAGGGGCTCCGCCGGCGAATGGTCCGCGGCGGCGCGCTCCCCGGTGGACTGCCGGCCCGCGACGATGTCGCCGGTGAAGGCCTTCGACTCGACAATCTCCACGTTGGGGTCCGCCACGAAGGGCAGCAGGTCATTCGCCCCGCTCGCGCGCAGGCGCCCCGTCACGCCCCAGTGGTAGGGCAGGCCAATCTGGTGCACCCACTTGCCCTTCATCCGCAGCGGGCGCATGCGCTCCGTGACGAGCACCCGGCACTCCATGTCCCCGCGCGCGGTGCGCACCGTGGCCCAGCCGCCGTTCGTCAGCCCGCGCTCGGCCGCGAGCTCCGGTGATACCTCGCAGAACTGCTCGGGCTGCAGCTCGCTCAGCCAGGACAGCCAGCGGCTCATGCCTCCGGCCGTGTGGTGCTCCGTCAGCCGGTACGTGGTGAGGACGAACGGGAAGCGCGGATCATCCCAGGCGCGGTGCAGCGGGTTGTCCCGGCGGCGCCACTCCAGCCGCACCGGGTTGCACTGCTGCCCGTACAGCGCGTTCTCCACCGGCGACTCCGGCGGCTCGTAGTGCGTGGGCAGCGGGCCGTCCACGATGCCGCTGGGCGCGTACAGCCACCCCTTGCCGTCCACCTGCATGATGAACGGGTCGGCCCCGCCGAGCGCGTCCACGCCGCGGGCGTCCTTCGGTGGGCGGTAGTCCGGCGGCCGGTCCGCGATGAAGTCCGGCACGTCCTCGCCCGTCCACCGCCGCTGGGCCTCGTCCCACCAGACGTACTTCTTCCGCTCGCTCCACGGCCGCCCCTCGGGGTCCGCCGAGGCGCGGTTGTAGAGGATGCGCCGGTTGGCCGGCCACGCCCAGCCCCACTCGGACGCCACCCACGACTGCTCTCGCGCGGGCTTGCGGCGCGCCGTCTGGTTGACGCCGTCCGCGTAGCAGCCGGAGTAGAGCCAGCAGCCGCACGCGGTGGAGCCGTCGTCCTTCAGGTCCGAGAAGCCGCTCACCACCCGGCGGTCCGCCACCGTGTAGCCGTTGATCTCCTGGAGCACCGCCTCGGCGCTCGGCTCCGCCATCGGGCCGTGCGTGGGGTAGTCCCACAGCAGGTCGTGGATGGGCTGGTCCTTCCCCTCGCGGGAGCCGGCGTAGAGCGCCTTCAGCTTGCGGCCCAGGTGGTAGACGAAGTGCAGCTCGCTGCGCGCGTCCCCGCGTGGCTCCACGGCCTTGTCGCGCCACTGGAGCAGCCGCTGGGTGTTGGTGAAGGTGCCTTCCTTCTCCGTGTGCGCGGCGGCGGGGAAGAAGAAGACCTCCGTCTGGATGTCCTCCGTCCTCACGTCACCGGCCGCGATTTCCGGGGCGTTGCGCCAGAACTCCGCCGTCTCGATGAGGGTGAGGTCGCGCACCACCAGCCAGTCCAGCTTGCGCAGGCCCTTGCGCTGGAGCGCCCCGTTGGAGGAACCCACGGCGGGGTTCTCTCCCATGATGAAGTAGCCCTTCACCCGCCCATCCGCCATGTCCGTCACCGTCTGGAGATGGGAGTGGTTGCCGGTGAGCCGCGGCAGGTGGCCGAAGAGGTAGTGGTTCTCCTGGGTGGCGGCGTCGCCGAACCAGGCCTTGAGGAGCGACACCATGTACTTCGGCAGGTTGCTCCACCAGCCGGTGCTGGAGGCGTGGTCCTTCAGGTAGTCGTCCAGGTCATACCCCTGCCGGGCATGCGGCATGGGCATGTAGCCGGGCAGCAGGTTGTAGAGGGTGGGGATGTCCGACGAACCCTGGATGGACGAGTGCCCGCGCAGCGCGAGGATGCCGCCTCCGGGCCGGCCCATGTTGCCCAGGAGGAGCTGGAGGATGGACGCGGTGCGGATGTACTGCACGCCCACCGTGTGCTGCGTCCAGCCCACCGAGTAGCAGAACGCCGTGGTGCGCTCGCGGCCCGAGTTGGCGCACAGCGTCTCCGCCACCTGGAGGAACTGTTCCTCCGGTACGCCGCACACCTGCGAGACGATGGCCGGCGTGTAGCGCTGGAAGTGGCGCTTCAGCAGCTGGAAGACGCAGCGCGGGTGCTGGAGTGTGGGGTCCTTGTGCGCCTCGAAGCGGGCGGAGCCCTCCTCGTGTTCGCCGCCCTTGCCGGCGCCGGGCTCTCCGTAGATGTGCTTGTGGCCACCCGCGGGCACCGTGCCGCCCACGCCCTCGTACTGCCAGGTGGTGAAGTCGTACTTCCCTTCATCGGGCAGGAAGCCGCTGAAGAACCCGTCCAGCTCCTCCGTGTCCTGGAAGCCCTCGCGGATGATGTTGGCCGCGTTGGTGTACGCGACGACGTATTCCTCGAAGTAGCGCTCGTGCTCCAGGACGTAGCGGATGAGCCCGCCCAGAAAGGCGATGTCCGAGCCCGCGCGGATGGGCACGTGCTGGTTCGCCACGGCGCTCGTCCGCGTGAAGCGCGGGTCCACGTGGATGACCGTGGCACCTCGCTCCCGGGCCTCCATCACCCACTGGAAGCCCACCGGGTGACACTCGGCCATGTTGCTGCCCTGGATGATGATGCAGTCAGCGTTCCGCAGGTCCTGCTGGAAGTTCGTGGCGCCGCCACGACCGAACGTGATGCCCAGACCGGGCACCGTGGAGGAGTGTCATATTCGAGCCTGGTTCTCCACCTGCACGATGCCGAGCGCGGTGAAGAGCTTCTTGATGAGGTAGTTCTCCTCGTTGTCCAGCGTGGCGCCGCCCAGGTGGGCGATGCCCAGGGTGCGGCGGACATTCAGGCCGTTGACGTCGGTGTCCTCCCACGTCTCGTCGCGGGTGCGCTTCACGCGCTCGGCCACCATGTCCATGGCCTTCTCCAGCGGAATCCGCTCCCACTCCGTGCCGCCGGGCCGGCGGTAGAGCACGTCGTGGATGCGGTGGCTGCCGGTGACGAGCTGGAACGTGGCCGAGCCCTTGGGGCACAGCCGGCCGCGGGAGATGGGCGAGTCCGGGTCGCCCTCGATGTCGAGGATGCGCCCGTCCTTCACGTACACGTCCTGGGCGCAGCCCACCGCGCAGTACGGACAGACGGACTTCACCACGCGGTCGGCGCTCGCGGTGCGCGGCTCCAGGCGGCGGCTGCGCTCGGTCATCGCCGTCTCACCGAGCGCGGTGGCGTCTCCCTTCCGCAACTGCCGGAACACGGGCCAGCGGCCGAGCAGCTCGAACACTCCCAAGGCGGACCTCCCGGGTGATGCGCGCGTCGGGAGGATGATGGGGATGCGGCCAACCCCCGCCGACTGGAACGTGGGGGCGCCGTCGCTTCGGGGACGGTTGGCTGGTCGGGGTGTTGGCG